>NZ_JBOFBG010000011.1:0-191802 GCF_051594305.1 Paenibacillus sp. IHBB 3054 | reverse complement strand
CAAATGGCACAATAACTTATATGGCTCGGTAGCTCAGTCGGTAGAGCAAAGGACTGAAAATCCTTGTGTCGGGGGTTCGATTCCCTCCCGCGCCACCATTTTCTTTAACTGAATATGCCGGTGTAGCTCAATTGGTAGAGCAACTGACTTGTAATCAGTAGGTTGGGGGTTCAAGTCCTCTCGCCGGCACCATCTGTGGAGGCTTAGCGAAGTGGCCAAACGCATCAGACTGTAAATCTGCTCACGTACGTGTTCGGTGGTTCGAATCCATCAGCCTCCACCATCTTTAGGGGCATAGTTTAAAGGTAGAACAACGGTCTCCAAAACCGTTGGTGTGGGTTCAATTCCTGCTGCCCCTGCCAATGAAAATTTTAAAGCTTAATATGGCGACCGTGGCGAAGGGGTTAACGCACCGGATTGTGGTTCCGGCATTCGTGGGTTCGAGACCCATCGGTCGCCCCATTTCTTTAAAACAGGATTGGCAAATTGTTAGTAACAGCTTCATATGGCGACTGTGGCGAAGGGGTTAACGCACCGGATTGTGGTTCCGGCATTCGTGGGTTCGAGACCCATCAGTCGCCCCATTTTTTTCTAAAATGTTATTGGGGATTAGCCAAGCGGTAAGGCAACGGACTTTGACTCCGTCATGCATAGGTTCAAATCCTATATCCCCAGCCATTTTGCGGACGTGGCTCAGCGGTAGAGCATCGCCTTGCCAAGGCGAGGGTCGCGGGTTCGATTCCCGTCGTCCGCTCCATTTTTGTGGCGCCATAGCCAAGTGGTAAGGCAAAGCTCTGCAAAAGCTTTATCCCCAGTTCGAGTCTGGGTGGCGCCTCCATTATTTTTTAGAACTGATTCTTTTTACATCTATACGCCGGCGTGGCGGAATGGCAGACGCGCTCGACTCAAAATCGAGTGGGAAACCGTGGAGGTTCGAGTCCTCTCGCCGGTATCAACTACAACCTTTAGAAGTCCATTGATATTATATCAATGGGCTTTTTTGTGTATTTATTAAGTGCAAAATCGAACTAAACAGCTGCCTCGCTGTGTATATACTATGACAGTTATTCAACAAGCCATATTTCGGAGGGGGGGTGAGATGAAAACACAAATAACAGAAGAGAAGTTAACCCAGCTATTCAATGAGTATTCCGCTTACGTATATCGCACGGCTTTATTATTAACCCGCTCTGAGGCGCTGGCTGATGATATTACTCAGGAGACCTTTATTAAAGTGATGAATAAATACGATTTGTATGATGAAGGGCGGCCCTTTCGTCCATGGATTAACCGGATCGCACTGAACATTACACGCAATATGCTGCGCAAGCAAACATGGCTCAAGCTGTTTGGCCAGCATATGCCGGAGGCGGTTGATATAGCAAGGGGACAAGGATTTGTACCGGACAGCAGCCAAGAGGTCTGGCAGCATGTCGCCAAGCTGTCATTAAAATGCCGTGAGGTTATCGTACTGCATTATTATCAGGATTTATCCTTGGAGGAGGCGGCGCAGGTTTTGGGTATTCCGCTGGGGACATGCAAGTCAAGGTTGAATTCCGCGTTAAGCAAACTCAGGATCGTGATGAAACAGGATAGCGATAATGCACTTTTTCAAGGAGGCAAACTATATGAAAGATAATGTGCAGACCCGGATTTCACATGCGCTGAAGGATTCGGTGGAAAATAAAAACACCTCGTTGAGTGCGGCACAAATTTGGCATGAATCAAGGGGCAAGCGGACAATCGGTAAGCGGAGGATGGCGATAGTTGCGATGGCCGTGGTGCTATTCCTGGGCATTGTGCCTGCTGTCGGTTACTCCTATGTGAAAAACTATCTGGATTGGGGGAGTCAGGATTTCACGGTTCGAAGTCCGGAAGACGATATCGTTCCAGATGTGATTGGAGAGGAGACGGATTGGGAATCGCCAGTGGATAGCTTCACACAGATACTTAAGGAAAAAGACAAATTAACGGCTGCCGAGGTGCAGAAGCTTGCGTATTATCCGCTGAGGTCGCTTGATCAGCTTGAAGGCTGGCACAAGACGGAAAGCGCAGGGTTTGTAAAATATCACTATTCTTATGCAGACAACTCTGGCAAGGACGAGGTTGTGACGCAGCTCGGACCAGGCTTTGTGGAAATTTTCGAAAATGACAGCCAGCAACACATCGTTGTGGTGCAGGATACAGATTATAATATCGTTCAGGAGAGGAAATCTCCGTTGTTTAACAAGCCCGAGCCGCGCAAGAAGTCGGATCGCATGTCTTATTCTTATCCGGCCAGCTGGAAGTTTGTTGAAGGGTTTGGAGAGGACGTAGCCTTGATCAGAGCGCACAATTCCGGGTGGAAAGAGATGCATCTTTATCATGAAGAAAAAAATAAGACAGTGACAATTTTCGAATTCCACGGGATGGAGGAGCAATTGCTGATTGATTTGGCCCACCGTTATTTATCACTGGCGGAATAGCAAGCTATTATGTCGTTAAAGCGGCCTTTGAATGGGGATAAGCCAAAGGCGGAAAAGGGCGGCGAAGGGGTGCGCTAGGCTAAAGAAACGAAAGCTGTCGCTTTTAAAATCCGAATTTCGAATATATAGATTGAACTTAAAAACTTGAGATAAGGGAAAGGAGCAACGGAGGGGGATTTTGGAACTGGAGGAGCGGTAGTGTCCGCCTGAAAGCTTTCCGAAGGAAAGCTAGCATCGAAAGCATAAGCAGTCTTCGGATTTCTACCGCTAATTGTGGTTAAAACCAAGAAATTCTTACGACAACAGCGGCCGGAAGTCCAAATATTCACCGTAGTTGCGACTGCTCCTGTACTCTAAAACCTTAAGTTCAATCTATATAGTGTAATACTATTTCCTGATCTGCATATATACACTCCAGCTATTTACAAAGTGGCCGATGGTGAATATAAGGGCAGGGACAACAAAGAGATAAGAGTGCAGCCAATATGCCAGAAGGATAAAATACAGCATTGGGAAGAGGGCCATTGGTATTGGGATAGGACCTAAGGGTTTAAACAATAATGAAAACTCTCGGCCGCCCCCAAAAAAGCGAATCCAGCACAGGTAGTAAATTATGAGGCAGATCCCCATTAGAAGTGTTATATAGTCTATAGGTTGCTCTGCAATCTTTCGCCCATAGAGGATAGGCAGAACAAAACAAGTGATTTGGCCAATCCGTTCGAATACCGTAAAGAGAATAGAGGTAGAGGTTAATTTGGGAATAGATCGTGGGGCAAAGCGTAATAAAAGAATGTTTGGCAACAAAATCAGAAGCGATATCAGAAACCCCTTATAGTGTAACCCCATCTGCAAGCTCCGTTCTACTTATCCTTTAGAAATAAAATATCCCAGTGTATGAAAAAGGTCAATCAGATTATGTACACTGTTGATCCGCATGATAATTTCAGAAAGGTTGTTAATACCAAAAAGTACTCCGGTAACCTTAAGCGGCTTCTGGAGTACTCTTTGTTTGTTAACAGGTGTTCTTAAGCTATGGCTGGTCCAGAAATGGGACAAGTTAAGGAAGCTTATTGCCCGCTGCACGATAAATCTCGTACCATTCCTGACGGGTCAGCGTGATATCCGACGCTTTGGAAATATCAAGCAGACGCTGGGTATTGGTCGTGCCCACGATCGGCTGCATGTTAGCCGGATGTCTGAGCAGCCAGGCAATCGCAATGGCGGTGTCAGCAACCTCTTTTTCAGCGGCCAGACGGCCAATGACTTCATTCAACTCAGGGAACTTCTCGTTGCCCAGGAATACACCTTCAAAGAAGCCGTATTGGAACGGCGACCAAGGCTGGATGGTCAGATCATGCAGGCGGCTGTACTCCAGAATGCCTCCATCATGTACAACTGAACCGGAGTTGGTCATGTTGACGTTGAAGCCGGCGTCAATCATACCTGAGACCATAATGCTAAGCTGCAGCTGGTTGAAGAGCAGCGGTTGTTTGACATTTTTTTTGAGCAGCTCGATTTGCAGCGGGTTGAGGTTGCTGATACCGAAGTGCTTAACCATACCTTTTTGCTCTAGGAAATCAAAGGCTTCAGCCACTTCCTCCGGCTCCATCAGCGTGTCGGGGCGGTGCAGCAGGAGCACGTCTACATAATCGGTCTTCAGGCGCTTCAGGCTGTTCTCCACCGACTGGACAATATGCTCTTTGGAGAAGTCGAAAAATCCCTGGCGGATTCCGCATTTCGTCTGGATCATCAGCTGATCGCGCATGCCCGGGCTGGCGGCCAGTACGTCGCCAAATACTTCTTCAGCTTTACCGGCGGCATAAATATCCGCATGGTCAAAAAAGTCTATTCCGGCCTCCAGGGCACTGTGAATATGCACGTCCGCTTCTTGTGGAGACAGATCGGCAATGCGCATGCAGCCTAAAGAAATCTGAGCGACCTCAAGCTGGCTGTTGCCTGCTTTAATTTTTTTTACCATTGTTTGCTCACTCCTCAAATGTAAGGTTCCTAGTAAAGTGTAGACCTTAGAGTTAACTGTAAGTCAATAGATTTTTAAAGCGCTTTTAATAGAACCCGAATGGTGTTACTTTAGAGATGGAGCCATTGCCAAACGGCAGAAGGGAGCTGTTATCATGGGATACAGCATCAAAACCACATCACAAAAAAGCGGTCTGAGCCAATATACGTTACGTTATTACGAAAGAGAGGGCGTACTGCCCGTGGTTGCCAGGGATGAGAACGGAAACCGTTGTTTTCATGATGAGGATCTGGAGCTGATTTCGTTAATCTGCTGCCTGAAGGATACCGGGATGCCGATTGCCGATATCAAACAGTTTATCTCGCTCTCCAAGGAAGGACATAGCTCACTACCCGAGCAGCGGAAATTGCTGCAGGATCATAAGCTGCATATTGATGAGAAGATTAAGTTTTTCCAGACCTTTGCGCAAAAGGTAGATCATAAAATTGCGTATTTTGCCTCGCTTGAGGAGGAGGCTAAGGCGGATTGCAAGTAATCTTACAAAGGTAGTCAGCGTCAGCGATGGCTGCGTATTAAGGGATGAGGAGATGTACCCATTCGGGTGGGGGACGGCATCTAAAGTTCAACCTATAGAGATTGATCCATAGCCACTATCCGTTAGCTACGGATAGTGGCTTGTTTGCTTGCTGCGGCTATCCACATGGATACCCGCCCATCCGCAGCAGTGCGTTTCATCAGGAGAAGCGCTGGCGGTATTGCCGCGGAGAGATCCCTTCCAGCTTCATGAAGCTGGAGCTGAAATAGGGAGCCTGGTTGAAGCCGACTTCTTCAGCAATCCGCGCGATGGGGAAGCTGGTCTGCATCAGCAGCAGCTTGCTCTGTTCAATGCGGTAGCGGAGCAGGTATTCCATAGGAGAGCAGCCGTACTCCCTGTTCATACACCGGGCAATATAGACCGGATGAAAATTTAGGCTGTCTCCCAGCATACCTGTCGTGATCTCCTCGCGGTAATGGGCACGCAGAAAAGAGGCGGCTTGCTCGGCACAAGCGGTGGTTAACGAGACGGTCTGCTCCCGGTGCATGGAGGCGGAGAGCTGCTGCAGAACCTCCTGGAACAGAATCTGCTGCTTGAAGCGGACTGAATCCAGGTGGGCATTGACCTTCAGCTGCTCCAGCTGGGCCAGCAGCTCTTCCATCCTGGCGGGCTGGAGCAGTGTCATGTACTGCGATAACCACAAGTTGAAGGTGCGGACATCAAACAGGGCGGAATGAGAGCACTCATCAACCGTGTCCTCTGCCTTTAACGAGGCCGAAGGAACGGTAACCGGACTCCAGGTGCCGGAGGTCTGGAAGTGGAGCCAATAGTAGGAGGTGTCCTCCCGGCAGCCTTCGGTTCCAAAGTGATGGCAGTCCGGGCGGAGAATCAGCGCTTCTCCTGCCCGGACCTCGTATCTGCGGTCCTCCTCGCCGAGATAAAGGCAGCCCTCCCTGACGAACAGCAGATCAAACACCTGAATATGCTGGCGGTTCATATGGATATATCCCGGCAGGAAATAGGCAAGACCGCTGATGATGTAATGAGGCACGGGTGGACCGGTAAATTGAAGCAGGCTCATTAAGCCCCTTGATGCAGGTTTGAAAAATGAAAGTTTAGGTTTGGAATTTGCTACATTTCCCAGAGTATATCACCTATAATTTACTTCTAGCAAGGTGATCTATAAGCTTGTTGCAGCTGAATGTTATGAGTGCAACCGGTGAGGGGAGAGTTGAATTAGTGAAATCTGGAAGTGGAAGAGTTGGGCTGTGGATGCTGGCCTGGCCGATTTTTATAGAGATTTTTCTGCAGACGCTGCTGGGCACAGTGGATACGATCATGGTCAGCCGGATCTCCGATGATGCGGTTGCGGTAGTTGGGATTTCAAACCAGCTGTTTGGTGCGCTGACCACACTCTTCACAACCTTTGCCGGCGGGGCGGGCATTCTGATTGCCCAGCGTATCGGCTCGGGAAGCCATGAGGATGCGCGCAAGATAGCGATCATGGGGGTTACGGCCAGCAGTGTGCTGGGGTTTGCGGTCAGCATCCTCCTGTTCCTGTTCTCGGACCCGATTGCGCGTGCGCTTCATATCTCCGGCGGTCTGATTCCACTCGCACATGTCTATCTTACTTATGTCGGCGGAGGACTGTTTCTCGTCGGAATGACCGCTTCGCTCGGCTCGGCGATCCGCAATACCGGCAATACACGCGGGCCGATGTATACAGGAGTGGCCGTCAATGTGATCCACATTATTCTGAATTATATCCTGATCTTCGGAATGTTCGGGCTGCCCGAGATGGGGCTGGGCGGAATTGCCGTGTCTAACATAGTCAGCAGACTGCTTGGTGTCGTGGTGCTGCTGTATATGTTCAGCGGTGCTTTTGAACGCACAATCAGGCTGCGGGATTTCCGCACCTTTAGCAAGAAATTGTTCGGGGAGATTGTTAGAATCAGCTGGCCGCTGGGTCTGAACTCCTCTTCATGGGTGTTGTCACAACTGGCGATCTATTCATTCCTGGCCTTGCTTGGGGCCAAGGAGCTGGCGGCCCGTACCTATCTGAATACGCTGGAATCCTTCTGCTTCACGCTGGGATATGCCATAGCCATGGCGGGGCAAATTCAGATTGCCCACCTCTTTGGCGCCCGGCAGATGAAGGAGGCATACCGTGGGGCGTACCGCACGCTTTATATCGGGCTTGCCATTGTAAGTGCCAATGTGCTGCTGCTGTTTCTGTTCGGCAGAACGCTGCTGGGCTTCTTCACTGCTGACCAGGAGATTATCTCGATTGGCGTATCACTGCTTGCCTTGAATCTGATTCTGCAGCCCTGCAAAATGCTCAATATGGCCATGGGCAACTGCCTCAATGCCATAGGAGACACCCGTTATACCATGGTAGTCTCCATCATCTCCATGTCGCTGATCGGGGTAGGCGGCTCTTACCTGTTTGGGATCAGCGCCGGATGGGGGCTGGTGGGCATCTATTGCTGCATGATTGCCGATGAAGCGGCAAGAGGGCTGCTGGTGCTGCGGCGCTGGCGGGGACAGAAGGTGCTGCGTGAGGCTGAAGCGCAAGCCGCCGGGATGCAGCCGGTACGCAGCGGGAAGCGGAGCAAGGTTCTTTTTAAGATGGAGGGATAAAAGGTTCAAGCTGCTTAAGACGCGATTCCCCCGGTTCTATCTTCAATCCGAAGAGGAGCCGGGGGTTATTTGTGTGCTCACAAAGCCGCCGGAAAGGTCCAAATTCTCACAATTCTGCACAAAAGTCTGAAATGTACACTGCACGGTTAGCAACATAATGCAGGAATACCCTCAAGCTGCACTGTTCGCCGGAAGGGGGGGCTCCTATACTTGGGGCATACATTGGACGGAGCCGCTGAGCGCAGCTGGAGTGTCCAAGCGGAGGCGGAAAATCGGGCGCCGCTGCAACTTATATATAGGTATAGGAGAGTGAAGGCTTTGAGACAGCGCAAACGCAAGAATGGAATGCCGCTAGCCATTGAGCTTCCCTTAAAGGGAACGGGTCAGCTGTCATCACAGATGGGGGCCGGCATGAAAAAGAAGAAAAAAGGATTTCTGCATGAGCTAATCCATAACCGTGTTCTTTTTCTGATGCTGCTTCCGACACTGCTGTTTTTTCTGGTGAATTCGTATTTTCCGATGGTCGGAGTCTATTATGCATTTACCCAATTTGATTTCAATTCCGGACTGTTCGATGCACCGTTCGTGGGCCTCAAAAACTTTGAGTTTCTCTGGAAATCCGGGACATTGGTAAAGCTTACCCTCAATACGATCGGTTACAATCTGGCGTTTATCCTGCTGGGCAACGTGCTGGCGATTGTCTGTGCCATTCTGCTCAGCGAGCTGCGCGTCAAATGGTTCAAGAAGCTTACCCAGTCGATCATGTTCCTGCCGTATTTTGTCTCCTTCGTGATCCTGAGCGTTATCGTCTACAATGTGTTCAATTATGATAACGGTTTCTTGAATACACTGCTTGCCCAGTTCGGAGCCGGTCCAGTGGATGTCTACAATAAACCGGTCGTCTGGATTTTTCTCATCATCTTGTTCTATCTCTGGAAAAACCTTGGCTATAGCATGGTAATCTACCTCGCGGCCATTACGGGGATCAGTGATGAGTACTATGAAGCGGCCAAAATTGACGGAGCGCATATTTTCCAGCGGATCTGGTATATCACGGTGCCCATGCTGAAATCGACCTTTGTTGTGCTGCTGCTGTTCTCGCTGGGCAGCATTATGAAAGGGCAGTTTGACCTCTTTTATCAGCTGATCGGCAACAATGGTGTGCTCTACAATACCACGGACATTCTGGATACGTATGTATTCCGGTCACTCAAGGTTACTTTTGATATCGGAATGGCGACTTCTGCGGGGCTGTACCAATCCCTGTTCGGCTTTATCCTGATCATGACGGTGAACTACATTATCCGCAGAATCAATGATGACTACGCTTTGTTCTAAAAGGTGCAATAGGAGGAAAAGAGCATGCATATCAAAGACGACCATTATACAAGGATGCTTCAGGGGCTGGCTTACACCGTAATCATATTAGGTTCACTGGCCTGCCTGATTCCATTCCTGCTGATTATTTCGGCTTCCTTGACTGCCAATGATTCTATCATTAAGGATGGGTATCATTTTATACCGGCGCAATTCTCGCTGGAAGGCTACAAGACGGTGTTCACGTTCCCGGATGAGGTACTGCGGGCTTATGGCGTTACGCTGTTTACGACGGTGACGGGTACGGTGCTGGGGCTGTTTTTTATGACGATGGCCGGGTATGTGCTGGCACGTAAAGACTTCAAATACCGCAATACGTTTTCCTTCTACATCTATTTCACAACCCTGTTCGGCGGGGGGCTGGTGCCTTGGTACATCATGATGACCAAATACCTGCATCTGACTGATTCGTACGGTGCGCTGATTTTTCCGGGGCTGATGACCCCGTTCCTGATTATTCTGATGAAGAACTTTATCCGTTCGGCCGTTCCTGAGGAGCTGTTCGAATCCGCCAAAATTGATGGGGCCGGTGATTTCAAAATCTACTGGCGGATCGTGCTCCAGCTGTCGATGCCCGGCATTGCTACGGTAGGCCTGTTTCTTGCCTTGGCTTATTGGAACGACTGGTTCTCGTCTTCGCTGTTCATCAATGATCCGCATAAGTATCAGCTGCAGTTCCATCTGTATAATGTAATCAACTCAGCGGCATTCATTGCCAACATGGGCGCCGGTACGGGTGTCAGCCTGGGAGCCGATCTGCCCACCGAGTCGACCAAGATGGCGATGGCGATTGTCGTTACTGGACCTATTCTGTTTCTGTATCCGTTCATCCAGCGTTATTTTGTAAAAGGCTTGACGATCGGGGCTGTAAAAGGTTAGAACCGTATGGTGGAGCACGCCATTACGGTGTGCCTGTTATCCGGCTAACATAGCGTCATATTCTGATAGATGTGCTGACAAACAAAACTTTAGGAGGGTTCATCATGAAAAAGAAAGCAGGCAGAAGATCACTGGTAACGCTTACGACAGCTGCGCTGGCTCTTTCGCTGCTCGCGGGATGTGGCGGCAATAACAGCGGCAACAACAGCGCAAGCAGTGAAACAGACGGTAATGCAGGCACAGCCGTGAAAACAGACAGCAGCACGGCTGCCCCGGCAGATACCGGAATTGACACTTCGAAGAAGGTGGAGCTGCAGTTCTATATGCTTGGGGATGCGCCTAAGGATCTGCCGGTGATTCAAGAGGAAATTAACAAGATGGCTCAGGAAGAACTGAATGCTACCGTTAAATTCAACTATACGAGCTGGACGGATTGGGACCAGAAATATAAGCTGCTGCTGTCTTCCGGTCAGGCGATTGATCTGATTTTTACAGCGGACTGGACCCAGTACCAATCTTATGCGAAACGCGGCGCGTTCCTGGCCATTGATGAATTGCTGCCAAAGGCGGCCCCGGAGCTGCAGAAATTTGTACCTGAGTCCATGTGGGAAGATGTGCAGGTGGATGGTAAAATCTATACCGTTCCTGCGACTTATAAAGAGTATGTGACCAACGGTTTCGTATGGCGGGAGGATCTGCGCAAGAAATACAATCTTCCACAGCCCACCGATCTGGCCAGCTATGAGGCCTATATGGACGGCATTGCCAAAAACGAGCCGGATATGATGCCTATGTCCCTCAACAGCGATATCGGCAATAATCTGCATTACATTTATACCGAGCTGAACAAAATGGTTGGAGCGCTGCCTTATGGTATGGGTGTGAAGTATGAATCTCCTGCTACCGTATACACCTACTGGGGTTCCGATGAGCAAAAAGAAGAGCTGAAAACGATGAAACGCTGGGCAGACAAAGGCTTCATTCCTAAAAACGTGCTGAATATCAAAGACACGATGCAGGACCCGGTCACGTCCGGCAAAGCGGCCAGCATGTTCGGGGATAATCCGACACGCTATAATGACATGAAGATGAAGATCAGCACGACACATCCCGATTGGGAGCTGGGCTATTATCCGTTCGGGAAAACCACAGGTTATGCTACACCGGTACATCCGATACACAATGGTTTTGCCATTCCCAAGAACAGCAAAAATCCGGAAAGAGCACTCGCTTTCTATCAGAAGCTGGTCCTGGACAAACGGTATAACCAGTTGACGGAATACGGTATTGAAGGCAAGAATTACACCGTGGAAGACGGCTACTACAAACTGGTCGGCACCAGCCAATCCAATGGCTTCTCCCGTGAGGGGATGAACGGCTGGGCGTGGAGAAATCCGGAATTCATGCTGTTCGACAAAGGTTTTGATGGTGTGAAGGCTAT
Organism: Paenibacillus sp. IHBB 3054; assembly: GCF_051594305.1. NCBI lineage: Bacteria > Bacillati > Bacillota > Bacilli > Caryophanales > Paenibacillaceae > Paenibacillus > Paenibacillus sp. IHBB 3054. Next base: position 180,487 of record NZ_JBOFBG010000011.1, on the reverse strand, counting down.
CTTCGAAGAGCTGGACAAAATTCAGAAGCCTGACCTGTTTCTGGGCTTTGCGGAAGACTATTCCTCATATCAGGCGGAAAAAGCGGCACTGGAGCAAGTGGAGAAGCAATACCTCTTCCCGCTTGAGGCAGGTCTAGTGGATGATATTGATAAAGGGCTGGAAACCTTTATGCAGAAGGCTAAGCAAGCCGGGCTGGAGAAGATCCAGGCCGAATGGACGAAGCAGTGGAACGCTTATGTGGCGGAGAAAGAGATTAAGTAGTGCAGAGGTGCCCCGAAAGCCTATGGCTGGCGGGGCTTTTTGCTGCGCCTTGCTCAAGGGGAAGGGCATTTTGGTGCTGGGCAGCTGCGTGGAATGTTTGGACTTTCGGCCGCTGTTATGTTTGGATTTCCTCATTTATACCGCTGATCGCGGTTGAAATCCAAACATAAAGGCAGACGCTGGCGCTCCTACAGTTCCAAACTTCCCCTCCGCTGCTTTCACCTTAATGGTGGTTCTCCAAGTTCATTGAGGCGGCACAAGCCCCTTGCCAACGGCTTTCGGGGCAAGGGGGAGGAGAGTAGAAGAGAGGAGGCAGTCTCCGGTTTTACTTGGAGACTGCCTCGATGTAGCGGGAACTTCGCGGACAGCGTAAAGTGTAACCACAAAACTGAAATTAAAAACAGGAACCGAAAATGGATAACCGAAAATGGATCAAAGAATTAGACTGAGACCGATAAAAAAACAGCGGTAGCTAATGCAAATACTATCTCGGGCTCGCACAAATCAGATGAACCATGTTAAGCCAGTAGCTTTCCACTTTATTAATTTTGAGACCCGACTCTGTAATCAGTCCTAAAATGTTCCTTGTATAGTGACAGCCATAAGCACGATATAACAGCGGATTAAGTGCTTTTTGGACAACAGAAACCGCAGGGTTAGAGCTGATCCCATGCTCCATGAGAAGAATTTGCCCATTCGGTCTGCACCAGCGGTTGATCTTATTCAACACCATTAATGGATTATCATAACTGCAGAAGGATAACGTAGAAACAATGGTGTCGAATGAATGATCGGAGAAGCTCATTTCTTCAATATCCGAACAAATAAAAGTACCCTCAATATGGTGATGTTGTGCCGCCCGTTTTGCTTTCTCTAGCATCGCCTCACTAAAGTCAGTTGCGGTAACCTTTATGTCTGGAGGATAAAACGGGAAATTCGCACCTGCCCCCACGGCAAGCTCAAGCACCTCGCCCTTCGCATGACTTAAAAGCTGTTGACGCCAACGTTTTTGTTGCGGATCTTCTCTTTTGTTATCATATTGGTTTGCCTGCTTATCAAAGATACGTATTAGCTTCTGCTTCTCCACCGATCTCCCACCTTGTAATGTAGTAAGTTCAGAAATGAATCGCCAATTCTCCGTCAGCTCCATCTATTTTTGCGGCACATACGTTAAATGGACAATACGGCTGTTAGTTTGCTTCTCACTCCATTCAGTATAGGCCAGTTCGCTGCCCGAAGGGCTCCAAACAGTTGTCAGATTTTTGAGATCACCCGCAATCTGAGTGGACTTACCGGTTAACAGATCGTAGAGATAAAGGCTATAAACAGTTGTGCCGTTCACCTCGGATTTCAGGCTGTAGGCAATCATCTGCTGATCCGGTGACCATGAAATGCCGCCAAGCTCGTTGCCTTCCGCGATGTTTTTTTGATTTCCCCCGTCTGCATCGCAAAGGATCAGTGTTTGTTGGGATTCCTTATATTGTAACACCAGCATTTGCTTTCCGTCCGGCGACGGGAATATTCCGCTGACCTGATCCAGATTCAAGCTTGCCTTTTCCTTTGTATTTAGATCCAGTACTTGTAATGATCCAGCAGAACTGGGAATGTAATAAATTTTATCCTTCATTTTTTGAACACTAAACAGGGGTTCCCCCTCTAACCCAGGCACCGCTGCGATCTCCCCAGAGGTACTTGCTGTAAAGGCACCGCCGCTGTAGGCAGGGCCAATAACTGTTTCATTATCGGCCCAGCGGGCGCTAAGAGCCCCTCCGATTGGCTCGCCCGTGATGCCGAAGGAATCCAAAGTATCCAGGTCCATCACATGAAAAACAGGATCGCCTAAGGAGAATTCGCTATATAGCAGATGCTTCTTATCGGAGGATAAGACAGCGTTGCCCAGGAACGTATCCTTCTGTTCTTTTAACAATTCGTATTGCTTGGTCTTCAAATGGTATAGATACAAGCTTTTGGGGTAGGAATCTGACAGCTCTTCCAGGCTCATTTTGCCCGAATTTTCGTTTTCTTTTGAAATAACAACAGTATCTTCATCCAGTCAGCCGGAGATGGCTATATTCTCATAGCGGTCAATTTTTGCCACGGAAACAGCGGGCCCGCTTGCTTCTTTACCGGCATCGTCACTGACTGTTGGAGTATTCACCGGCTCTTGGAGGACATCTCTGTTTCCAGCCTGATCTGTATTGCAGGCAGCGAGAGTCATCAGCAACGCCGGAACAATGGCCAGCTTGATGATTTGGGTTTTCTTCATTTGAATCGCCTCCTCGAGTTCTGGTTACAATCAGGAATGGAACCTCGTTACATTTAAGACGTATACTGGAAGAAATTTGTTGCGTGATACTGCACGCTATAAAAGTTGAACTAAAGAACTACCTAGAGGCAAAAGCAGCGGAGGGGAAGTTTGGAACTGTAGGAGCGGTAGCGACCGCCTTTGTCTACGGATTTCTACCGCAAATAGCGGGTTAAATCAAGAAATCTGTAGACAACAGCGGCCGGAAGTCCAAACATTCACCGCAGTTGCGTTCTATGCCGGTTCAGTAAGTCTAAAGTTCAAATTATATAGTTTAATGATGCGAGCAGGACCAGCCCCCTTTTTTCACGCGTTTTTGGAACGCCGGTAATCGGTGGGGGTGGTGCCGAAGGTGCGCTTGAACATCCGGTGCAGGTAGGAGCTGCTGGTAAAGCCGCAGCGCTCGGCGATGATAGTTACCGGGAGATCGGTACTCGCCAGCAGGCTGCATACTTCACGCATGCGCACCTCCAGAATGATGTCCACGATGCTGGACATGGTCTGCTGCTTGTATAGCCGGCTGATATAGATCGGGGACATATCAAGTTCGTCCGCGATCTGGTTCAGGCTAAGGTTGGGCTCCATATAATTCTCGTTTATCTTCTGATTAATCAGGAGGATCAGATCATGCTGCTTTGAGCTTTTTTTCTCAGCGAGCTGCTCCCGCATTTCACTGAACAGCACGAAGAAGGCTTCTTCCAGCTCAGCAACGGTTTCTACGGAATCCAGAGCGGGCAGCCCTGATGTCCCATCACATTGTAAACGGTTACGTTTTTGGACGGTACTGATGATTTCTTTGATCGTCACACTGAGTCTGGACAATGCTAATTGCACGGTATGGAACGGATAGGATTCCGCTTCCCGGAGGATGGCGCTGAAATGCTCCTGGGCGTCCTCCACTTTGCCGCTCATCAGAGCGTCGATAAGTTTCTTTTCCTTCTCGGTCGGATAGTGGTAGGTATTGGCCTGCAGGCTGCTAACGGCCTGGGCGCTAATGATGCAGCCATGCCCGTAGAACAGACGGTGATTTGAAGCTTCCCGGACCTGTTTGTAAAGCTGATGCAGCTGCAGGGCATTCCGGTCAATATGGCTGTAGGTAAGGGTGAGGCTCACCTTCAGATAATCGGAGCAGGCCTGCTGAATCTGCCGCAGCAGCGTCTCGATCAGCCCTGTATCGGTGTATTCTACCGGATCAATAATATTCAGCAGCACCAGTATCCCGTCATCATTCATATCCACGGTCTCCACACGATAGGTCTGGCCGCAGATTTCCGAAGCGATGTTCATAATGGCAAATTTATAGGCCAGCAAATAAGAGGATCTGGCTTCCCTGAATTCATTATAGTTGTCAATCCGCAGCAGGATGAGGCGGTAATCGTCATTGAACGTGAAATGAATGCCAAGCTGCCTCAGTTTCTCCACCTGCTGCATGGATTGCAGCGGCTTTAACCCCAGCACCAGATCGCGCACCGTATTTTGTCTAATCATAAACATGCTGTCACGTTTTTCGCTTTCGAGAATATTCATCTCGCTGACGATCCTGTGAATGGGCAGATACAGTCTTTTGGACATGATCCAGGACAGCCCGATGCCTCCCACCAGAATAATGACTGCAATGAGCAGGGTAGCGTTCCGGATGTTGTCGGTCTGCTCGGTGATGATGTCATACGGCGTGATCCGCACATACTGCCAGCTTAAAGCATCCGGAGCGGTATAAGAAATCAGTGAGTTCTCTCCAGCAAATTTGCCGATAAAATAACCTGCGGAGTCGCCCTTGACCTTCTGGTCGATCCAGCGGGTTTCGTCCGGGGAAAGTTCCTGCTGCTCCAGGCTGTTGCTGGACAGGAAGGCGCCATGGTCTGCCAGGATAAAGGTTGAGCTCTTGGAATCTACAGGACTGGTAATCTCTTTGTTGATCCAGGGTGCGGAGATGTTCACAATCACTGCCGAATTAATCGCCCGGTCCCAGCCGATGGCATCAAAGCATAGAAAGGTATAGGCCCGGACCTGATCGTCCTCCTCGGCACCATTGGAATAGACCCGCGGAATCGGCATAAACGGCTTGTATTCCTCATAGTGGTTCAGGATGCCCAGAATGTTCTTATCCACAAGCTCCTGTTCGGTAAATACACCGTTTTGTCCGCTGGAGGAGGCAATGTAGAGTTTTTCGCTTTTCGGATTATAGACATAAATGGATTCAATGTATGGCATCGAGCTTAAATAATTGCCAAGCTCCGACATCGCAGCCGTGATGTCATAAATATCCGGCTTGTCGTAAAGTACAATTTTGGAGACGGTGCTGTTACGGTAGATTTGAAAGGAAAGCGATTGTGCAGCATCGTTCATGTTTACAACCTCTCTGCTTGTTTTGGTGAGGTCGCTAAGGTCGGAGCGGAAGGCCTGCGTCTTTTCGACGCCAATATAGTAGTTGTAATAAATGATCGTGGAGACGAGGAAGGTTAAGGACACGCATAACGTCATACTGACTAATATTTTGCTGTACAGTGCTCTTTTGTTGCCAATCTTATTCAGTCTCATTGACATCCCCCTGACTTCATTGTCTGTACTGGCGATAATAAGCCCTCTCTATATTGTTCACAGTATAATTATAAACTTCACCCTATGAACAGAACAGTAGAGCAAGATTACAATAGTGAACAGGATGAATTGTCAGGGAGTGAACAAATCCAATATCTGTGTACAAAAGCTACTCGACACGGCGGTTGCCCAACTAAAGGAGCTGGGCTACGGGTAGTGAGCGTTACACCCTGTAAAAGTGCTTCGTTCCATCAGACCAAAAGATCAAAAGACAGGAAGCTAAATCGCTTCCTGTCTTTTGATCTTTATTTCATTTGCTCTTCTTCCGGAAGGTCCGGGGGGAGAGGCCGACTTCTCTTTTGAACATATTGCAGAATTGGGCATCGTTTACAAACCCTGCAGCAGCTGAAACCTCAGCGATTTGCATTTGGGTATGAAGCAGCAGTGATTTCGCATAATTAATCCGCTTTAACAGAAGATAACGGAGCGGAGAATGCCCGAATCTTTCCTTGAATAAATGCCGGAACCTGTCATAGCTGTAGCCGGACATTTCTGCGAGCGATTGAACCGAAAGCTTATGGCGGTAATGCTCGTCCATATAGTTCAGAACATACTGCATCTGATCCTCTGAAGGAGATGGCGTATGTCCCGTGCCAAGCAGCCGCAGCAGATGAACGATATCTCACTCATCTGCAGATTCATAAGCTCGGTGTAGCCATCCCGTTTGCGGGAGAACTCCTCTTTCATCCGCAGCATGATCTGCAGCACGGTCTGATCCTTGTCGTCGTCATAGACTCCGGCTAAAGCGCGGAGATTCGGATGGCCGCAGATAAACCCTACGAACAGAACATCCGCCTCCGGCGTATGTTTCTCATCATGCTTAAAGTTGGGCGGGATCAGCGCGAACGAATAGGGCCGGAAATGATAGTTGCGGGTCCCCACATTTGAGGAACCAAGCCCCTGGATGTAATAAATCAGTTCGAAGCATTCATGCTGATGTGGAGGGATATAAGTATTAGCTTCATGATCTGCACTTACAATATATAGGACTCGATCCATTGTGATCCTCCGTTATTCTGTCATTTAGCCGAATCGTGCAAAAACCTGACCGAATCCATATAAATATTTGCTACCTTATTTGTTATGATCGTATCAATTAAACCGAAGATTCGCAACCAGACTGGCCATATCGTTCGGAAATTACTCGGTTTTTCAAGATTTGTATCCAAGTAATGTTTGCTTTTGAAAGTAATTCACTAATTTTCATAGTTTTTATGAATTTGCCGAAACTCAACGGGGTCATCGCTATAACACAAAACGTGCAATTGGGACATTCAGCCATTTCTTTAAGGTAAACCAACTACAAACAGGGGTGTGAACAAAAAAATGAAAAAGAACGTTCTTGCTTTATTGTTGCTCATGGTAATGGTACTTGTCACGGCTTGCGGAAATAATACGTCCGGCAATGGAAATACAGCAAATTCCGCAAATGATGCAGAAGGCGGAGAAGCGGCTGCAGGGGACAAGCTCAAGGTCGTGCTGCTGATTCCGGGAACGCTTGGAGATAAATCATTTTTTTATGCGGCCAATAATGGTCTGCAGAAGGTGAAGGATGAGCTTGGTGCGGAAACCAAGGTTGTAGAAATGGGAACCGACAAGACGAAATGGGAGCCTACGTTTAACGATATCGCCGCCGAGGATTGGGATGTTGTCATTTCAGGCGGATCGGAAATTACAGAGATGTTCAATGCAACGGCTGAAGCCAATCCGGATAAAAAATTCATCAACTATGACACGGACATCGAAGAAGCACCTGCCAATATGTACAACATGTCCTATTCCACCAATGAAGTATCCTTCTTGGCTGGTGCGGCAGCAGCATTGGCTACGCAATCCGATATGCCGAATGCGAATAAGGAGAACATCATCGGGTTTGTAGGCGGAATGGATATTCCCGGAATCAATGCTTTCCTGGTAGGTTACATTCAGGGCGCGCAATATGTTGATCCTGAGGTGAAGGTAGCGGTATCCTATGCGGGTGATTTCGTGAATCCGGCAAAAGGGAAAGAGCTGTCGCTGATTCAATACAACTCCGGCGTGGACATCATCTTCAACGTAGCGGGCGGAACTGGTCTTGGAATCTTCGATGCTGCCAAAGAGAAGACCAAATATGCCATCGGTGTCGATTCCGACCAAGCAATGCTGCTGAAAGATACAGACAACGACAAAGCCAACCTGATCGTTACATCCGCGATAAAAAAGATCGACAGTGCCATTCTTGGAGCAGTGAAGAAGCTGCAGGACGGAACGCTTGAAATGGGCAAACGTGATGTGCTCGGCTTTGTGGAAGATGGCGTGGGCATTGCAGAGAACGAGATCTATAAAAGCGTCTACCCGGCTGACCTGCAGGCCAAAGTTGAAGAAGTGAAGCAGAAGCTCATCAACAAAGAGATTACTGTAGACAATGCAATGGGCATGGAAACCTCGGAAGTTGAAGCTATCCGTAATGCCGTTAAACCTTAATCGTATTTAAGATTTAACATGTTAACTCATGCAGTTGGAATTCTTCCGCAAGAAGATTTCCAGCTGCCTATTTTTGCAGACACCTAAGTTGAAAGGCGTTGATGACCCATGCAGAACGCTCTGCTGGAAATGCGGGGAATTACCAAAGTATATCCAAATGGCGTCGTTGCAAACAAAGACGTTCACTTTTCTCTGCGTGAAGGAGAGATCCATGCGATTGCGGGAGAGAATGGGGCCGGCAAATCGACCCTGATGAAGATTATGTTCGGGATGGAAGAGCCGAGTGAAGGCGAGATCTACATCAGGGGTGAAAAGGTGAAGCTGCAATCTCCCCAGGACGCCATTGACCGGGGCATTGGCATGGTCCATCAGCATTTCATGCTGGTGCCGTCCTTTACCGTAGCCGAGAATATGGTGCTTGGCATGGAGCCGCGCAAAGGCGTGAGCTTCAACTACAACGAAGCCGTGCGGTTGACCGAAGAGACGGCGCGTAAATATAACCTTGCGGTGAATGCCAAAGCCAAGGTCGAGGATCTTACCGTCGGCATGAAGCAGAAGGTGGAGATTCTGAAGGCACTGGTACGCGGTGCCAAAATTCTGATTCTGGACGAGCCGACAGCGGTTCTGACTCCGCAGGAAACGGAAGAGCTGTTCCATGAGCTGCAGCAGCTTAGGGAGCAGGGTCATACGATTGTGTTTATTTCACACAAGCTGAAGGAGGTCAAAGCGATCTGCGACCGGATTTCGATCATGCGCGGCGGCAGAAGCGAAGGTGTCTTTCAGACTAAGGATGTAACGGAGCAGGAAATTTCACGGCTGATGGTGGGCCGGGATGTGGTCTTGAAATATGACAAGGACAACGTGGCTCTTGGGAACTCCGTGCTTTCTGTAGAGAGCCTGGGTGTCCATGACAGTCAGGGCAAGGCGCTGCTGTCAGACATTAATTTCTCTGTCCGCGCAGGGCAGATTGTTGGAATCGCCGGTGTGGAAGGCAATGGACAGTCGCAGCTGATTGAGGCTCTGACAGGCGGACTTCGCGGAGTGTCTTGTACCGGATCTGTCAAGGTGAAAGGGACGGAGATCCGTGAATCAGATATCCGTGACATCCGCAGCCTGGGCGTCTCTTATATTCCAGAGGACCGGATGCGGCAGGGCTCAGCCGGGGAGGCCAGCATTTCCGATAACCTGATCTCTACCCGTTACCGCTCCAAGGATATGAATAAAGGCCCTCTTCTGCATGGCTCCAGAATTGCCAGCCTGGCCGCGTCACTGGTGGAGGAGTTCAAAGTGCGCTGCTCAGGACCGCAGCAGCCGATTGCCATGCTGTCCGGAGGAAATATGCAGAAGGTTGTAGTGGCGCGGGAATGTTCGACCGGTCCGGAGCTGCTGATTGCCGAGCAGCCGACCCGGGGCGTGGATATCGGCGCGGCCCAGTTCATTCACCAGAAGCTGCTGGAGCTGCGTTCCGGCAGTTGTGCCATTGTGCTGGTGTCGGCGGACTTGAATGAAATTCTGGAGCTGAGCGATCAGTTGCTCGTGATGTATGAAGGTCAGATTGTTGCCTGCTTCGATGAGCCTTCTAAGGTCAGCGAAGAGGAGCTCGGACTATATATGCTGGGGATCAACCGGCAGGACAAGCAGCACACCGGGAGGGCCGAAAACCATGTTTAAAGTCAAATATTTTGAGGCAATCCGGACAACAGCGGTCATATTGATTGCACTGGTCATCGCCTTTATGATCATCTCGCTGGTCAGTGACCAGCCGCTCAAGACGATTGGCATTTTCTTATGGGAGCCTATATCGACGAAAGGGCATATCGGCAACGTGATCGAGATGGCCATTCCGCTGATGTTCACGGGTCTGGCCGTCTCCCTGCTGTTCCGGGCCAATATGTTCAACCTTGGTGCGGAAGGAATCTTTTATTTCTCCGGGGTAGTGACCTTGGTGCTGGCGATCCATTTGACCCTGAACAGCTGGATTCATCCGCTTGTGGCGATTGCAGCCGGTTCGATTGTAGGCGCTTTGCTGTCGGCGATTCCCGGAATTCTCAAGGCCAAGTGGAATGCCAACGAACTCGTTACCTCTTTAATGTTCAACAATATCCTGTTCGGGATTGGCCTGTATCTGCTCAACTATCATCTTCGTGATGCCAAGGCATTCGCCAACGTTTCTTTTAAATTCGAGAAGACGGCGCAGCTGGATAAAATCTTTCAGGGAACCCGGATTCATACCGGTCTTATTATCGTGCTGGTGCTTATTGTGCTCGCCCATCTGTTCCTTTACAAAACCAAGTGGGGCTATGAGCTGCGGATGACCGGAGTGAACCGGGAGTTTGCCCGCTACTCGGGAATGAAGACCGCCAAGGTCATTATCCTCGTCCACCTGATTGCAGGATTTATCGCCGGAATGGGCGGATCGGTGGAGGTGCTGGGGATGTACAACCGGTTCCAGTGGACCTCACTGCCGGGTTACGGTATGGACGGTGCACTTGTTGCGATGCTGGCCAAAAATAACCCGCTGTCCGTGATCGCCTCGGCGCTGTTCCTTGCGTATATCCGTATTGGAGCGGATCTGATGGCACGCCTGTCCGATGTACCTTCCGAGATGATCTCGATCATCCAGGCTGTCATTATTCTGCTGATTTCCGCTGAACAGTTCCTGAAATTCTGGAAGAACCGGATGCTGCTGAAGGAGGCGAAAAATAACGCATGAACAGCCTGCTGGATGTTATTTTTACCACGGACTTCGCGTTCTCTCTGCTGCGTGTAACGACGCCAATTCTGTTCGCCGCGCTGGGGGCGCTGATCTCAAACCGGGCGGGTATTATCAATATCGGGATGGAAGGGATCATGCTGGTGTCCGCCTTGGCCGGTGTTATTGTAAGTGCCTATAGCCACAGTGCCTGGATAGGGCTGCTCGGTGCGGTGCTGTCGGGGACGATCATCGCCGGAATTCTGGCTTTTTTCACCCTGAGATTCAAGACGCATATCATTCTCGGCGGTGTGGCGATCAATATGTTCGCATCCGGAGGGACGGTATTTATCCTGTATCTGCTCAGCGGGGACAAGGGTTCTTCCACCTCCCTGGCGAGCAAGGTGCTGCCGAGTGTGCAGATTCCGCTGCTGAAGGATATCCCGGTGCTTGGCCCAATCCTCTCGGGTCACCATATCCTGACCTACTTCTCTATACTGTCTGTGCTGATCGTCTATTACCTGCTGAACCGTACACCGCTTGGTTTGCGCATCCGTTCCGTAGGGGAGAACCCGCATGCAGCCCAGTCGGTTGGTGTCAGTGTGATCAAGATTCAATATGCGGCTCTGCTGCTTAGCGGATTTTTTGCCAGCCTGGGCGGCGCTTATATGTCGATGGGTTATCTGTCGCTCTTTACCCGCGATATGATTGCAGGCCGGGGCTGGATTGCTATTGCGGCAGAATCAATGGGCCGGAGCACAACGGTCGGAACGGCGCTTACCTCACTCCTGTTCGGGGCGGCTGATGCGCTATCCAATGCGCTCCAGGTGCTGAAGATCCCGGCGGAGCTGATTGCGACGCTTCCTTATGTGGCAACGGTCATCGGCCTGGTGATTTACGCGGTCTCCGAGACCCGGAAGAAGAACCGCAAAATAAAAACTACGACCACGAAATAATTCAGAATTCACATATACACACACAAGGGAGCGAACGTTATGCCAACACCTATAATTATTGACTGCGATCCGGGGCATGATGACGCGATTGCCATTCTGCTCGCGCTGGCTCATCCGGAGAAGCTGGAGATCCGGGGAATTACGACGGTTGGGGGCAACCAGATTCTGGACAAAATTACCGACAACGCGTTGAAGGTGCTCAGCTTTGTGAATGCCGACATTCCTGTGGCTAAAGGAGCTGTAGGTCCGCTGCTCGGCAAGCTGGTTACGGGCGCAGAAGCGCATGGGGAATCCGGGATGGACGGCCCGGCACTTCCGGTCAGCAAATTCAAGCCTGTAGATCAGGGGGCGGTAGAATTTATGTTGGATATTATCCGCTCTTCGGAGGAGAAGATTACACTTGTGCCGATGGCGCCTTTAACGAATATAGCCCTGCTGATCACTGCTTACCCAGAGGTGAAGGAAAGAATCGAGAAGATTTCACTGATGGGCGGCGGCTTGGCATACGGAAATGTAACAGTGACTGCAGAGTTCAACATTTATGTTGACCCGGAGGCGGCCCGGATCGTCTATGAATCCGGTATTCCGATTGTGATGAGCGGTCTGGAGGTGACGGATCAGGCGGCTATATTTGAGGATGAAATTCTCGAACTGAAACGCCGGGGACCCGTCTCTGTCATGGTAGGGGAGCTGCTTGATTTCTATTCGATATATGGCAAAAAAATGGGCTATGTCGGCAACGCGCTGCATGATCCGTGTGCCGTGGCCTGGCTGCTGCACCCGGAGCTGTTCGAATCGCAGCATCTGTATGTCACGGTGGAGACGGAAGGCAAGCTGACCCGCGGGATGACCGTGGCCGACAGAAGGAAGAAACCGGACCGCGCCGCGAACACGGAGGTGCTGCTGGGGATCGACCGGGAAGCGTTCATGAAGCTGCTGTTTGATTCGCTGGACAGACTTGACCGCGAGCTTCTGCTTGCGTCCGGGGGGAATTAGCGGATGGCTGGATGGGAACAGCTTCAGGAGACGGTCCGGCTGGAACTGCTGCAGCGGATGGAAGAAGGCTGCCAGGCCGGTAGTCTGACCGACAAGCTTGCCGCCGCCGGAAGCGATGAAATGAAGCTTATGGAGGTATACCGTGAGCTGATGGAGCTCAAGGTAGCTGAGGATTTCCCGTACCGGGAGCCGTCCGGTCTTGCGGAAATCCGCAGCCTGCGCCCGGATGGACCGCGGAAGCTTGACGCCCGGTGGAGTCCGGCGGAGTGGAGGGACAAATTCTACGGGGCTTGGCTGGGCAGAAGTGTCGGCTGTGCGCTGGGCAAGCCGCTGGAATACTGGGATTACCTGTATGGTAAAGACGGCCGGGCTGGCAGAATATTGAGCTGTGGTTCCAAGGTGCAGACGCGTGGCCGATTACCGGCTATACCCCGGAGCATTCACGGGCGGAGAAGGAATACGGTCTGGGCTTAAGCGGCTGGTCCTTTACCAGTACCCGGGAGACCATCCGGTATATGGAGAGTGACGACGATATCCGCTATACGGTCCTCGGTCTGATGCTGCTGGAGCAGAAAGGCTTGGACTGGGATTCATGGGATATCGGCAAGCTCTGGCATGGAAACCTGACATATAGCCAGGTCTGCACAGCAGAGACCCAGGCTTACATGAATTTTGCCCGGGAAACTTCCCATATGCATGGAGAAAAGCCGGGTGATTGGCCGCAGCGGCAGGAGCGGGTGCGGATGTTTCTCAATCCGTACCGCGAATGGATCGGTGCAGCAATACGCGCGGATGGTTTGGCCTACGGTGCGGCTGGACATCCGGAGCTCGCAGCAGAGCTGGGCTGGCGGGACGCATCCTTCTCGCATGTGAAGAACGGAATCTATGGGGAGATGCTGAATGCCGCGATGATATCCGCCGCCTTCGCCGAGCAGGATAACGAACGCATCCTGGAGATCGGGCTCAGCGAGATCCCAAGCACAAGCCGTCTGGCCAGCGATGTGCAACGCGGAATCGATATTGGCCGGAAGGCCAAAAGCGAACGTGAGCTGGTGAGCACAATCTGGGATCAATTCAGCCATTATGATCCGGTGCACACCAATAATAATGCTGCGCTGGTCGCCGCCTCACTTGTCTATGGCGGCAATGATTTCGAGAAGGCCGTAGTCACCTCTGTGTACGGCGGGATGGATACGGATTGCAACGGTGCCACGGTCGGCTCGATTATGGGAGCGAAGCTTGGCGCGAAGGAGCTGCCGGCGAGCTGGACAGCACCGCTGAATGACACACTATATGCCGATCTGCCCGGCTTCCATCCGATAGCCATTTCGGAATGCGCCGAGCGGAGTTATCAGGTATTTCTGAAGATCCGCAAGGAGCTTGATCAACGAGATTAGCATGTTGGAGTGAAGCATAGGGATGTTCCAAAAGTGGGTTTTCTATGACCAGGGCTCGCCTTCTTCTTTCTAAAAACCACAAAAAGTGAACAGAGCAGCGATTCTCCCGTTAGTGGAGAATCGCTGCTCTTCGTTTTTGCTCTATTGCGGCTTACTTCAGCAAGTTATGAGTAAGCGAAAGTCAACCGGCCTCAAGCGTCACTTTTTCTATGCCGCAAAGCAGAAATCCCCGGAAGCCCCAGTTGTTCTTCAGTTGTCCAAACACACACTCCGGTTTCGTAATCCGGCGCACGGCCAAGGCGTAACCGTCCTCACTCCGTAGCATTTTCCGTGCCTGATTCTGATACCGTAATCGTTCCAAACTGACGACCACTTCCCGATTCCCTGATGCTTTTGTACAACATTCCTCAGTGCGCAACCGTCACAGCTTGGGCTAAGGTAATGTCGTTTTCGAATTTCATACCAACTCTCTGAGATTTCCTTGCTTTCTTTGCGATAATGCAGCGTTTGTCCGGCTGGGCACGTCCACGTATCCTCGGCTTTATCGTAGCCCCAGTTCTCAATCTTTCCGGCATTCTCTTTCCAGGCTTTGCTTTCTCTTTATGGTAGTTGAGATGGTTGGTGGTACTTCCATTTTACCGAAAAGGGCGATTTCTTTTTCGTTTTTAAAAGATTGCAGAAACTTTTTCTGCTTAAACAGTGGAGAGAACGGACTGATTGTGGAAAAGCGGCAGCGGTCGCCTTGGTCTCCGGATTTTCACCGCTAAGGGAAATAAAAAAAATCTGGAGAGCACAGCGATTGGAACAACGGTCCGTTCGCGGAGCGTCCACCCAAGTGATCACGTTGATCCTGCTCAAAAATGAGGGTGTCCCAAGTAGCCATTTCATGGCTTTTGGGACACTCTATTGAACCGGGAAGATCTAAAGCTTCTGCGGGAGTACCATGGGAAATTCCCGTAATTTACTGAATTGGGAAGTTCTCTTGGATAAAGAGTTTATGCCCAGAACCTATTCCATAATTTAGTCTTTCTGTGTTAGCATGATCTATAGTAATTTTGCTAACGCAGTTTATTTATGTAAAAAAAGGATATGAAGGAGCGAGACTCATGCTGAAGGTCATGCTTGTTGACGATGAACCGTGGGTTCTTGAAGGTCTGAGAACGATGGTGAATTGGGGGAAGTTCGGTTTCGAGATATGCGGGGAAGCCCTGAACGGCCCGGATGCGCTCAGGCTTATCCAGGAGCAGAAGCCGGATTTAGTATTAACGGATATCAATATGCCCGTATTCAATGGTCTCGAATTGATTGCCAAGCTAAATGTAAGTATGGCCAAGCCGCCAAAGTTTGTCATTCTAAGCGGTTATGACGATTTCCAGTATGCCCGGACCGCGCTCCGCCAGCGGGTGGATCAATACCTGCTGAAGCCGATCGACGACGAAGAAATCGAGTCCTTGCTGGGCAAGATGCAAACGATCATTCAAAATGAAATCGCTTCCAATGTGGATCGTCAGAAAAAGCGGGCATTTATCGTAAATAATCTGATCACTCGTCTGATTCAGGGTGAGCATAGTGAAGAGCTGCGGGTTATGGCGGTCAATCTGCTGAACCTGCAGCCGGATACGGAGCTGGTATGCATTCTTATCGCCCCGCCTTATACCGCCGCCGATATCGACCAGCGCCTAAACGATTATTTCCCCTGGGAATCCACTTGTTTCTTTCAGGATGCGGCGGGCCGGTCGGGCATGATGATTCAGTCGGCTTCGATCAGCTGCGATAGTCTGGCGGAGAATGCCAGGCGGCTCCAGAAAGCACTTGCGGAACAGCTGCTTGAACCGGCAGCCATTATGATCAGTGACAGAACGACCGGGATGGAGTCCATGCGGGAAATTTATTCGCAGACGCTTGAAGTATGGAAGCTGAAGTACCACCGGGAGAAGGGCGGGGTCTTTTTTTATAGTGACCTCAAGAGAATGAGTGCAGGGACGGAGCTTCAGAATGACAATCTGGAGAGGCTGCTGGAGAAGGTTAAGGCTAACGATACGGCTGGAATTGAGCCCAGTATCAGGGAACTATTCTCTTCTTTTGCAGAACAGCTGCTGACTGTTGAAGCGGTGCAGGCTCAGGTGGCTCATCTGGAGATGACGTTATGCCGGCTGCTCGCAGAGATGAACGGGGACCCGGTTACCCTTATGAATGAGCTTCAGAAGGAACATGGAGAACTTGGCAGTCTCGCCGATTATTTTATGCTGGGCAAATACGCGGATGGACTATGCAGGCAGACAGCTGTCTATCTGGCAGAGCTGCACAGCGCCAATGAAGGGAATACGATTTTTAACGTTATCCAGTATGTCGATCTTGAATTCCGCAACAAGCTGCAGCTTCAGGAGCTGGCGAGACAATTCCACATGAATTCCGCTTATTTGGGACAGTTGTTCCGTAAAGAGACAGGCCGCAGCTTCAGTGAGTATTTGAATGAGAAACGGATTGAAGCAGCGAAAGGACTTCTTAAGCGGACGCAGCTGAAAATCTCCGATATTGCCCTTCAAGTCGGGTTCTCCAATACGGATTATTTTATCGATAAATTCAAGCTGATCGTGGGTGTTGTACCCTCGGTCTATAAAAAGGCCAAAAAGAATAAGCAGCTCTAAGAAAGCCGGGTGCATGAGGCATGGAAACCAAAAAAGTAAAAAGATTCGGAAATATCGTCAACGACATTCCGCTGAATTATAAGTTCATCCTTATTTACATCGTGGGTGTGCTGTTGCCGATTATGGTAATCAATCTGGTCTTTTTGGACCGGATCACGGATTTGATCAAATCAAGGGAGCAGCAGAACCTGGAGATTTCTTTGGAGCGGGCGCGAAAGGATGTTCATGATTTTATCGAGGGAGGCGTAGCTGTCAGCTATACGCTGTCTGCGGATAAGAGTTTGTATGAAATGCTGGACCGGACGTATAAGGACTCGATCGACTTTTACAATACCTATGATGAGCAGCTGCGGGACCGGCTCAACAGCTATATGCCGGTGAATAATCAGATTGAGCGGATCAGTGTGTTCACCAATAATACATCGATTGTGTCCGGCGGCAACTATCAGGTCATGAACCAGAAAGTCTGGAAGAGCGAATGGTACAAGCAGGCGAGAGCATCGGGCAACCGGGTTATTGTCACCGCTTACAGGACCAGCGAGAACGAGCTCGGCACCTCCTCCATTCCCATGCTCAGCGTGGTTGAGCAGATGGACAATTACAGCTCACTGAATAAATTTGATAAGCTGCTGCGGATTGATCTGGATCTTAGTGAAATTTACGACATCATTGTCAGGGAAAAAGACTATCTGAGCCTGTACCTGGTCAACGAGCAGAATCAGATCGTCATGTCAGCGGACGGCGGTTACCAGCGGGTGACAGATGAGCCGTATCCGCTGTTCGGACAGCTGGATGAAGGCAAGCAGGAGGATGTTCATGTTGTGGCTGTGGGCACAGCCAACTACCTCAAGGGCTGGAGAATCATCGGAATTACCCAGGGAGAACGGATTGCCCAGGCCATTCTGGATATGCAGCTGTATGCGGCAGTTCTGGCGACTACAGTCACCCTGCTGACCTTCTGCTTTATCTACGTGATGTTAAGATCCTATAATTACCGCGTAAAACGGCTGTCCAGACATATGCAGAAGGTATCGAACGAAAAGTTTGAGCTGATCCGCATCGATGAGGGCCGGGATGAGATCGGCGGTCTGATCCATAATTTCAACCGGATGACATCCAGGATCAATTCGTTGATTAATGATGTGTATAAGCTGGAGATTCAGAGTAAGAATCTGGAGATGGAACGGGTCAGGGCGGAGCTCAATTTCCTGCAAAGCCAGATGAACCCGCATTTTCTGTTCAATACCTTAAATGCAATTCTTGTGGTCTGCACCAAAAACAACTACTCCGATGTAACAGATATTGTGAAGAGCTTGTCGAAGCTGCTGCGCAGACTGCTCAGCTGGAAGGAGGATGTGGTGTCGGTACAGGAGGAAATGTTGTTTATTGAAATGTATCTGAAGATTGAAAAGTTCAGGTTCAGAGATAAATTTGACTATCAGTTTGACATCGATGAACAGGCGCTGCGGTACAAGATTCCAAAGCTGAGCATGCAGCCGCTTGTGGAGAACTCCTGCAAGCACGGCCTGCAGACCATAGAGGGGCTCGGCATTATTAAGGTGAAAGCTGCGGTTCAGGATAACCGCCTGCAGATTACGGTTTCGGATAACGGCAAAGGAATGGAAGCCGCGAAGCTGAAAGAGCTGCTGTCCGCGATCTCCACGGAGGACTCCTCTGGAGCGAACATCGGACTCCGCAACGTGTACCGTAGACTGGAGCTGAATTATGCGGATCAGGTCCGCTTTGAGATTGTCAGTGCGCCGAACCAGGGGACGATAGTTTCCTTCGGTATCCCGCTTAAGCTGCTTGAACAAATTAGTCCGCCGGGAAATGAGGGGAACCCATGAAGTATAAAGTGCTGTTGATCGATGATGAACCGAGTGCCCTGGAGGGGATGCTTCTATGGATTGATTGGCAGGAGCTGGGGTTCGAGGTGTGCGGAACCAGCAGCAATGGCAGGGAAGGGCTGCAGCAGATGAAAGAGCTAGAGCCGGATCTGGTCATTACGGATGTGAATATGCCGCTGCTGAACGGGCTGGAGATGATTGCGGCCTGGCAGCGGGAGGGCCAAAGAGAGATTAAATTTGCCATATTGAGCGGCTACAGCGAGTTCGAATATGCCCAGACAGCTATCCGGTACGGCATTAACCATTATCTGCTCAAACCGGTATTTCCGGAAGAGGCGGCGGAGGAATTGCGGGAAATACACCAGGAGCTGAAGCAAGAGACCCGCAGCCGGATGATGAATCTGATCGCGACGTCGGAGGAGAGCAGCACTCTTATTAAGGAACTGCTGAATGAAAATCCGCTGGACAAGATCTATATGGCGCTGTATGCCAGGCTGTCGGAGGACATCAGCTACTGGAACCTGTGCCTGATTCAAAGTGCGCCGGAAATGTACGCGGAGGTAAGAGAAAAGGCGGCATCCCTGCTGACCGGGAAAGCTGCGATGTATTTGATTGATCTGGAGGCGGGAAGCTTCTGCATTGTGTATGGGAGTTCCCCGTATGCCGTGGAGGGCGAGGGTATTCATGAACTAACGCTTGCCTTGCGGGAGGCGTACCCTGGCCAGCCCTTATTTATTGCGGGTGGAGACCGTGAAGAATCCTTGTGCTGTATAGCGAGCTGTTACCGGACGGCCAAAGAAGCACTTATGCATTACTTCTACCAGCCGGAGTATCTCGGATTGTTGGCCTATCGGGAGATCCGGGAACAGCCATTCAGCTATCACTATGATCCTATCCGGCTGATCGATGCCTTGCTCAGCCCGGTCAACACATTGGATATTGCCGGTTACCGCCAGTCTGTGGAAGAGGCAGCCCGCGGCTTCCGGGAGAAGCTGGTCGCCCCGGAGGTGGTGAAGAAGTTTGCAATTCATATTATGTACCGCATTCAGGAGCTGACCCCTGAAGCGGGCGGAGAACACGGGGCGAATGCGGCCAAGGTCTTTAAGCTTCCTGAAATTCAGCATTCCATGATGAGTTTGAGCGGGTTAATGGACCATCTGCGGGCCTTCGGCGAGAGCAGTATTGAACTGCTTCTGCAGGAGCAGGACAAGTGCTCGCACGGGATCGTACGGGAGATCAATCAGTATATCCAGCAGCATTACCGTGAAAGTCTGAGCATTCAGAAGCTGGCAGAAGTCTTTTTCCTGCACCCGGTTTACCTGGGACAGCTGCTTATGAAGAAGAACGGGATCAACTTCAATGAGCAGCTTCATAACCTGCGGATTGCGGAGGCCACGGTGCTGCTGCGTGAGCATAAATTAAAGCTTTCAGAAATTGCCGAGCAGGTGGGCTATGCCAATTATGGACAGTTTCTGAAGCAATTTGAGAAGAAAATGCATATGGGTCCGAATGAATACCGGAATACAAAGTTCTAAACTTTTTGGGGATACACCTTTAATTCAGTCGTATTTTACAGGCATGTTCACCTCTATAATTTATAAATGTAAGTGCTTACAACATGCAGCGTCAAAAAATTATGGAGGTGCTTTATGGGGGGCAAGTCTAAAACAACGTTTAAGTTTTCCCTGATTATGCTGTTATCCCTGAGCTTTACCCTCGCCGGATGCGGCGGGAACAACAACACCAAGAACAACGCTAAAGCGGAAGAGACCGGTGGAGCACAAACTACGGCGGCTGCAACTACGGGCGACAAAATCGAGCCGTTCAACATCAGCATCTTCCTCGGCGAAGCCGGACAGCAGCCGACGCCGGACAATAAGATTTACAAGAAAATCAAAGAAGAAACGGGTGCCAGCTTCAATTTTGAATTTTTGGCGGGCGACATCAACCAGAAGCTGGGTGTTATGATTGCCGGCCAGGATTACCCGGATATGATGACGGGCAATACGAAGCTGACGGCTGCAGGCGCCTACATTCCGCTTGAAGATTTGATTGAACAATACGCACCGAATTTGAAAGCGCATTACGCCGATTACTGGAACATGATGAAAGACCCGAATGACGGACATATTTATATCCTGCCAAATTACGGGGTGTACAACGGTAAGGTCAATAGTGCCTATTACTCGGGTCCTGCCTTCTGGATTCAAAAGGCAATTCTCAAGGAGTTCGGTTATCCAAAGGTCAAGACGCTTGATGAATATTTCGATCTGATTGAAAAATATAAGGAGAAATATCCAAAGATTGACGGAAGCCCGACCATCGGGTTCGAAATTCTTAACTCTGACTGGAGAAACTGGGGTCTGTTCAATGCGCCGCAGCATCTGATCGGCCATCCGAACGATGGCGGTGTAGTTGTAAATGACGGCGTGGCCGAAATTTTTGCAGACAAAGATTATGCCAAGCAATACTACCAGAAACTGAACGAAGTCAACCAGAAGGGTCTGATCGACAAAGAGACCTTTGTTCAGAACTACGACCAGTATATGGCGAAGCTGTCCAGCGGTACGGTTCTGGGGATGTTTGACCAGCACTGGAACTTTGGCTCCGCCGAAGAATCGCTGACCACGCAGAATAAAATTGAGCGTACTTACGTAGGTCTTCCACTTGTATACGATACGGCTACTAAAGACTACTATCGCGATAGAGCGGCTTTGAACCTGAACAACGGCTTCGGTATCAGCATCAACGCTAAAGATCCGGTGAAGATTATCAAACTGCTGGATACACTGATCAGCGAAGACTGGCAGAAGACGTTTGCCTGGGGGATTGAAGGCGAGGATTACATCGTGAACGAGAAAGGCCGCTTCATGAGAACGCAGGAGCAGCGCGATCAAGCTACAGATGCGACATGGCAGCTTGCCAACAAGGCCAAATCGCTGTACAGCTGGATGCCTAAAATCGAGGGCAGCTTCAACGACGGCAACGCCACCGGCGTATCCGAGCAGCCTGAAGAATATCAAGCCGGCTTAAAACCTTTTGACAAGGAGTTCCTGGATGCTTACGGCTTTAACAGCTATGTAGATTTCTTCAGCGAACCGCCTGCCAACCCTGTCTATTACCCAGCCTGGTCCATCGATTTGGTGGAAGGCTCGGATGCCAAAATTGCCAGCACCAAGCTGAATGAATTGTCGACAAAGTTCCTGCCTAAAGCCATCCTTGCCAGCCCGGCAGAATTTGATTCCGTCTGGGGCGATTATGTCGGAGAGGTTAAGAAAGCCAATGTAAAGGCTTATGAAGACAAGATCAATGAGCAGATTAAATGGAGAATTGATAACTGGAGTAAATAACGAAGCAAAGGTGGGGGGCCGGTTCCGGCCTTCCACCTGCTAAATTAAAATGATTGAGTGGGGAGACAACTACTATGGATGAGACCCTAGAAATAGATACCGTCGTCCGGCATCCCAAGAAAAAGAAGAAGAAGAAGCGGCCCGTCACCTGGTCGTTGATCAAAAGCCAGAATCAGCTCATATGGATGTCTGTACCGCTAATGCTCTATATTATTCTTTTTGCCTATGTTCCCGTTTGGGGCTGGACGATGGCTTTCCAGAATTACAAGCCGGCCAAGTCCTTCAGCGAACAGGAATGGGTAGGATTGAAGCAATTCAAGTTTCTGTTTACCGATGATAATTTCCTCCGGGTGCTGCGCAATACATTGGCGATGGGGATTATCAATCTTGTGCTTGGTTTTGTTACGGCCATCGTACTCGCGCTGTTGCTGAATGAAATCAAGAAGGTGTTCTGGAAAAGAACCGTACAGACGATCTCCTATCTGCCGCACTTTTTGTCCTGGATTATTGTTACCGGCATTGTGGCCACCTCGCTGTCCATCAACGACGGGATTGTCAACATTGTTCTGATGAAGCTGCATCTGATTAAAGAGCCGATTCTATGGCTCAGTGAAGGCAAGTATTTCTGGGGAATAGTAGGCGCTTCGCATGTATGGAAGGAAGTTGGCTGGAATACGATTATTTATCTCGCGGCCATTGCTTCCATTGATCCAGCACTTTATGAAGCCGCCGAAATTGACGGCGCGAACCGCTACAAGAAAATGATGTTTGTAACTTTGCCTGGTATTAAAGCAACGATCGTAATTCTGATGATTATGTCCATAGGGCATGTCCTGGAAGCGGGCTTTGAGGTTCAGTACCTGCTCGGCAACGGGCTTGTTGTGGACTGGGCGGAAACGATAGATATATTCGTGCTTAAATACGGGCTTGCCCAAGGGAATTATTCACTCGCGACTGCTGGCGGGATTTTCAAAACCGTCGTCAGCGTAACATTGCTGCTTATGGCTAACGGAATTTCTAAGCGGCTTGGGGAAGAGAGGCTGTTATAACCATGGATAACCGACAGATTAGCCCTCAGAAAAAAGCAGGCTTCACGATGAAAAAGAGCTTTGGCACCGGCAGGCTTGAACCGATTTTATTCACTTCGTTCAATACGGTCTTTATGATCTGCCTGGTGCTTGTGACATTATATCCGTTCCTCAATACCATTGCTGTTTCGTTCAACGCGGGCAATGATACGATCCGCGGCGGCATTTACTTATGGCCGAGAGTCTGGACTGTTCAGAACTACAAGGCGATCTTTGCCTCGGGGACGATTTATGACGCATTTCTGATATCAGTAGCGCGCACAGTGATTTCAACGATTCTAAATATTTTCCTGACGACCATGCTTGCCTACACGTTAAGCCGGAAGGAATATGTATTCCGCAAGCCGATCACTGTGATCTTTGTACTCACCATGTATTTCAGCGCCGGCTTGATTCCAGGGTATTTCCTGATCAAGGATCTGCACCTGCTGAACAGCTTCTGGGTATATATTCTCCCGTCCATGATCAGCGCATTTAATATGATCGTCATCCGTACGTACATCGGCACGATTCCGGAAAGTCTGCTGGAATCGGCGAGAATCGACGGTGCAGGGGATTTTAGGATTTTTATGAAGGTTGTTTTCCCTTTGTGCAAACCGGTGCTCGCTACCATTGCCTTGTTTGTGGCTGTCGGCGCGTGGAACTCCTGGTTTGATGCCTTTATCTATACCTCTTCCAGACAGAATCTTAGTACCCTGCAATATGAGCTGATGAAGCTGCTGTCTTCAACGATGAACTCCAACAGCAATCCGAACGTTTCCGCCGGGGTAGGGATGGACCAGGAATCGGCCAGAGCATTGGTGACGCCGCTGTCGATCCGGGCCGCTATTACCGTAGTGGCTTCGGTACCTATCTTGCTCGTCTATCCGTTCATGCAGAAATATTTTGTTGTGGGCCTGAATGTGGGCAGTGTGAAGGAATAACCCAATCGTAATTACTGATACAGAAAGGTTGTCTGCAGGCTATGAACTCGTCTTCAACACAATACGCGAACCCGGTTCTTCCGGGTTTCTATCCCGATCCGAGCATAACCCGGGCTGGGGAAGATTATTATCTGGTGTGCAGCTCCTTTGAATATTTTCCGGGAGTGCCGATTTTTCACAGCCGGGATCTGATTCACTGGAAACAGATCGGCCATGTGCTGGACCGGATCAACCAGCTGGATATCCGCGGCTGCGGCAGCTCCGACGGCATTTATGCACCGACGATCCGCTATCATGAAGGAACCTTCTACATGATTACAACGGATGTGCGGGGAAGAGGCAACTTTTACGTTACAGCAACCGATCCTGCGGGGCCCTGGTCAGATCCGATCAGTGTCCCGTTCGGGGGGATCGACCCTTCCTTGATGTTTGACGAGGATGGCAAAGTTTATGTGACCACTCAGCAGGGAGCTAATTATGATTCCCATGTCATCCAGTATGAGATTAATATCACTACCGGAGAGGCGTTGACCGAACCGGTTGTTATCTGGACCGGTGACGGCGGGCCTTGGACGGAAGGCCCGCATTTATACAAGATAAGCGGATTGTATTATATTATGGCGGCTTCAGGCGGAACGGCCAAGGAGCACCGTGAGATTATCGGGCGCAGCAGTTCTCCGTATGGGCCGTTCGAGCGGCTGCCGCAGCCCATTCTGACACACAGAGGGATCGATCACCCGATTCAGTATTTGGGCCATGCCGATTTGATTGAGGGGCCGGACGGGAACTGGTGGGCTGTCTTTCTGGGTGTGAGGCTTGGAGAGCACGGCTATGGGGTGCTCGGCCGGGAGACGTATCTTGCACCGGTGCACTGGAATGAAGACGGCTGGCCGATGATTGATAATAATGAAGGAACAGTTGAGCTGGAGATGAACGTGGCGCGTCCGTCAAAAGGCTCGCCGCAGCCTGTTGAATATAACGGCCGTCATGAATTTGCAGACAGCGTACTGCCGTATGCACTGACCTTTCTGCGCAATCCGGCAGAGGGCAGCTGGTCTTTGCAGGCACGTCCGGGCTGGCTGGCGCTTCGCGGACAGCCGGGAAGTCTGAACGAGATCGGCCAGGTGGCTTTCGTCGGCAGAAGGCAGCAGCATGTGGCTGCGGAATGGAGTACCCTGCTGGAGCTTGATAGTGGGGCGGACGGTGAAGAAGCTGGTCTATGCGCGCGCATGAATGAGCAGGCGCATTATGAAATTGGTCTGGCACAAAAAAACGGCCAAAGAGTGATATCCGCCTATTTGACGGTGAGAGGACATACACAGCTTGCGGCGGAGGTTCCTGCCCCAACCGGCAAAGCCTACCTGAAAATTGCAGCCGATGCTGCCGAGTATGGTCTCTTCTATTCCTTGGACGGTGAGAAATGGATCAATCTGGCTTCGGGAGCTGCCTATACCTTGTCGCCGCAAGCGGTAGAAGGCAACGGTTTTACCGGTGTCGTAATCGGCCTGTACGCTACAGGCCATGGCAAAACAGCGGAAGCGATGGCTTACTTCGACTGGTTTGATTACCGCTCATTATAGGCTCACAAAACTTGAGTCTATGCTCACAAAACTTTTAGGAGGGCAACTCATGAGGGGCATTAACAGCTTTACCGAGCCTGCGCTGAAGGCAGTGTTCGCGGACGATTTCAAGATTGGAGCTGCGGTGAATCCACGGACGATAGTGTCGCAGGAGCATTTGCTTGCCTACCATTTCAATAGCATTACCGCTGAGAATGAAATGAAATTTGAGAGCTTGCATCCGGCAGAGGATGTTTATGATTTCAGTGAGGCGGACAAGCTGGTTGCCTTTGCCCGGGAGCATCAGCTGGCGATGCGCGGCCATACTCTGGTCTGGCATAATCAGACGACCGACTGGCTGTTCCAGGACAAGGCAGGGAGTCCGGTTAGCAAGGAGACGCTGCTGGACCGGTTGAAGTCGCATATTGGTACGGTTGTTGGACGTTACAGAAATGATATTTACGCCTGGGACGTAGTCAACGAAGTGATTGCCGATGAAGGGGAAGCGCTGCTCCGTCCGTCCAAGTGGCTAGATATTGCCGGGCCGGAGTTTATTTCCAAGGCGTTTCAGTTTGCCCATGAAGCCGACCCGAAGGCTCTGCTGTTCTATAACGACTACAATGAATCGCATCCGCATAAACGCGATAAAATCTACGCTCTGCTGAAGTCGCTGCTGGAGCAGGATGTACCGGTGCATGGTGTCGGTCTGCAGGCGCACTGGAATTTATACGATCCGGCGCTGGATGATGTCCGCGCAACGATAGAGAAGTATGCTGCACTTGGGCTTCAGCTGCAGCTGACGGAGCTGGATATGTCACTCTTCCGCTTTGACGACAAACGGACGGATCTGAAATCGCCTCCCGCAGAGCTGCTTGAACTGCAGGCAGAGCGTTATGATGTGATGTTCCGGCTGCTGAAGGAATACCGTGAGGTAATTTCCTCGGTGACCTTCTGGGGAGCGGCGGACGATTATACCTGGCTGGATGATTTCCCGGTCCGCGGGCGGAAGAATTGGCCGTTTTTGTTTGACGAGCAGCATGCTCCGAAGCCTGCTTATAACCGGCTTGCTGTTCGGAACAGCTGAGACTGGAGCGCGTGAGAAGGCAGACGAAATCATGATTACGGCTGGAGGAGTTTCGGTGCAGAATTCAACTAAAGCATTTCCCCCCAGTTGGGCGTTTTAGGGCCGCTGCACTGCTGTATTCAATTTTGCAATACTCACCAAGTGCGGTAAGTCCCGTCAGCCCGAAACTGTGTATGCTATACTGTGGCTAAAGAGGTGGGTCGGCCATGGAAAGCTTTACGGGCAAAGGTGTCCGAGTGTTTGCGGAGAAAATAATCAGAGTGTTCGCCGTATTATCCGTATTCGCTGTGCTGCTTAAATATTATGCCGCTGATCCCGGATCAGCGGTATTTTTGGCGTGTTTTGCTTTGCTGCTGCTAATCAATGATTATGCCAGAAGCAGATACTTATCCGTAGCGGGGACGCTGTGGTCTTTTTCTTTTGTGTTGAGCAATTTATGCGCTGGTTTTTTGCTGTGGAAAGTGTATTGTACCGGAACACAGCTTTATATCATTATTTTGCTTGTGGAGCTCATCGTGGGTACGCGGAAGGTGCCTGTGCCTCTTTTGCTGTTGCATATGGGGATTTTCAGCGCTTCTCTGGCAGCCGGTCATACCGCAATAAAATACATAATAACTTCCTATGCAATCATGTTCGCCATTGTCTACCTATTCAGGAATGCTATGATTGAGAAGGCCAGAACACAAGTGCTGAATCAGGAACTGGAGAAGGCTAATTTGGCGCTGAAACAGTATTCAGTAACGGTCAGAGAGCTGACGCTGAGCAAAGAAAGAACAAGGATTGCCCAGGAGCTGCATGATTCATTGGGGCATTATCTGACTGCATTAAATATGCATCTAGAATTCGCCCACAAATCCGTAGAGCTGGAAACGGACAAAATCAGGAGTGTTGTTGGCCAATCCTACCAGCTGTCAAGAGAATGTATGGTGCAGCTCAGACAGGCTGTGCTGCTGCTAAATGAGGAGCATAACGTACAGGAGCTTTCACTCCGGCGTCAGCTCCTTAACCTCTTCGCCCATTTCCAAGCGGCCGGGCAAACCCGGTTTGAACTCATTATGGATGAGGATATAGAAGCTGTGAACTTCGAGATTAAAGACTGCATTTATAAAACGGTTCAGGAATCAATCACTAATGGAATCAAACATGGGAAAGCCACACTTTTCTCCCTGGCCATTCATAAAAATCCCCGGCAGATTTCATTGCTTATTGCCAACAACGGAACGGAATGCAGGGAGGTTATCAAGTCAAACGGAATTCAGGGGATCGAACAGCGGATTCACGCTTTGGGCGGTACCGTTCAATTCGATTCTAATCAGGATTCAGGTTTTAAAGTGCAGGCGAATATTCCTAAAATGGTTGATTTCTAGCATAGGCAAGGAGGAGCAGCAGTTATGGTGAATATTATAATTGCAGACGATCAACTGATTGTCAGGGAAGGCTTGAAAATGGTTTTGAGCCTTCAAGCGGATGCAAAGGTAATCGGAGAGGCAGCGAATGGACAGGAACTGCTCCGGCTGCTGGCCGATTACTCTCCTGACGTGATTTTGATGGATATCAAAATGCCGCTGATGAATGGGATTGAGGCGACCAAAGCTGTGAAAGAGGGGTATCCGGGGGTTAAAGTAATCATCCTTACTACTTTTAATGACAGGGAGTTTATCCTTGCCGGGCTTAAGCATGGAGCAGATGGATACATCCTTAAGGATTCGGCTTCAGAGGATATCATGGCGGCCATTCGATCGGCCTGCGAGGGTAACATTATGCTGAATCCGCAGATTACCCGGGAATTGGTGGACGCCCTTAACTCGGCGGGGACGATTCATAGTTTGCCAACGGAGAGTAGAACTCCGACTGTCTCCCCCTGGCTCACGCCAAGAGAGCTTGAGGTGGCCAAGGGGATTATGGAGGGAAAAAGCAACAAAACTATCAGCAACGAGCTGTTTATTACAGAAGGCACGGTAAAAAACTATGTTTCCAGAATGCTAAACAAACTTGAATTAAACAACAGAACCGAATTGACCCTGTATTTGCAGAAACTTAATATATAACTCCGCATGATAACCCGTTCTTCAGGAGAGAGGGCCTTTTTTTCTCCTCCTGACCTTCCTTCCTCTAACCTGTATGACTAAAGTAATACTGAAATTGCTTACTAAAGCAACCCCTTGATTGGGGACTTAAGTGAATATCCCTGTTCGAAGCGTGGCGATAAAATGATAACAGAGTAAGAGTTATCGCAAAGGGGACCACGCTGATGCTTGAACTGAACCATGTGACGAAGAAATATAAGGATTTTACGGCTGTAAAGGATATTACGTTAAATGTGCAAAGCGGTGAAAGGTTCGGCTTGCTCGGACCGAATGGGGCGGGCAAATCAACAATGGTGTCGATGATAAGCACTGTGCTAAGGCCAACCGCAGGGACGATCACTGTCGATCACAAACCGCTCAGCGGAAAGCCCAGAGAGATCAAGAAAATAATGGGGATTGTACCGCAGGATTTGGCGTTGTACCAGGCGTTAAGCACGAAGGACAACCTGGAGTTCTTTGGCAGTCTATATGGACTTTACGGCAGCAGATTGAAGAGCAGAACCGAGGAAGTTCTGGACATCATTGGACTCAAAGAACGAAGAAACCAGGCGGTGTCAGAACTGTCGGGAGGAATGAAACGCCGGGTCAATATCGGTGCCGCGTTGATGAATGATCCTAAATTGCTCGTACTAGATGAACCTACGGTAGGGATCGACCCCCAGTCCAGGCATCATATTCTGGAAACGGTAAAGAAATTAAACCAGGACAGAGGCATGACGGTTATTTATACCAGCCACTACATGGAAGAAGTGGAGTATCTGTGCAAGCGGCTTGCGATAATCGACCATGGTTCCCTTATTGCGCTGGGGAGCAAAGAGGAGCTCAAGCTGAACTTGAAGGCCTGCGATACGCTGACGGTGGATTATAGTGAAGGAAATGAAGCAGCATTGGGCCAGCTCGAGCAAATCTCCGGTGTCACCAAGGCAACCGTGGAAGGCAAACATATTAGTATGCTTGTCTCTACCGGGGAGAGAAGTGTGATTGACATTGTTGATGATATTAGGAACCTGGGCATCCGGCTAACCGGATTCAAGTACGAAGAGATGAATCTTGAAAGCCTTTTTCTCCAAATTACAGGCAAAGCCTTAAGAGAGGAGTAGAAGGTGATGCCATGCGAAAACTGATCACATTATTTTTACTGGATTTCCGGTTGCTGACCAAAAATAAATGGTTCTATCTGAAGCTGATTTTGTTTCCTTCTCTACTGATTCTCATTCTGGGCACGGCATTCGGCGGATCAGACTCCAGTGTGAAGGCGTTTGACGTTGCTTTTTATAATGCGGATAACAGCGTTGCTGCTCAAGGGAGCCCGCTGGTTTTGGGGAAATCCTTAAAGAATGTTTTTATGCGGGAAGATCTGCGGAAAGTCATACATTTGCAGGAAGCGGCCAGCTATGACGAAGGCAAAAAAAGAGTCGAAGACGGTCATGCCGCTGTTTTTATATATGTGCCGGATAACTTTACGAATGCTGCAATAAAGCAGGAGGCGGCGAACCTTGTTGTGATCGGAGAATCTGCCAAAACGCTCCAAACGGCAATCGTGAGGACTATACTGGAGCAGTTCTGTGAGCAGCTCAACCTATTAAATGAAGAGAAGTCTGCGGTTCTCCAGTTCTCAAACGGCGGTAACGGCCTTCCGCAAGCCCAAATCGCGGAGATTCAGAGCCATATATTCAATTTCAGCGGCCGTTCCCCGGATATCCCGACGGTTTCAACGCAAAAGGATGCGGTGCCGGTAGCTGCGATACAGTATTACTCCATTGCCATGGTAGTTATGTTTTCGATCATGACGGCCTTTGTGCTGGTGCACAGCATCGTAGATGAGCGGCAAAACCATACTTTATTCAGAATACGTTCAACGCCTGCTTGGGATGTGCAGTATATTTTAGGCAAATTGAGCGGAATTATACTGGCGATTGTATTGCAAATGTCTTGCGTAATTCTCATCAGCTGGCTGGTGTTCGCAATGAGCTGGGGCCAGCCCCTTGAGCTTTTGATGATAACGGTTGTGTATGCTTTTGCCATAGGAAGTCTTGTGCTGCTCTGGGGATTTATTGCCAAAGACCATACGACTGTGTCCAGCTTGGCTTCACCTGTGCTGTATATTTTCAGTTTTTTGGGCGGAAGTTTTGTCAGTAGAAGCGAATTGCCGGAAAGTCTGCGGACCATTCAGGGGCTGCTTCCCAACGGAAAAGCAATTAATGCGTACCTCAGTATCAGCCAAAATAACGGACTTGCCGGATCGTATAAAGATTTGCTGGAGCTGATAGGGCTTGGAGTCATCTGTATTATCGTATGCATTAGTCAATACAGTGGGAGAAGGTGGAATTTTCGTGCAATTTATCATCATGCTGAAACATCAGCTGAAACAGATATTTAGCAATCGAATAGCCGTTTTGGCGATGATGGGTCTTCCACTAATTCTAACGTATCTGTTCTCGTTCTCCACAGGCAGTATGCCGGATACTATATATGCTGCAGATGATGATCACAGCATCTACTCCAAGCAATTATTAGAGCTGATTAGTCAGCGCAGCGGCTTGCGGGTGATTAATACGGATGTGAAGAGCATTAAGAATAAGGTGGACGCGCAGGATATTCCTTTTGGATTTGTGATCGGGCAGGGTTTCAGCAGCATGTTGCTGTCAGGACAGGAGCTTCCCCTCAGCTTTGTGCAAAATAAGGAGAACGGCGAGGGGGCGCTGCTGAAAGAGATCATCGCCGGTGAAGCTGGCACAATTCGTAAAGTAGTAAATGACTCGGAGTATATGTCTGGTCACTTACAGCTGAATGCTGATTCTATGTCCAGATATTTATTTACAGCATTAAAAGGTGCTTCGAAACCTAGCATTAATGTGCAGACTCTGAACAGCGGTGAAGAGGGAGAGAACAAAACTGCTGCCGAAAGGTTTACAGGCTTTATGGCGATGTTCATTTGGTTTGTGGTCGTTCAGGGCTTAAGATCGCTGGTCGACGAAAAAGAAAACAAAACCATAAACCGGCTATTGAGCACACCCGTCAGCTATATGAAATATCTGCTCTCAAAAATGGCCGCAGCGTTTTTATTTGGCATTATTTATATTTCAGTCATACTGCTCTCAGGAAAATATCTGCTGAGAATAAACATGATAAATCATAATCTGCCTGTTCTCATTATGCTGCTTGCCATTTATTTATTTGCCTTAATCGGCTTAACCATGCTAATCCTTCCATTTATGAAGAGCCAGAAGCAGTTTACCTCCTCAGCTTCCATTATTGTCGCGGTTACCGGGATGCTGGGGGGTTCCTTCTTTTCTATGCAACTCGCTCCTAAGGTTATGAGGACTTTCGGTAAATTCACACCCGAGGCATGGGTTATCCAAGTAACATCCGTTATGAATATCCGGGACGGTTCGATAGGCTCAGCAGTTATCGCCCTTGCCGGGATTGGATTCTTGGGACTGGCCGGAGCTTATGTATTTATGCGCAAAGAGCTTAGAGGATTAGAGGGATGATTATAATCATAACGGTGAGTGGGAAGTGATAATATTGGGCATTACAGAGCTTGCAGGAATCATCGAGCTGCTCGCAGGTCTCATCATCAATGTATGGATTGGAGCGTTTGGGAGAATCATCTTTAAAAAGGATGACAAAACCTCCAGAATTGTACTGAGAATCTTGGGTGTGTTCTTGCTGATTAACGGGATCTCAAGAGCCTTTCATGTCTGAAGTTTGCGTCCTCCTGACCGGGAGGATTTTTTGTTTGTTAATTTCTACTTCTGCGGGCATGTTTTTCTTCCATTCCACTTATATATCATTTTGAGAAAAATGATGACACAGACGACAAAATACCTTATTATTTAAAGAGATTTTTAATGAAACAGATTTTAAATAATTATAGTACACTGTTTGAGGGGATAAAAGGCTATAGTATAGGCGTTCTGGAGAGGGGGGCTTACATATTCTATTGCTGAGTGGGGTGAGTAAAAGCTTCAAGTTGAAGGAAGGCAGCTATCATGCTGTCCGGCAGGTATCGCTTGAGGTGAAGACAGGAGCTGTCCATGGCATTATCGGAGCAAGCGGGGCAGGCAAATCGACGCTGCTGCGGCTGATCAATCTGCTGGAGCGGCCGGATGAAGGGAATGTTACG
Source organism: Paenibacillus sp. IHBB 3054 (assembly GCF_051594305.1). Taxonomy (NCBI): domain Bacteria; kingdom Bacillati; phylum Bacillota; class Bacilli; order Caryophanales; family Paenibacillaceae; genus Paenibacillus; species Paenibacillus sp. IHBB 3054. The sequence goes on along the minus strand of NZ_JBOFBG010000011.1, from coordinate 148,103 downwards.
GTTGACGGCAAGAAGCTTACCGGAATGGCGGAAAAGGCTCTGCGTGAGGAGAGGCAGAAGATCGGTATGATCTTCCAGCAGTTTAATCTGCTCGGCAATGCTACAGTCAGCCGGAATGTCGCCATTCCGCTGGAGCTGGCCGGTATGCCGCGGAGCGGACGGATGAAGCGGGTGGAGGAATGCCTGCAATTCGTCGGACTTGCGGACAAGGCGCAGCAGTATCCCGCCCAGCTCAGCGGCGGGCAGCGGCAGCGGGTAGCCATCGCCCGGGCGCTGGCGAATAGCCCGAAGCTGCTGCTCTGCGATGAGCCGACCTCGGCACTTGATCCGGGAACAACGGCAGATATTCTTGCTGTGCTGAAAGAGATTAACAGCACACTCGGGGTCACGATTGTTATCGTCACCCATGAGCTGGATGTTGTCCGCAGCATCTGCAGTGATGTATCTGTGATGGAAGAGGGCAGAATCGTGGATTCCTTCTCCCGCGGGGAGATTGGTTTTACAGCGCCTGTCGGCTATACCGGTTCCTACCGTGAGCAAATTACCGGCAAAGCGGGGGAAGCCTATGTTTGAGGATATGCTGAAATACCAGGATCAAATGTGGCAATCAATAGGGGAAACCTTTGTAATGGTAGGCATTTCGGTAGGCGCAGCCGTATTGCTGGGGCTCCCGCTGGGAACGCTGCTTTATTTTTGCCGCAAAGGCCAGCTGTATGAGAATCAGCTGCTGTCTCTTATCCTCAACAGCATCGTCAACGTTGTCCGTTCATTTCCGTTCCTGCTGCTTGTCGTGGCGCTGATTCCCGTCACCCGCTTCCTCGTGGGGTCGGCGATTGGTACGGTAGCGGCTACTGTGCCGTTGTCTATTGTTGCTATTGCCTATTACTCGCGGCTGGTAGAACAATCGCTGCTGGAGGTTCCGAAGGGGACGATTGAAGCGGCCTTGTCCATGGGAGCTTCAAAGGTTTCGCTGATTTTCAAGTTTCTTTATGTGGAGGCCCGTTCCGGTCTGGTGCTTGGATTGACTGCTTCTACGATTAGCTTTATTTCGTTCTCAACTGTAATGGGCGTTGTCGGCGGGGGCGGAGTCGGCGATTTCGCCATCCGTTACGGGTACCAGCGCTTCGAGACGGAAGTGATGATCTATGCGATTGTCGTGATGATTGTGCTCGTGCAGGTGATTCAATTTACAGGCAGCACTGCGGCGAGACTGCTGGATAAACGCTGAGGAATTTGCAAGCATCTATGACCTTGAAATCAAAATATAAATTGGGGGTTAGTTATACTTATGAAAAAAACAATGCTATTCGCGCTTACACTGCTTGTATTGATTGTTGCCGGTTGTGGAAATAACAAGGAGAATGCAGAGGCGCCCGCTGCAGACAGCAAAGAGCCTGTAAAGATTAAAGTGGCTTCGCTGATTCCGCCGATGACGGATATTCTTGATATTGTGAAACCGCTGCTGCTGAAAGACGGTGTAGATATGGAGGTTGTGGTGCTGTCCGACAATGTGCAGCCGAACGAAGCGCTGGCGAACAAAGAAGTGGATGCGAACTTCTTCCAGCATGTTCCCTACATGGAACAGTTTAATGCCAGCAAAGGCTCCAAGCTGGTCGCTGTACAGCCTGTATATGATGCCATTTACGGCGGGTATTCCAAACGTTACAAGGCGATCAGCGAACTGCCGGAAGGTGCAACACTGGTAATGGCCAACGATCCGTCGAACATTGGACGTTCCCTGCAAATGTTCGCGGACGCTGGACTCATCAAGCTTAAGGAAGGCGTAGGCATTAAGGCTACACAGGCCGACATCACCGAAAATGCCAAGAACTACAAGTTCGAGGAAGTGGACCTGCTGATGCTGGCCCGGATGCTGGACGACGCCGATCTGGTAGCGATGACTCCGGCTTATGCCAGTCCGCTGGGCCTGACGCCGAAGAAGGATGCACTGATTACAGAACGCGAAGATTCCGAATTCACCATCACCCTGGTAGCACGCGAAGACAACAAGGATTCGGATGCCATCCAAAAGCTGGCCAAGCACATCAGCGGACCTGAAGTGAAGAAATTCCTTGAAGATAACTATGCGGAGATTGCGTTGCCTGCGTTTTGAGGCAAGGTAGCCGCAGCAAGCTCTGCAGTGTTTTAATCCGGCCCAGCGACTATTGATATAAATGGTATGATGCCGACATGCAAAAGCAGCCTTCACCACTAACGGGAGAAGGCTGCTTTTTGCTATAGCCGTTTTGTCAATGTAACCGGATGTTCCGGCATCGCTGAAAGTATATGTGTTATTTTGCAAACATATCTCTGCTGAGGTATTAGCTGCGTACATTTAAGGACGTAACCACCTCGTACTGCGCCGATTCAAACCAGCTCCCCGTAGTGAAATCCCGTCCCTTTACAAGGACTTTGTCGGTATAGACCTCCACATAGTAGCCTTGACTGCCGGTCTTATGTTTATCCGCATTCGTCCAGAGGTAAGCAACCGAAGCACTATTGAACATGGTAGCCGTCTCGCCGTTGCCGGGGTACATCGTGTTGTCGACTTCAAGCTCCCAATGCGTATGGCCTGTAAAAAGAAGTGTCTGAGGATATTTGGACAGGATGGAGCGCAGCTCCTTATCTTGAGTGACGCCATACCACTCTTGTGACTCCAAAGATCCGGCTACAGTGTCCTTCAGCGGCTGATGCAGGAAGAGAAAAACAGGCTGCTCAGGCTTCGAGTGTCCGTCCACCAGCTTTTCCCCAAGCTTACGGTCCAGCCATCGAAGCTGCTCCTCCGACAGTTTACAGAACGTTGGCAGACCTTCCTCTGTTCCCAGGAAAATAAAATGATACCCGCCGATCCAATGGTCATGATAGGGGCCGGGCATTCCCATGCGGGAAGTGTACATTGCCAGGCGGGATTCCCAGTGGCCGAGGCCAACGTCATGGTTCCCCAAGGTGTAACGGATCTCCGGGAGTGCTGCCTGATGCAGCTGCAGGATGCGGTGGACTTCCTCGTATTCTTCCAGTAAGCCATGATCCGTAATGTCACCAATATGCATAATTCCGCTGCTGCCCTGGGCATGGTGAGCCAGATCGTGCAGCGCCCGCTCGAAATTCAGATTATACTCATGGGACGGATCGGCAGTAACATGAGTATCGGTGATAATTTGGAAGGTGAGCAGCGGCTGTGGTCCGCCTGGTTCATTTGTACTCATTTGCGAGAGAGCCTCCTTTGGATTGCATGGTATTAAACTGAATGCAAAGTTTATGAATAGAACTTTGTTAATGCCCCTTGGCACTAATGTTCAAGCCCACTATTCCGGCCACAATCACAGTCACCCATAATAGGGAGGACAGTGTCAGCCGCTCCCCGAAATACACCGCTCCCACGATGGAGATCAAGATGATTCCTGCACCTGACCATACCGCATAAGCTACCCCGACCTTGATCGAGGTGAGCGCCACATTCAGCGAGGTGAAGCTGATCCCATAGAACAGGAACATCAGCACGGAGGGAAAGAGCCGGGTGAAACCGTGGGATATTTTCATGGAGATGGTTCCCGAGAGCTCGAACAGAATCGCCAGCGCGAGAAAAACCCAGGCCCACCCCCCTTCGGCCCTCACCTTGTATTCCTTCCAATACTTAGTTCTGCATAGGACTGCACCAGAGAATCTGCATCCGGCAAAAGACCGTGCACTGATATATCCGCTGCGCCGGCAATCCCGACGGCTACAGCTGCCCCGGCGGCCTTAGCCATCCGCATATCACCGTTTGTATCGCCAATCACGGCGGCCTCGGCAGGTTGTACCCCAAGCCGCTCACAGGCGAGCAGCGCCATATCGGGGAACGGCTTGCCCCGCTCAACCTGATCCGTACCGATCACGGCAGAGAAATAATGTTGGATACCGAGCCAGCGGAGGTGATTTTCGGCCGCCGCTGTTTCATCGGCAGTCACTACAGCCAGAGCAATGCCCCTGGCTGTGCAGTCGTCAAGGAACCGGAGCAGGCCGGGAAGCGGGAGCACCGGGCGGCTGCGCTCCAGCATCACATCTGCTTCCTGACGGCAGAGCTCTACCAGTTCCTTGGACTCGGCCCAGGATAAACCTAGCAGGTAACCCTGCCAGGACAGAATGGCGTAAAGGTCGCTCATCGTCCCCATGGCCAAGGGACCATTCCGGTCATAGTCTGTAATTCTACCCTCAGCATCGTGAACGGTTCCCAGCAGGGAGGCCAGATACTGAACCGGGAATTCGAGGCCGCGTTGTTCCAGCTGCCGGGTGAACTGTCCCAGGAAACACTCGCCCCAGCTTCCCCAGAGGGAAACGAACTGCAGCAGTGTGCCGTCCTTGTCGAACAGAATCGCGGATATGGAATGTTCCCCTTGCGGAGTGATGAGCTCAGGCATGCTGCCGCCCCCTTAGATTTAATAATTCACGTCCTATTTCTCGCTAAAAACGGATACCTTCCTTTTAAGGACGGCGAAGCCGTTTTCACTTGATACGATATATCGCTTATTTTACTTTATCAAGTGCGGCCTGGGCAGTTTGCTGCGCTTCCTTCAGGGCCTCAGCCGCCGGGATATTTTCAATCTGCACCTTGTCCGCAGCAATGGTCAGCGCATCATTGATTTTGCCGCCGGTAGGGTCCTGAAAGGGGGCGGAGGCGTGGGACGCCTGCATTAACGGGATTTTGATCTGCGGATTGGTCTCGCTGAAGGAGACGAATGCCGGATCTTCAAGCGCAGACTGGCGGACGGAAATATATCCGGTGTTGATTGACCAGAAGGCGGTGTTCTCGGAGTTCGTGAAGTAGGTCAGCCATTTCATCGCTGCCAGCTTCTCGTCATCCCCGGCTTTGGCAGGAATACCGGCCATGATCGCTTGTGCCACGGGCTTGCCTTCGCCAACCCCGGCCCAGCCCGGCTGCTCCATTGCGGAGACGATGCTGAAATCCAGATCACCCTGATCTCCGCTGGAGCCAATATAGCCCGCCGCTTGGCCTTTCATCACATCGTCAATGGTCTTGTACCAGTACTCCCAGCCTTGTCCGCCGGAGTGGATGCGCATGGTCTTGTCCTCGTGAATCCATTTGCGGAACAGATCCCAGGTTTCAATCCACTCAGGAGAGTCGATCGTTACTTTGGTGCCATCCTCGCTAAGAATGCTGCCGCCCTTGCTGAGCACGGCATCGATCATGTTGCCGGAGCCCCACATCGGCTCCCAGCCGAAGAAGGTTGTTTTGCCGCCGTCTTTGACGGCCATTTTCTCAGCGGCTGCCGCCAGGTCTTCCCAGGTCTTTAGCTGGCTGGCATCGATGCCGCTTTTCTCAAAAGCATCCTTACGGTAATACATAATCTGTGTCGTTCCGTACATCGGAAGGAAATACTGCTTGCCGTCAACCTGGCCCTGGTTCAGAAAGGTCTGGACAAAATCCTCTTTATTAAAATCCGGCTGCTGGGCGATCAGCTCATCCATCGGAGAGAAATATCCCTTACGCGCCCAGTCCATATTGGAGGAGAGCACGGCTGCAGGAACCTGTTCGGTAGCAATGGCCGCCTGAAGCTTCTGCTCGGTTTCGCTGTAGTCTGCCTGCACGATGCCTTTGACGATGACCTCCTGCTGCGAGGCGTTGAACTTTTGGATGAGCGATTCCATATTCTCGCCAAGCTTGCCGCCAAGTCCATACCAGAATTCAATGGTTACCGGTTCGCTTTGGGCTGGAGGGGCATCTGCCGCTGGAGCTGTGGAGGCACCGCCCCCCGCCGTAACGTTGTCCGAAGCGGAATTTCCGCCGCAAGCCGTGAGCACTGTGAATCCGGCAATCATAGATACCGCCGACAACCTTTTTAATACGTTCATCATCATTCTCCTCTTTGTTCAAAAATGTAAGATTCAGCCTTTACTGGAGCCTGCCGTCATATTGACACTTTGCATAATCGTTTTCTGCGCCAGCAGGAAGACAAGCAGCAGCGGGGCGATGGTGAAGGCGCTGGCGGCCATGATCAGCGGCCATTGTAATCCGTATGCACCCCCTTCCACAAAAAAGCTGCGCAGGCCAGCCGAGACTAACTGCAGGTCTGGGTCTTTGGTAATCAGCATCGGCCAGAAATAATTATTGTACTGATCAATGAAGGTAATCAGCGCAAGCACGGCAAAGGATGACCTCGTAACCGGCACCAGCACCGTCCACAGAATCCGCATATGCGAGGCGCCGTCCACTTCACCGGCCTCCACCAGCTCATGCGATACCTGCAGGAACGCTTGCCGGATCAGAAAGATCGCGAAGATGCTTACAGAGTTGGAGAGAATCAGGCCGCCGTAGGAATTCAGCAGGTGCAGCTCGGACAGCACAAGATAGCCGGGCAGGTAGACCGCTGTAGCCGGAACCATATAACCGAACAGGATCACTCCGGCAAAAAGTCCCTTCAGGCGGAATTTCATATGCGTCAGCGCATAGGCCATCATGCCGGAATTGATGATCTGCAGAATGACGATGGAAGTGGCGACGAAAATGCTGTTGCCCATGTATCTTGCAAACGGGGCCTCATTCCAGGCTGCGGCAAAATTTCCCCAGAGCGGCACTTCAGGCCAGAGTGTAGGCGGGGAACGCCAGATTTCATCATTGGTTTTCAGTGCGCTGGTGACCATCCAGTAGAACGGGAAAGCCATCAGCAGGGCAAGCGTGGCAAAAAAAAGATGACGGGCCGGTCCGCCCAGCCGTGTGAATATACGCAAGCGGTGAGACCTCCTCTTGGAAAATGTACGGATTATTGATAATGGGTCGTCCGTTTGCTGATGCCAAATGAGAATACGGACAGCAGCATGCAGATGATGACAAGAACAACAGCTACACTGGAAGCCTCTCCAATCTGGAAGGATTCGAAGGCGGACTGATAATACAGATACAGCAGCGTGCGGGTGGAGCCGGAGGGGCCGCCTTGGGTCAGCACGTTGATCTGATCGTAGGCCTGAAGGGCCTGGATAAGCTGCACCACGAATAGAAACAAGGTGGTTGGCGAGATCAGCGGCAGAGTGATGCGAAAGAACTTCTGCGCAGCGCTTGCGCCATCAAGCTCCCCGGCTTCCAGCAGGTCTGAAGGCACATTCCGCAGCGCCACCAGATAAAAGATCATCGCCCAGCCCACGGATTTCCAGATGGTCACCAGGAGGACTCCCACAAGCGCCCATTTGGGGTCCTGCAGCCAGCCGATTTTCCCGAGTCCGAGGAAATCAAGCACCGTATTGGCAAGGCCGACCTCAGGCTCATAGATCCATGACCAGACAATGGATACAGCGACGGTTGGCGTGACCCATGGCGAGAACAGCAGCACCTGATAAAGTGCGGAGCCTTTCAGCTTGCGGTTCATCAGCAGCGCAAGTCCGAGTCCCAGGAGAATGATCGGCAGCACACTGCCCGCACAGAAGAGCGCGGTCACTCTCAGCGCTTTGTAAAAGGCCGGGTTGCTGAAAAGATCGGCATAATTTTGCAGTCCGACAAAAGTTTTCTCCGGGCTCATAAAGTCCCATTCCGTGAAGCTGAGATACAGCACATACAACAGCGGCGCCAGCCAGAACAGAACGAACGGTACCATCGCCGGCAGCGTGAACAGCACGGGCTTCAAGCCGTTAATAACCTTTGAGCGTGTCATTTTCGTTCCGATACCCCATTCCATCAGCTTTGTTTTGCGGTATAATGCAGAGGAAAGCTCCTCTGTTCAAAAAAAATTGTACACTCATGAGACGACCCCGTGGTTAAGCGGAAGTAAACATCGTTCGGAAATTGTGTAAAATTTGCAGAAAACCTGTAACGAAGCTTCAGTATTGTGTAATGTAGAGGGAACGATTCTAAAAAAGAGTGAAGGTGCAGCGAATGAAACAGGCCGCATTTGGCGAGGACAACGAGCATTTATCACCACGGGAGCAACTGCTGCGACCGATGATTGATGCGATAGCGCAGACGATGGATTTATATGGAGCGAATTATTCTTACGGACAGCTATACGGGATTATGTTCTTTGAGGACAAGCCGATGACGCTGGAGGAAATGAAGCAGGTCATGAATATGAGCAAAAGCAATATGAGCTACGGCGTCCGCTCCCTGATCGCTTCCCGGATGGTGACCAAGCTGGACGAGAAACGCGAGCGGAAGGAGCTGTATGTAGCCGAGACTGATTTTTTTCAGGCATTCAAAAACTTCTTCACCCTGAAGCTTCAGCGGGAAATTGATGTCATGCAGGAGGCGATGGGTACGGTGATGCCAGAGCTCCAGGAGCTGATCCAGGCGAAGGATACTCCTGAAGAGGAACGGCAGGCCTGCCTGCGGGACCTGGACAAGCTCCAGCATGCGGGAGAATATTATGCCTGGCTGCAGCGGTTTGTGTCGGGGCTGGAGGAAGGGGAATTCTTTGGCAGGGCCGGACTACCCGGCAGGGAGTAGAGGCTGAGCAACAGTTATGCGGCAACTGTGCAGCAAGTGAGCCATATAGGTTGAGCTTTGTGAGTATATCGGCCCGCGGGGGCTGAACGCTCTCCTCTCAAGTAGCGCCAAAGCGGGAAACACTTGCTACCAGCTGTACTGAGGGGATTTTTTTGCGCGTGAAAACAGCTTTACGAATCGTCATTTTCTGGCCCTGTTATGGCTCTTCAATTAACGATAAAGAAAATAAATACTTGTGATGAATAACGGTTCGTTTGATTATGGGCCTTAACTATTACGATTAGTTATTATCGGAATAAATCATGCTATAATATTGCCCAGGAGGCGGTTCCTTTGGATGAACTGGATATCAAAATTCTGAAGCTGCTGGAAGAGAACGGAAGACTGTCCCACGAAGAGATTGGCAAGCTGCTGCATATCTCGCGGCCCTCGGTGCATCAACGAGTCGGCAAGCTGGAGAAAAGCGGTGTGATCAAAGGGTACAGAGGCATTGTGGACTGGGGCAAGCTGGATCAGAAAATCAAGGTCATGATCTCCGTGAAGGTTGTCAGCCAAAGTTTCCGGGAAGCGGCAGACCAAATCATCAGCATTCAAATCCCGGGTGTGAGCATTCTAGAATGCCAGCGGATGGCGGGAGAGTGGTGCATGCTGTTAAAAGTGAGGGTGACCTCACCGGAGCAGCTTACCCTTTTGCTTGATGAAATTCTCCGGGTTCCCGACTTCAAAGAAACCTCGACGACCTTTATTTTATCTACATTATATGAAAATGGCATTAAGGGAATATAGAGAGGGTGGTAGTGCGTGAAGCAGAAAGCCAGGGCAAATTCAGTATACGCGGTTGGCATCGCGTTGTTGTCTGTTTATTTATTTTGGGGAGGAACTTATGTCGGCATGAAGGTCGCGATAGAGACCATGCCGCCCTTTCTGATGGCCGGAATCCGCTTTTTTGTGGCCGGAGCTTTACTCTATGTCATTTCCAGATTAAGCGGTGCTAAGCGCCCGGCAGGACGCGAGTGGCGGTCTTCGGCCATCGTCGGCGCACTGCTGCTGCTTGGAGGCAATGGACTGGTGGCCTGGTCGGAGCAAAGGGTCTCTTCATCTATTGCTTCTCTGATCGTCGCTGCGGTGCCCGTCTGGATGATGCTGTTCGGGTGGTTTGGCCGCAGCGGCAAGCGTCCAAATCCCGGTGTTATCGCCGGGATTGTGCTTGGACTGCTGGGCATCGCCGTTCTGGTCTTCCAGCCGGGGCAGGGAGACAATGGCACTGCAACCGACCTGATCGGCATTATTACCCTGCTGGCAGCTTCCCTTAGTTGGGCGGCAGGTTCCATGTACTCACGCATCGCCCGGATACCGGATTCTCCGCTGATGTCAACGGCTGCGCAAATGCTGACAGGTGGCGCACTGCTGCTGGTTTTCTCCTTCTTTACCGGCGACTGGTCTAAGATGGACGTTCCGGCCATTTCCCTCCGTTCGTACGCAGCTCTGGGTTATCTAATCGTCTTCGGCTCGATTATAGGCTACACGGCCTACATCTGGCTGCTAAAAAACGCCGATGCTACACTGGTTTCGACCTATGCGTTCGTGAACCCGATAGTCGCCGTATTCTTGGGCTGGCTGCTCGCAGGTGAGCTGCTCACTGTCAACACGTTGACCGCCGCCGTGATTATTATTGCCGCCGTGGTGCTGGTTACCATTTTCCGCAGCCGGGCTGTACCGGTCAGCAAGGAACAAGGAACAGGGCAGTTGAACGTTAAGAGCAAAAGCCCGCTGCGCAGCTCTCTGCCGAAATAAATAGCTTCGCAGCGGAGAGCTCGATGCCGTATTTGATCTGGATAAATTCAATCTTGGAAGTAAATAATGGTAATAGGATTGGAAAATTCAATTAATTTAGAGGAGGAACAATCGTTTCAATATTGAATATTGGAATTATTCTGGGAAGCACACGCCAAGGCCGTGTAAGCCCGCAGGTGGGCGAATGGTTAAAGGGCATTGCCGACCAGCGCGGCGACGCCAATTATGAAATTGTGGATATCGCTGATTTCAAGCTTCCATTACTGGGCGAAGCAGATGCTTCAGAACTAGCCGGGCGTTGGAATGAAAAGCTGAATTCACTGGACGGCTTCGTCTGGGCGAGCTGTCTATCGCGGATGTCCGTGTTCATCCGGCGTTATCCCTTTTCACTGACTTTGAGAACGGCCAGACCTTCAAACCGGCGAATCTTCACCTTACGAACGTAAATGGCATGCTGGATCAAGTGGTTGCCTGGAGCGGTGCACTGAAGACGCTCCGTTGACGATCCTGCTTAATATACCAAACATCCCTCAATCCAGGCGGTCCTGGGGTGAGGGATGTTTGGCGTTTAAGCGTAATTTCCGCCTATGCTTACTATTATTCTACTGCAACGAGGTGGAACAGCCTGCTCTGGAAGTCACCGTGCAGCTCCGGTAGGAGAAGTCCGGCATACATCAGCCGGTCGCCGCCGTATACGGTACCGGTCTCTTTAAGCACGTAATCCTTGTCCGGATCAAGTCCCTGAAGGCGGAGACGGGTGCGGGCGGTGTTTGGTCCGGCCAGTACACGGAAGTAGCCGGCCAATGCCTCGGACCGGTCCTCGGCGACGAACATCCAGGCTGTTTCATTGCCTTCAAACGGTGAAAGCAGCCGGTACATATCCCCTTGCTGAACAAGCGAACGGATTTCTTTGTAGAAGGCAACCTGGGCAGCCGCTTCCGCCTGCTCCTCTTCGGTGAACCGGGTCAGGTCCAGCTCATACCCGAAGTTGCCGGACATCGCCACATCGCCGCGCATGGAGAGCGGGGTGCTGCGGTGAACCTGATGGTTCGGCACAGCCGAGATATGTGCGCCCATGGCGCTGGCCGGATAGACAATGCTTGTGCCGTACTGGATCTTGAGGCGCTCTACGGCATCGGTATTGTCACTGGTCCAGGTCTGCGGCATGTAGTGCAGGATGCCCGGATCGAACCGGCCGCCGCCGCCGGAGCAGCTCTCGAACAGCACATGCGGGAAGCTGGATGTGATTTCTTCCATTACCCGGTACAGCCCCAGCATATAGCGGTGGGCAGTTTCCCCCTGGCGCCCGGGCGGCAGCGACGCGGAGCCAATCTCTGTCATATGGCGGTTCATATCCCATTTGACATAAGTGATCGGAGCCGAGGATAATACGCTGCTAACGGCATCTATAATGTAGTCGCAGACCTCCGGCCGGGACAGGTCGAGGATCAATTGATTACGGCTTTGGCTGCGTCTGCGGTCAGGCACATGCAGGCACCAATCCGGGTGGGCACGGTACAGCTCACTGTCGGGGGAGACCATCTCCGGCTCGAACCAGAGGCCGAACTGCATGCCAAGCCGGTTCACCCGTTCCGCCAGATCGGACAGGCCCTGCGGCAGCTTGCGTTTATCCACGAACCAGTCTCCCAGGGAAGTGGAATCATCGTCCCGGCGGCCGAACCAGCCGTCGTCAAGCACGAACAGCTCAATGCCAAGCGCTTGTCCGGCACGGGCGATATCTTCGATCTTGTCCGCATCGAAGCCGAAATAGGTGGCTTCCCAGTTGTTGATCAGTACCGGACGCGGTTCATCGCGGTACAGCCCTCTTGCCAGACGGGTACGGTACAAGCGGTGGTAAATACGGGACATGCCGCCGATCCCCGCATCAGAATAGGCGAGCACAGCTTCCGGCGTCTGGAAGCTTTCGCCCGGCTCAAGCAGCCAGCGGAAGCCGAAGGGATTGATGCCCATCGTGACCCGGGTGGACCCGTATTGGTCCACCTCGGCCCCGGCGCTGAAGCTGCCGCTGTAGACAAGGCTGAAGCCATAGGCTTCTCCGCTGTCTTCCCCGGCATTCGGGGAGAGCAGGGCCAGGAAGGGGTTCTGCTGATGGCTGCTCGCTCCGCGTTTGCTGTCGATGCCCTGATTTCCGCTGCGCAGCGGGGCGCGGACCAAATGGCGTTCCCGGGCCCAGGAGCCGGAAAGATGGAGCAGCTCGAATTCATCATGCGGGAAATCGAGCGCCAGGGACAAGGCCCGGTTCAGCTTAAGCGGGGCGGTTCCGGTATTGATCAGCCGGGCCGAGCGGATAATGGTATCGAAACCCTTCATGACCGTGTAAGACAGTTCGGTCCTGAGGCCGGCAAGTGAATCTTCCAGCACCAGTTGCAGCGTTTCGGCTTCCTCTTCAGTCTCGGCGTATACAGCCGGCAGGCCTTCCAGCGCTGGTTTTCCCTTGAGGATGCTGTGGGACACGTAAGCCAGTTCCGTGACCGTTGTGCCGTTGGCCAGCTCAGCTACGTAAGCGGGCTCCCTGAAATCGCCCGAACCATAGCCCGGATATTCGTGGGGGAGTGTATCCAGGGAGAGCGAAGGTTCTGCCGGATCAACGGTGCTGCTGAAGCCCATAGCTCCGGGATCGAATAAATCGGAAACGGCAGAGCTGCGGATTTTTTTGCCCCAATGCAGATGTAGGGGATACGTACCGCGGGCCAGGCCGAATACATAACTGGTATTTTCAGTTTGCAGATGGAAGATTTGCAGCTTCGCATCATAGTGAATGGACAAGGAAATAACCTCCTAAGGTGGATGCTGAAGTAATGAGACAGCCTCATTATAAGTCTGTTTCGCATTCAAACGTATGGAGGAATGCAGAATGAATATGGAGGAATGTAGTCTCTTTTGCAATTGGATAAAGGGACGGACCTTAAAAAGCAGACCCGGCTGCCCGGATCTGCTTCATCGTTAGGGGTTATTCTGCTTGCCGCAATCTTTCAACAACCGTCGCCTTGGTCAGCAGGCTGTAGGAGCTTAGCGTTACAGTGTACGCAATAGCGGCCAGGACCGGAATGACCAGAACAAACGGCAGCCAGCTGAAGTGGTAGACTGTAAAGGCTATATTATCCGCTATGTTTTTGGAAATGATGTAAGTCAGAAATAGGCCTAAGCTGGAGGTGATCGCCACGGTCAACAGGACATTGTACATTCCCTCATAGACCAGAACCTTTTTCAACTGCCGCTTGGTCATGCCGATGCTCTCCAGTAAGGCGAATTCATTTCTGCGGGTAATAACCCCGGTAATGACGGTATTGATATAATTGAGGACGCCTATGAGCGCAATGACAAAGCTGAGACCGTAGCCGACCGTCTGGAAAATGCGGATATACGAGCCAAGCTCCTCCTTGTAATCTTCTCTTGATTTGAAGACCAGCTCATCATTTGAAGCTACAATTGCCTTAACCTCCTGTTCAACACTGCTCAGCTTGGCCGGATCGGCGTGAATGGTTGCTGACAACCCCATAGGCGGATTGCTTCCCGCCGGCAGCTCCTTGGTTAATTCTGAGGCGGGAAGGAAGGTGTTGTACCCATAGATTGGATATGATTGAGTAGTTGCTGCATAAAGGGCATCGAGCTTTAAAACGGCCATGACTTCATAACTCTTTCCCAGACCCGGATATTTGATAGAGTCACCGGGATGATAATAAGTTTCATAAGCATCTTCCCCATGCATCATAGCCTCTGTCACCAGCACATAGTTACCGGAAGCGAACTTCTGTTTATCGAAGGTTCCTTCAATAACATCCTTCTGCACCAGGTCATACCAGCCGCCATCAATGCCGTACAGGTCAAGCATAATGAAGTTATTCTTAAGAGTCTGTACAAGGAAAGGTTCGGGTTGAGGCGTCTCTGCTCGAGGTTTCAGTGCAGCGCGTATCGTGTCATCCAAAGTGTATTTTTCGAATTTATAATATACGTTGTCCACCTGTTCGACTCCGTCAATCTTATCCAGAGTACTTTTGAACGCTGCCGAAAGTTTGTAAGGATCTCCGGCCTGTTCGCCTTCGGTATACAAGATAGCGTTATTGCGGATTACAAAGTCACCGGCGATATAAGTCTCCAGGTACTTATTGACATCCAGCGATGAGATCACGGTAAAGATAACACTGAACAAGACCATGCTTAAGGAAAGCGAGGTCAGCATAAGAAACAGCTTCTTTTTATTGCGGAACAGATTGGAGAAGGCCATACTGTAAAGTTTTGCCCCGCGTTTCGAGTGTTTGTTCATCCGCCGTTTCACGCTCACACCTGCGAATCTGACTGCTTCCACCGGGGAGATCCGTGCGGCCATCCGGCCCGGCTTGCTGGCAGCGATCCAAAGCGTCAGGTAGGAGAAAACGGCAGCCCCAATAAAAATCCACGGGCTGGCTGAATAGGAAGCTTCCATAGATTCAGGAGAGATGTTACTAAGCATTGGGGTCAACCACCGGCCAATACCATAACCGGAAGCCAGGCCAAACGGCAGTCCGGCAAGGTACAGCAACTGCGCCTGACTTATAATAATTCTCCTGAGTTGTCGCGGCGTGGTCCCGATTGCCTTCAGCAGGCCGTAAAATTTGACATCCCGCACAACCGATATGTAGAAGATATTATAAATCAGCAAATATCCGCTGAGCATGATAATGAGTATGACTCCCATATAAGGAACAAATTTGATGATGTTATCCGAAAGGGAGGAAGTTGTGTACCCCCAGTTTATCCCGATCGGAGCATCTACACCTGTGTCCTTGAGTACCTTATTGAGCTTTTTTTCGATATCGACGGCATTGTTGAACATCACACTTAGCCCGGAGGTATTCACATAAGAACCGCTAGCTATGGACTTCTCCCGATCGATAGTGGACAGGTTCTTGTTTACAAAAGCCTCCGATACCAAAGCCAGCCCCGACATGGCCAAATTTCTGTCCGCGTAATAGTACCCCGAAACAATAAAATCCTGCTGAATCACGCGCTCCCCGATATCTATATCCAGAGCAACCCGCTGGCCCAACGCATGCCTGATGCCAAGCTTGTCCATCACCCAGGTGTTCAGCACAACCTCATTTTCTGCGGCAGGCAGCCCACCTTCAATGAATGTTATAAAACCATGCTTTGCGCTGTTCTCATCCATCTGTAAGACCTCTACCCGACTATCCTTGAACACATCATTTTTTAACTCTCCAGCTTTAAGTGTGACTCCGTATTCCCGAATGGAGGGATGTTTCTTCAGCGCTTCGACCTGTGCCGGGGCCAGATATTTGAAGCCTCCGTGGAAGTCAGAGCCAACCGTTTTCATCTGGGCTAATTCCATCGATTTGTTGATGCTTAAGACCATGGTGAAGATGGAGGTAATGAGCAGTGTAGTCAGGATGACCGCGCAGATTACGGCCAGATTACGCATTGGATTGGCTTTCAGGCTTTTTAGAGCAAGGCGGTTTACAATTTTGCGGTTGTTGGTTGTGATCATAACGTCTTAACCCCGGTGGATACCGTCTCGTTGCCGGAAACAATGCGTCCGTCTTCAATTCTAATAATGCGGTCGGCAGTCTGGGCGATGGACTCGTTATGAGTAATCATGACAATGGTCTGATTGAATTTCTCGCTCAGCTGCTTCAGCAGAATAAGAACCTCCTGACTGGTTTTGCTGTCCAGATTCCCTGTAGGCTCGTCAGCCAGAATAATGGAAGGTTTAGTTGCCAGCGCTCTGGCAATCGCAACACGCTGCTGTTGCCCGCCGGAAAGGTTAGACGGCAGATTGTGGATTTTCTCCTGAAGTCCCAGGGCCTGGATTACTTCATCCAGATATTTCTGATCAATTCTGCCGCCGTCTAGTTCTATAGGAAGCAATATATTTTCGAGCACATTCAGAATCGGGACCAGATTATAGCTCTGAAAGATGAAACCAACCGATCTGCGTCTAAAAATCGTTAATTTCTCATCACTCATCGCAAAGATATCGTTCCCATCCACAATCACCTTGCCTTCAGTGGCCCGGTCCAGGCCGCCGAGCATATGAAGCAGGGTGCTTTTTCCGCTGCCGCTGGTGCCGACAATGGCCAGAAACTCGCCTTTTTCTACAGACAGAGAGACATCGTCCAGCGCTTTAACCGTCGTCTGCGGATCTTTGCCATAATATTTCTTGAGGTGTTCTATTCTTAATATAGGCATGGTGATTCATCCTCCATAATCTTTGATGCTCTTAAGATATCAGACAATTCTAACTGGACAGTGTCTGAAATCTGATGATAATGACACATTTAGATTTGGGGTAGAAACATAGAGATCTTTGTTCCTCTGCCTGGCTCGGATACCGCTGTAATAAAACCTCCCTGCATGCTGATAATCTTCCGCGTCAAATACAGCCCGATTCCAATGCCTTCATACTCCCTGGCGCTGTGTCCCCGGTAGAATCGTTTGAAGATGTGCTTAAGCTCATCCTGGGGAATTCCCATGCCTGTGTCCGAAACATCTATCCGGGTAAACATTTCATTGCTTTCAGTCACGATGGAAATTTTACCGCCTGCCTCTGTGTACTTTACCGAATTTTCCAGAAGATTGAATAAGGCCTCGCTGGTCCATTGCGGATCATGACGGGCTTTTGTAAGGTGATTGCATTCGATATGAATATCGATCTGTTTACTTTCCGCACGGGTATAGATATGGGATACGGCCCGGGTTATCGTCCGAATAACGGGATTGACCGTGCTGTGCAGGGTGATCATCCCCGTTTCCAGCCGGGACATCTTGACCAGGGAGGTAATCAGCCATTCGAGCTTTTCTGATTGCGACCCAATATGGCTGACCAGTTGCCGGGATTCTTCATCCAGCTCCGGGACTTCGGCAAGCAGTTGGCTATAGATCATGATATTGGATAGGGGTGTTTTGGTCTGATGTGAAATATCAGAGATCAGCTCTTTGATTCTGTTCTTTTCCGTTTCCAGGTTCTGTTCATTCGCTTTGGAGATCTCAATGTAACGCAACAATTTATGTTCCATGGAAGAGAGGAGGGTTTCTTCAAAATCGGTCATTTTCTCCCGTCCGTAAATCGCCCGGTCCACCATTTCATCCAACGTATCCACGAAGGATGTAACTTGCCGCCGCAACGACCAGTTCCAGGCAGCACCCATGACGAGCATTAAAGAGACAAAAAGTGCAGTGAGTTCCGGGAGTGCCGGATGATCCCCTTGTAGAAAAAGGACCACTCCAGCATAGCCGAATACCAGGAGAATGAAGATTGCCGAAAATATAAAGCTAATGCGTTTGGAGTAATGGATCTGTCTGCTGCTGCTCATGGGTTTGGCCTTTCCGCCCATAGATATCCCAAACCGTAGACTGTTTTTATGTATTGTGGAGCCGAAGGCTCGTCCTCGATCTTGGCCCGCAGCCGTTTGACAGCTACTGTCAGCGCGTTCTCATCCACAAACTCAGCCTCCTGTGACCAGATCTTGTCAATTAACTGTTCTCTATTTAAAATAATGCCGGGGTTCGTGACAAATATTCTCAGCAGCTTCAGCTCGGTTTTGCTAAGGATCAGTTGCTCTTGGTTCTTATAAAACTCCAGCTTTTCAAAATCGAAGCTTAAGGGACCTATCGTTATTATGTCCTCGCTGTGCGGGGCAGATCTTTTGAGGACGGCCATGACTCTTGCCCTTAAGACCATCAGACTGAACGGTTTCGTAATATAATCATCGCCTCCCAGCTCAAACCCTGTAACAATATCAGGCTCCATGTCGTTCGCGGTCAAAAAGATAATCGGCACCTGCGAGGTTCTTCGGATCTTCTCACAGTAATCCAGCCCGCTTCCGTCGGGAAGATTGATATCCAGAATAATAAGATCAATCTTAAGGGAAGAGAGAAGCAGCTCTGCTGAGGCTATGTCATAAGCCTGCTGTATAGATAGATCATTCTGGGAAAGGGTCAGGGCGATGCCTTTATTGAGACTCCGGTCATCTTCAACGATTAACAATGTCTTCAAGGTGTGTGCTCCTTTGTTCCTCTGCATGCTGCAGAAGCTATATTAAGGGATACCTGCAACAATTATACACACTAGCTATGTTTAAAGTCTCTCCCGGCAGAGAGTTAGGCTTGTTTCCGCCCCCGGCAGCCTGCAGTCCTACTCCTGCCCCGACTAAAGTCCAGTTCATAAAACCGTCCACGGTCTGTTTTGAAAGTCTGCGGTTTACCCTAGAATAAGGTTATAAGGTTGAGGTCAACGAAAGGCGGTGAGAAAATGCAAAATAGAAAAGGAAACGGACTTGCGGTTGTGCTGATCGTGCTCGGAGCAATAATGCTGATGGGTATTGCGCTTCCTCTGATTCATGGAGTCTTCAGAATTCTGTTCCCGGTATTGCTGGTTGTTCTCGGATACTACGGAATTAAAAGCGGACGCAAAATTATCGGCTGGATCGTAATGTTCATCGGTGTAATGTCGCTGATTGCCAAGCTTTCCTGGATCATCGGACCCCTGCTCGGTATCGCGCTTGTGGTTTGGGGAATCTCAGTACTGAAGGGCAAACAAAACAGAACATACTAAGTTTTTAGAAGTTTACTTACTAAGACGCAGGGAGGGAGCAGGAAATCATGAGTGTTTTTCGCCGCATGAGGGATATCACCGTAGCTAATCTAAATGAACGTCTGGAACAAAGCCAGGACCCTGTGAAGCTAATTGATCAATTTCTCCATTCAACCCGTGAAGAAATCAGTGAAGCTGAAAGACTGTATCAGCAATACGCTTCCCACACGAAGCAATTGCAGCAGCAAGTCAACCAGGCAACGGCCATGAAGAATAAGCGTGAAGAACAGGCGCTGTTGGCACTTAAGGCAGGAGAGGATCATCTCGCCAAGCTGGCTTTGCAGGAAAAGATCATTCACGAGGAAAAGCTGGAGCAGTACAGCGGGCTGCTGGAACAGAGCCAAGTATCGCTGTATGAGCTGGAAAGCCAGCTTAATGAACTGAAAGTCGAATATCAGACCGTATATAACAAACGCCAGTATTATGCAGCACGGATGGAGTCGCTGAGACTTCAGCAGCGGATGAACCAAAGAGCCGGAACCTACGGTAACGGCGGTGATGTTCCCAAGATGTTCGGACGGTTGGAAGACCGGATGAACGACTGGGAGCTGGAAGCGAAAAGTCTGCGCGATTTGCGCCGGATGGGGCAGGAATACGCAGTGCAGGCTGGAGAAACCGTAGCGACTGTGCTGGAAAGAGAAATGGCCCGTCTGAAGGAGAAGCTTAACAATGACGGAAAGGAGTAGTACTATGAGCCGATTGTACCGTTCAACCCGTGACAAGGTAATGACAGGGCTTGCAGGAGGAGTGTCCGAGACTCTCGGTATTGACTCCACCCTGTTCCGGATATTGCTCTTGGTCAGCATCCCCTTTACCGGGGGCGCAACCATTCTGGTGTACTTTGTTGCAGCGCTTGTCATTCCCAAGGAGCCAACGCAGTATAATCCTTTTGGCCCTGGACCCGGAGCTCCGGGCGGCCCTTATGGCGGCCCTTACTCCGGAGGACCTGGATATGGACGCGGCCCGCAAGGCCCGCAGGGTCCTCATGGACAGGGAGGATATGGTCCGAATAACGGTCAGCCCGGCTATAACCCCGGTTATGACAAAGCAAATGCTTACTCGGCCCCGGACTCCGGTCTGGATGCCATGATGAAGGATATTGAGAAGAAGGCCCTGCAGAAAGAAGTCGAAGAGCTTAAACAAAAACTTGCTAAATACGAGAAGGGAGAAGTGTAAAACATGGGAGTATTTCAACGGATTAAAGATATGACAAAGGCGTCGGTAAACGACTTGCTGGATAAGGTAGAGGACCCAATTGTAATGCTGAACCAATATCTGCGCGATATGGAGGCAGAAATTCACGAAGCTGAGGTTACCGTAGCGAAGCAAATGGCCAATGAGCGCCGGATGAAGCAGCGCGTCGATGAAGCAGCCAAAATGTCCGGACAACGTGCGGCACAGGCTGAGCTTGCTCTGAAGAATGGCCAGGAAGAAGTAACCCGCAAGCTGCTGGAGGAAAAAATCTATTTCGACCAGAAGCAGGTTGAATACAGCGATCTTCATGCTCAAGCTGAAGTACAAGCCAAAGAACTGGTACAGCAGCTGCATGACATGAAGGATGAGTTCTACAAGCTGCGCAACAAACGCAACGAGCTGGTATCCCGTGCACAAATGGCGAAAGCCAAGAAGCAAATGTCGCAAATCAGCAGTGTTCATGCCATCGAAAGCGGCAGCGCATCGCTCGGATTCCACCGTATGGAAGAAAAGATCATGCAGCTTGAAGCGGAAGCAGATGTTATGCGTGCCCCTTACAGCCCTTCGGCCGGTGTATACAGCAAGCCTGTGGATGCCGAGAAGCAGCTTAAAGTGGATGAGCAGCTCGCTGCACTTAAGAGCAAGCTGAACACAACTTCTTCATCCCCGTCACTTGACAAAAAAGAATAATAAGCCAGTTCCTAAACAATAGGCGTATATGATATGCTGAACAAGGTAAAGCCATACGGTATGGATTCTCCATACCGGTATGGCTTTTGTAGCGGGATGCGGCTATAGGTGGAAGTTTCTCCAATTCATGATGCATACAATCATCGATTGGAGAAATTTCAACATTAATCAGTTTTGCTGCGCAAAACTTTAGGTTTATGCTTACGAAGTTAGTTTTGCTCCGCAAAACTTTAAGGAGGTGCGAAATGGATAAACGAAACCGTTTGATTGCCATCGGACTGATTGGAATAGGCTGCTTAATGATATTTGGCAGATGGATCGGCTTTTTCTCCATTGTCGCGCTCCTGTTCCTGCTGCTGGGGATTTACCGGACGACATCGGGCAGGGTGAAGCAGGGTTATACTCTGCTTGGAGTCGGTGCCGTACTGATGCTGCTGGATCATTTGCTGCTTGTATTGGGGATTTGTCTGATCTCACTGGGGATGTTTTTTGTGAAGTCCAAAAGAATGCAGAAACGCGGCGGGTTCATGCAGAAGCAAAGCTTCTCTTCCCGGTTTGACTGGGACCTCTCCCCATGGGTGATGCGCAGTCTGAGTGCATGGCATGTGATGGGTGAAGCCGATGTGGATCTTTCGCTGGCTATGGCGGAGGATAAAGAGACCATCATGCTGTTTCAGGGCATTTTTGGCGATATGGATGTTCATTTGTCGGAAGACTACGGCGTGGAGATTGAAGCCTTTGTGCTGTTCGGCTCGATCGAATTCGGCAGCCATCGGGATACCGGAATGCTGAACCGGCTCAATTGGAAATCGGCCAATTATGACATCAGCGAGAATAAGGTGAAGATTAATGTATCTTATTTAATGGGCGACCTGGATATAAGCATGTCCTAAAAGGGATGAGTGTTAGCTAAGAAGGGAGGGCTCCCGGCGTGGAGGAAAAGAATAGGAGTATGGTAACACGCAGCATGGGCGAGGGGGCTCTGTTCTCCTTTGTCATGCTGCTGGTTATCCTGTACATTATGTATACATACGGATATTTGCAGCCCTTTGAATATTGGAAGATCGGGGTAAGAACGGCGGTGACGCTAATTCTGCTGCCGATGGTTTTCGGGATTGGCTTCGGTTTCTACCAGAGCTTCCGTATCAAGCGCAAGCTGGAGCGGTTGCGGGCAACACTCGTAGCCTGGGAGAAAGGAAATCTTACCCCGGCCATGCCGGAACTGGGTACGGATGAACTGGGCAGGCTCGGCGCACAGCTTGGCCGGATCAGCGGCAAGTGGGAGAACCAAGTGAACACACTGCAGCGGCTGTCCACCAAAAACGCCAAGCTTGCCGAACAGGCGCGCGTATCGGCGATTATGGAGGAAAGGCAGCGGCTGGCGCGTGAGCTGCATGATGCTGTATCGCAGCAGCTGTTCGCGATCTCCATGACAGCGACGGCTGTAGGCAGAACGCTGGAGAAGGACTTTGACAAGGCACAGCGGCAGATTGCGCTTATCGAGGAGATGTCCGCCGTAGCCCAGTCGGAGATGCGGGCACTGCTGCTGCACCTGCGTCCGGTGTACTTGGAGGGCAAAGGTCTGGAGCAGGGGCTGCAGGAGTTGATAAAGGAACTGGAGATCAAGGTTCCTATGGAGATTGTGTTTGAGATGGACCCGGATGTGCATCTGCTTAAAGGGATCGAGAATCATTTGTTCCGCATTGTGCAGGAGGCCATTTCCAATACGCTGCGCCACGCCAAAGCGGATAAGATGGAGATCCGGCTGCACCGCCGGGGAGATACCGTACGGCTCACGCTGCGGGATGACGGGATTGGCTTCGAGATGGATGAGAGTAAGCAGACTTCCTACGGCCTCTCCAATATGCAGGAGCGGATCAATGAAACCGGAGGTTCCATTCAATTTATCACCGCACCCGGCAAAGGGATGCGCATTGAAATTACTGTACCACTAGTTAATGAATAAGGGGGCAAGGGCAAACCATGGAGATAGAGGAAGCGGAAGCGATCAAAGTACTGCTCGTGGACGATCATGAAATGGTCCGGATCGGACTTGCTGCGGTGCTTGGCACCGAGGACGGAATTGAAGTTGTGGGCGAAGCCGGGAGCGGAGAAGAAGGCATTCGGCTGGCCCAGGAATATAATCCGGATGTGGTATTGATGGATCTTGTGATGGACGGCATGGACGGTATCGAAACAACGAGACAGCTCCTGAAGCTTTATCCGGATTGCAAGGTAATCGTGCTTACCAGCTATTTGGATGACGAAAAAATGTACCCGGTCATTGAAGCCGGAGCCTTCAGCTATTTGCTGAAAACCTCGCGGGCCAGTGAAGTAGCGGATGCCATCCGCGCGGCGGCAAGAGGCCAATCGGTGCTGGAGTCGCAGGTAGCTTCCAAAATGATGAACCGTTTCCGTAACAACGCCAAAGGAGAATCACCTGCCTACAAGGAGCTTACCGAGCGCGAAATGGAAGTGCTGAAGCTGCTGGCCCAGGGCAAATCCAATCAGGATATTGCTGACCAGCTGATTATCGGGATCAAAACTGTGAAATTTCACGTGACGAACATTCTCGCCAAGCTGGGTGTGGAAGACCGGACCCAGGCAGCTATATATGCTTACAAGAACGGTCTGGCTGAATAACAGCCTCAGGAAGTATATATCCTCTTGAACCTGGACATCCTTTCTAGTAGATTACTAGATTGGTTCGAGAGGGAGATGCGGAGATGAAGCTGCGGAACAGAGGAAGAGGGAAGGCCACATTAGCGCTGCTATGCATGTGTATTGCGGCACTATTACTGGCGGGGTTCCGCAGTGGGGCAGGCGGAGAGTCTGTGACGGCATCGGCTGCGGCTGATGTTATCATTTCCGAAGGGGCAGGACTGGAACAAGGTCTGGAACTGCTGGTTACAGCCGGACGGAAATCCACTGAACCGGGATCCCCGCTGCGGCTTGTGCTGAAATGGCAGGGGGAATACAGCGGTAACGCTGCGGAATCTGCGGAAGCAGCTGCCGGACTGGCTGAACGTCTCGGACTTGGAACGCCGGAGCACAGTGAAGAAGATGGACACGCAACCTTCCGTGCTGCCGCTTCTTTTAACCCATCAGGGAAAACCTCCATGTTCTGGAGCGGGATTGACCAAAGCAGCAGCTACGTGATCGTGACTCTGGAAACGGCTGATTTGCTCAAGGCTACGGCCTTTCAGGCAGCGGCGCAAGAAGCGGGTGTGCAGATGCAGGCTGCCGGCATCGAGCCGGAGTGGAATGTTTCCCTGCAGGGCGTGGCGTCCACACAGGGAACCCCGCGCGAAGCCCTTGTTCATACGGAACAGGCCATCGCTGCCGCGAGCTCCGGCTTGCAGGCGGTTGAAGATTATGAAGACGAAACCACGTACAGCCGCTCTTACAGTGTCCCGGGCTTGGCGCGTTATGTGAGCAGCGGGAAGCATGCTGTCGCTATGCAGACAGCTGTTCATAAGAACGGCAACAACAACAGCAACCGGGTAACAATCGGGCTGCCGCTGATCACGATTGAATATTGAGGGTGGATTCGATGAAATCCGAAGGTAATAGACATTAATTGTTATATAAGCTGGAGTATGTAAACGAATAAGAAAGATTAATGGAAAATTACGAAATCCCGAGAAAAACTGTCAGGAATGTGATAGCATCCTTTCTGCGAATATGATAAAATGACATCACGCCGTCATGCGTTTTTTATAATTTGACGGACGTTGAGAATGATTGTCAACTATATTACATACAGAGAGATGAGGAGCCATGGCTGAAAATCAAACCCTTGATGCACTGCATACACCCGGCGCTGTATTTTTTATCTTTGGGGCAACCGGAGATCTAGCCCGGCGCAAGCTTTTTCCGGCGATTTACAGTTTGTACCGTGAAGGTAAGCTGACACATGATTTTGCGGTAATTGGCGTGGCTCGGCGTCCCCGCACCCAGGAGGAATTCCGGGAAGATGTGAAAGAGTCCATTCGCGAATTCTGCCGCTACCAGGCGGGAGATGCTACAGAATGGAATGAGTTCGTGCAGCATTTTGAATACAAGTCTTTGGACATCAATAATATCGACGGCTTCCGTGAGCTCAACGCGCAAACGGAGGTAATCGAAGAGAAATTCCGCATTCCGGGCAACCGTCTGTTCTATCTCGCCCTCGCTCCTGAGCTGTTCGGCAGCGTATCATTCAACCTCAAAGCTGGTGGCATGCTGCAAAGTTCAGGCTGGAACCGTCTGGTGATCGAGAAGCCGTTCGGTTACAACCTGGAGTCTGCTGAGCAGCTGAACGAACAGATCCGCCAGGTGTTTAAGGAAGAAGAGATTTACCGGATCGACCACTACCTGGGCAAGGAAATGGTGCAGAACATCGAAGTCATCCGTTTTGCGAATGCCTTCTTTGAACCGCTCTGGAACAACAAGCACATCGCCAACATTCAGATCACCCTCGGTGAAACCGTTGGGGTGGAAGAGCGCGGCGGATATTACGATCATGCGGGAGCGCTGCGCGACATGGGCCAGAACCATATTTTGCAGCTGCTGACGATGATCGCTATGGAACCGCCAAGCCGTTTGCTGGCTGAAGATATCCGTGACGAGAAGGTCAAGGTGCTTCGTTCGCTGCGTCCGTATGCTTCCTCCGAAGAAGTGCGTGAGAACGTGGTGCGCGGCCAGTACACCCAAGGCCTATATAAAGGCAAGACCCTTCCGGCTTACCGCCAGGAAGACAAAGTGGATCCTGAATCCAATACCGAGACGTATTTCGCGGCGCGTGTATTTGTGGACAATTTCCGCTGGGCAGGTGTTCCTTTCTACATCCGTACGGGTAAACGTCTCCCGGTGAAGACGACGGAAGTGGTTGTAGAGTTCAAGGGTATGCCGACCAATGTCTATTTGGGTCAAAAGCATAACCTCGAGCCCAACCTGCTCGTCATCCGTGTGAATCCGATGGAAGGCATCTATGTGAAGATCAATGCCAAGAAACCGGGCTCGGAATCGGAAATTCAGCCGCTGGCTATGGATTTCTGCCAAAGCTGCATGGTGGGGATCAACTCGCCGGAAGCTTATGAGCGTCTGCTGCATGATGCGGCGCGTGGAGATTCGACCTATTTCACCCGTTGGGATGAGGTTTCGTCGGCATGGTCGTTCGTGGACCGTATCGCCAAAGCGTGGAAGGAAGAAGCGGCTGATCTGGCTTCGTACCCTGCAGGTTCGTGGGGTCCGGTGGAAGCCGATCAATTGCTGGCTCAGGAAGGTTTCCATTGGTGGCCGGTAAACGGACAGGAAGAAGACAATGTGGTCTGGCGGGTTAACAGCTAAGACCTGAATAAGCTGCAAGATTTAAGCTCCCCCTGCAGAGGCTGCAGGGAGAGCTTTTTTGCGATACCCCGTTAGTATGGGACTGGTTTTGTCCAAATATAAGAATTTATATGTTTCACACGATAACTTATCCTTCTATTTCTCGCTGAAACGATACCGTCCTTAAAAAGGACGGCAAAGCCGTTTCCACTTGGTGAAATTCACGCAAAATAGCCTCATATGGGCCGAGAGCTGTACGGAATAGGCTGCAATCGCTGTTTTTCTTACAAGATATTTGGTATAAGCCGCTTTTTTGTAGATAAAGTTTGCCGGATTTTGATATACTTTAAAGGATGCTTTCACTAGAAGCGGAACTGGAGACTATTATGGGATAACAATGAATTCACCAATGAAGGGATTTGTACTCATGAGCAGAGCGCCGATTTGATGAACAACCCGTGTGATATAAGCAGAAGCATGAATTTATATATGAAGGGATATGTGCAATGAATAAGGCACCGGATCAGAAGCTGCAACAGGAAGTGGACAAACGCAGAACCTTTGCGATCATTTCCCACCCGGATGCGGGTAAAACAACACTTACGGAGAAGTTGCTGCTGTTCGGCGGAGCCATCCGTTTAGCGGGATCGGTTAAAGCCCGCAAGGCAAGCAAACATGCAACAAGTGACTGGATGGAAATAGAGAAACAGCGCGGGATTTCCGTTACTTCCTCTGTGATGCAGTTCGACTATTTAGACCATCGGGTGAACATTCTGGATACCCCGGGTCACCAGGATTTCAGTGAGGACACCTACCGTACGTTAACGGCTGCGGATAGCGCAGTGATGCTGATCGACGTGGCGAAGGGCGTAGAAACACAGACTATCAAGCTGTTCCAGGTCTGCGCCAAACGCGGCATTCCGATCTTTACGTTCATCAACAAGCTGGACCGTGAAGGCCAAAGTCCGTTTGATCTGATGGAAGAGCTTGAGAATGTGCTGGGCATCCGTTCTGTTCCAATGAACTGGCCGATCGGCAGCGGACGTGAACTTTGCGGCGTGTACGACCGGATGAAGAATCAGGTGGAGCTGTTCCAGGGTGATGACCATTCCGTAATTAAAGTGCAAAAGGTGGAAAGCTACCGTGACCCGATCATCCGTGAGATGGCCGGTGAGTACCTGCATGATCAGCTGTGCCAGGAGCTGGAGCTGCTGGACGTTGCGGGCGATCCTTTTGACTATGAGAAGGTACTTCGCGGAGAGCTTACTCCGGTATTCTTCGGCAGTGCGATCAACAATTTCGGGGTGCAGACGTTCCTGGACAACTTCCTGGATCTTGCACCGAAGCCGGAGCCGCGCCGCAGTACAGTTGGCTCCATTGAGCCGACCAATGAGAAATTTACCGGCTATGTATTCAAAATCCAGGCGAACATGAACCCGGCCCACCGCGACCGGATTGCTTTCCTGCGGATCGTGTCCGGCAAGTTCGAGCGCGGCATGAGTGTCAAGCATGTCCGTGCAGGCAAGGACATCAAGCTGTCCCAGCCGCAGCAGTTCCTGGCTCAGGACCGCGATATCGTCGAAGAGGCGTATCCGGGCGATATTATCGGGCTGTTTGATCCGGGTATTTTCCGGATTGGCGATACACTCAGTCAAGCCGGGGATATGGAGTTCGATGAGCTGCCTACGTTCTCACCAGAGATTTTCTCCAAAGTAAGCATCAAAAACGCACTGAAATCGAAGCAGTTTCAGAAGGGTATTGATCAGCTGACGGAAGAGGGCATGATTCAGGTGTTCCGCACGGTCAACTTTGACGATATTCTGCTCGGAGTAGTCGGACAGCTGCAGTTTGAGGTGTTCGAGTACCGGATGAAGGGTGAATATGGCGTGGATGTTCAGCTGCAGCGGATGTCATATCAGTTCGCACGCTGGATCGTGGATGAGAACAAACCGGACCCCGGCAAATTCCGCATCAACTCTACACTGGTTACTGATAAGAAGGGCAACTACGTGGTGCTGTTCGAGAACGAATATGCGATGCGTACAGCGATGGAGAAGAACCCGACTGCGAAGTTCCTGGAAACAGCTCCTTGAGTGTAGGCTGTTGACGAATTCAGGCTGCAGGTGCAGATGATATAGCAGCACCTGCAGCATTTTCAAATAGGTAGTAAAAACCTCCGCCCCCATGTGTGCAGATGCACCTTGGGTGACGGAGGTTTTTGGCTCATGAGGCTTTCTAGGATGTGATGGATCCGGGAGTAACCTCCTCCAGATGTCTGTGGAGCAGACTAATCACATGATCCTGCTTGGCCTCTCCGAGGTCCTTCCAGACCATTTCGAACACGACGCCAAGCCCGGGAAGCGCAGCTTCCGGCCCGTCCACGGAGCCTTCAATCATGTGCCGCAGGTCTTCTTCGGACTGGCCGTGCACTTTATGGAGAATCGCCTGGCGCAAATCAATGGTAACCGGCATAATGTACCCCCTTAAAAGTTTTGTGAGTAAGGCTTCCTGCATTCCTTCGTACAAAACTGCTTCGAAAGCATGTGCTTAGTTTTGTGAGCAAGGCTTCCTGCAATTCTTCGTACAAAACTGCTTCGAAAGCATGTGCTTAGTTTTGTGAGCAAAGCATCCTGCCAATGGTTCGCAGAACCGGCTTTGGAAGCCTGCTCATGCTGAAACGCCCTGTACTAATGTGCCCTGCGGCGATGCTGAAAATTCAAGTTTGTGTGTGCTTATGCTATACTGTGTGAGATGTAAAATGTGAGCGGGAGGTACACGGACATGGCTAAAAAACAATATGCCATCATCGGAATGGGACGTTTCGGCTCAAGTGTAGCCAAGGCGCTCAGCGGGATGGGATTTGATGTGCTGGCCATCGATTCGGATGAGCAGCGCACACAGGAAATTTCGGGAATTGTTACCCATGCCGTATCCGCGGATTCCACCGATGAGGAAGCGTTGCGCGCACTGGGCATTCGGAATTTCGATGTTGTCGTTGTGGCAATCGGAGAAGATATTCAGGCGAGTATTCTCACGACGCTGATCTTGAAGGACCTTGGGGTGCCGGCGATTCTGGTCAAGGCTAAAAGTGAGCTGCACGGCAAGGTGCTAAGCAAGATCGGTGCAGACAAAGTCATTTACCCTGAACGGGACATGGGCATGCGGGTTGCGCATCATCTGGCCTCGCCGAACATCCTTGACTATATTGAGCTGTCGCCGGATTACAGTATTCTGGATATGAAGGTTCCCAGGCCGATGCTGGGCAAAAACCTGCAGGAGCTGAATATCCGCGCCAAATATGGCTGCAATGTGATGGCGATCCGCCGGGGCGAAGAAATGAATATTACTCCAAGAGCCGAGGACCGGCTGGCCGATGGCGATGTTCTTGTCATCGTTGGCCACAAGGACAACCTGACCAAGCTGGAGATGGCATATCAATAACGCACGAGCAAATGAAGTGTAACGTGGCTTTCGTGGTGCTGTAGGAAGTGTTAAGTGCGCTGCCGATAGTGGCCGGATTTGCTTAATTGCACTCTGTACAGCTATTTGCTTCGTTAACCGCTTGTTTAGAAGGATAGATGTATTTAGTGCAATTAAAATTTAGCATACCCCCGGTTTATAGCCATAATGATGATTATAAATGTACAGACTACAACTAAATTGGAATTAGGGGTAAAAAGCGTGATTCTAGTTGCAGAAAATACACTTAAAATGAAGCTGTGTGCAGGTGCAGCGTGTTAGAGAAATATATGGGAAGATCGTAGTGACTGCAAGGAAAAAGGCAGCAAAGATGCGATAACTAAGCTGCAGGTGAAAAGAAAGGTAGGACCTCATGGAAATTATGTCTCCGCAAAATACGCGGGTGAAGGAATGGGCCGGACTGCAGGAGAAGAAACACCGCGATAAGTCCGGCAAATATATTGTGGAAGGTATTCATCTCGTACAAGAGGCGCTGCTGGCCGAAGCCGATGTGGAAATATTGGCGTATGACCTCGATAAGGGCATGCCATCTGAGCTGAAGGAACTGCTGCAGGCGGTACAGGGCATGGAGGTCATCGGCGTGTCTGCACCGGTGATTGCGAAGTGCAGCAGCACCAATACACCGCAGCCGGTATTTGCGGTGGTGCGCAAGGAACAGCAGGGCGTGGAGACGATCCTTGCGAAGCCGGATAGTCTAGTCGTAGTGCTGGACGGAGTTCAGGACCCCGGCAACGTGGGGACGATCATCCGCAGCGCGGATGCGGCAGGCGCGGACGGCGTGATCCTCGGCCAAGGCTGCGCCGATCTGTACAACCCGAAGACCATTCGTTCCACGATGGGCTCGATGTTCCATCTCCCGGTGGTGGAGGGTGATTTAAGTGTTGTTTTGCCGCAGGCGCGGGAACGCGGCGCACTCTTAGTCAGCACCTCGCTGACCGGTGAGGACTCCTGCTACACCCACGATTTTCACGGCAGCCAGTGGCTGCTGATCGGCAGTGAAGGCAAGGGCATCTCGCCGGAAACGGCCGCGCTCGTCGATAAAAGCATTATCATCCCGATGGCTGGCCGTGCCGAATCGCTCAATGCGGCGATGGCAGCGACGATACTGCTGTTTGAGGGGATGCGGCAGCGGGGGTATAACTAAATAATAATTCCTGTCCATTTTCCCAATAACTGTCCCTGAATAAAAATAACTGTCCACAAATACCCAAAGACTGGAGAAGATCGATTCTTTCCTCGATCCAATCCCCAGTCTTTTTTCATCTTCTGCGGCGAACCCATGCAGGGATCTCTCAGTCTTTTCCCGAATCATACTCAAGCAGAAACCCAAGCAACTCAAGGGTTCAGAAGTTTTGTGGGGTCTTTTACTCAAGCTCTTACTCAAGCTATTCCCCTGGTTTTTGAGAACCTGATCCCCAGCTTTCCCCCTGCCTTTTCAGACACTAATTTTTATTCGTTTTCGTTCACAATTGAACCAGTTTCTTTCCAGTTTTCTGCTCTTGTTACCTGATACGGAGGGACACTAATTTTTATCTTGAAAATGAAGGGGAAGCCTTGTGGGGCAAGGGATTGGGGAGGGTTGGAAGAGGGAAACATTTGGGACAGGAATTTTTATGTCTTTACAGGGGGTTTTAACTAAACAATAATTCCTGTGTGAGTTATAACATAAAGTAGGACTGTTTTTAAGCATGAATGAGACCGCTTATAGCTTCAAAATGAGACCGAGAAATAGCAGCAATCCCTTGTGTGACAAGAGATTGCTGCTATTGGTATGTGGGCAGGGCTATAAGTAATACAGCGTACAACCGTTATTTATACCACACTGAATTTTTAAATCATATGGTAAGACATACCAGACCATTTTGTACTTCTGTAATCAAATTATTAGCGAAAACCTATTTAATTTTCAAAATATGAAATGCAGACTTCAAAACTGCTACAAGGCAGCCCTGAACAACTTAATAAAATATACGTAACACCGTCTCGTTCTCAGGTTGTTTACTCTCGCTTACAACCTCGACCCGCGAGACGGTGTCCTGTCCTCCTGGAACAACGATGGGCGTAACAGTAGAACATCCGTTTTCCCGGAGAGTTTCCATATCAAATTCCAGTAGAAGTTGTCCTTTTTTTACCCGGTCGCTGTTGCTTACATGAGCTGTAAAGCCCTTCCCTTTAAGAGAAACGGTATCCATGCCAACATGAATGAGCAATTGAACGCCGGAATTGTGCTCGATGAGAATAGCATGCTTACTCTTTTCCATGATATGGGCGATAATGCCGTCAAAAGGAGCAATGACCCTGCCGGAATCTGGCAAGATGGCGAATCCCTCGCCCATCGCTTTACTTGAGAAGGCTTCGTCCTGAACTTCATCCAGAGCTAAGAATTGACCGGAGAGAGGCGATGAGATATCTATGGAAGGCGATTCTATCTTTTTTTTCTTAAACCCAAACATAGGTTTTCCTCCTGTAACTGTGTGTTAGAATAGCAATGTAACAACGAATAGGGGGCCTGCCTTGTGAACAAAAGAGACTTTGTCATCCATGATCTGCTCAGTAAAATCTATCAAAAACATTATTCAGACTGGAAGCTTCCTACAGAAAGAGAATTGGCAGCGCAATATAAGGTTTCCAGATTTACAATACAAGAATCCATTAAGAAGCTGAAATATATGGGTATGGTTAAGGTTGTCCAGGGCTCGGGTATTTTTATTAACAAAAATATTCAAGCCAGTCCGCTGATCTACAACTCACTTACAGAAAATCCTTATTCCAATATTCAGTCTAAGGTCATCGAACTGCAGAAGCTTCCTTCCACCCCTAGTGACCAGCAAATCTTTAATATAACTGCCGAGGATGAAGTGTGGATGTACCAGCGCTTGAGAATCGTTAACTATCAGACAATGCAGATTGAGCAGTCGAGATTGCCTGCGACATTATTCCCTGTATTAACACAGAAGGATGCCGAGAATTCCATTCAGTCATTTGTGAAAAAGCATAAGTTTACTATCTCACATTACCTGAATACTTATGAGGCAATCTCGCTTGATAAAGAACAAGCGATGTTCTTGCAGCAAAAAAAGAAAAGTCCAGCAATGAAAATTTCAAGCCGTGGAATTCTGAATAACGGTACCATTTTTGAAATCAGTGAAATTGTGGCTGTCGACTATAAGTGCACGTACTTGACGGCCTTCAACAACGAGCATCACAAAAGAAGAAACCTCTGATACGCAGCTAATCATTGACCTGAAACTCTCCGTGCTGACCGCCTGTGCCGGAGAGTCTTTTGCTGCGCCTTAATTACGGCGTCATTAGCGTCCCGTCGGGTAATCTGGCCTGTGTCCATTCATGCATACGGTATTCCACCGGGAAGGCACCTGCCTGTTCCTCATTGAACGCCACGCCGATGCCCGGCAGATCAAGCGGATAAATATAGCCATCAATGGCGTCAATATTGTGCGAAAATACGCTGCGGGTGTTTGCTTTAATCGGAATATTCTCCTGAATCGCTGCATTATGCAGATGAATGTTGAGATGTGTATTGACGGCAATTCCAATTGGCGTAATATCGGATGGTGTATGCCAGGCGATACGAACCCCGAAAGCCTCGCATAATGCTCCAAGCTTCAGCGCAGGTGTAATTCCCCCGATTTGGGATACATGGCAGCGGATGAAATCAATCTGTCTACCCGCAATCAGGTTTCTCCATTCCAGCGGATTGTTGAACAGTTCGCCTGTGGCAATCGCCGTTGACGTTTGTGAGCGGATCTGCCCTAACCATTCATTCTGATCCGGCGGCAAAATATCCTCGATAAAGTAGGGTTTATACGGTTCGACCGCTTTGGCAAACTGCACGGCCTGATTGGGGAATAACCGCTCGTGAACATCATGAAGAATATGGAACCGGTTGTTATACTTTTCCCGCAAAAGAGCAAACATTCTGACCGTAGTCTCCATATACTCGTCCTGATCATAATAGGAGCCCGCTGTGGAAGTGGCCGGAGAGTGCAGCTGTGAAGGATTCCCTCCGTAGAAGCCAAGCTGGCAACGGATGTGCTTGTATCCTTGTTCAAGGAGTCCATCGATCTCGCTGTACAGATCTTCAATATTGTCAGCAACTGCATGAGTATATGCCGGAATGGCATCCCGTGATTTGCCGCCAAACAGCTGATACAATGGCATACCGGCGAGCTTGCCTTTAATATCCCATAGAGCCATATCAACACCGGAAACTGCATTATTCAGAATAGGTCCGTTGCGCCAGTATGAATTGACCATCATCATATGCCACAAGTCTTCAATATGGTTGGCGTCACGGCCAAGTAAAATCGGTCTGAGGTATTCCTCTATGACGAGCTGGACGGCTTTGGGCCGTTGTTGAAAAGTGGCGCAGCCATATCCAATGACTCCATTACCCGTAGTTACCCTGACAACCACCAGATTATGACGGTCAGGTTTTAGTATAAAGCTTTCCACATTAGTGATGATGGAAGGGTTCATGTTTCTCCTCTTTTCTACAATTTCTAAGAGTATTGAACCATAGTTTGAAAGGAAGAATCAATTTGGTTTGGTAAACCGGTTGAATAACGAAAGATATCAGTCCAATTATGATGAAAATTGAATAAAAACCCTTTGTTATAAAGGTTTTTTTGATAAAGGCGAACCATTTTGGACTGCTTTTATTAGAAGTTTCTTTATGATACTATTCAGTGTGTAAACGGAACCAATATCCATTAGGACAGGAGAATTCTTGATGAGCAAAGAGAAAGCGATTAAGGACATGATTGCAGGTATAGGCGGTGAGGAGAATATTGAAAACGCTTGGCATTGTATGACACGACTTAGATTTGAGCTGAAAGATAAAAATAAAGTGGATATTGCGAAAATCAAAGAGTTGGACCCAGTACTTGGTGCGCAGTTCAATCAAGACCAGTTTCAAATAATACTAGGTCCTAAAGTCGGAGAATATTACACCGTTCTGGCTAATGAGCTCAAGCTGAAGGATGCGCAGAGTCCTGAAGAGGAGAAGGGAAGCAAGCAAAAAGTAGGTTTTGTTACTCTCTTCATGAACATAGTATCTGGCGTATTCGGGCCCATTGTACCAGCAATTGCAGGTGCGGGATTAATCAAAGGACTTATTGCCGGTTTGACTGCACTTCATTACATCTCGGATAAAAGTGAGACCTTTCAAATAATAAATATGATGGCCAGCGGTGTGTTCACTTTCCTGCCATTCTTCCTGGCAGCCTCGGCGGCCAAGATTTTTAAGACCAATCAGTATTTGGCCATTGCCATAGCGGCAACTATTATGTTCCCAACGATGGTGGATGCGGCGAAAGCCGGTGAAATATCCTCCTTTCATTTCCTTAATCTGCTCCCGATTCCTGTTTTCAACTATAGCGGAACTGTCATCCCGATTATTTTTGCCGTTTGGGCGATGAGTTATATTTATGGCTGGGTTAACAAGATTGTTCCGGAAGTGCTCAGAACGGTAGTTACACCAACGTTGACTCTATTTATCTCTGGATTTATGGCTTTAGCTGTTATTGGTCCAATCGGTGTCTATTTAGGAAACGGACTGGCTTGGCTGGTTCAAGGCTTGTTTGACATCTCCCCTGTTCTGGCTGGTGTGGTTGTTGGTGCGATTCGTCCAATAGCTGTCTTTACGGGCATGCACCATGCCATGACCCCAATTGCGCTGCAGAACTTTGCAACACAAGGCTACGATATGTTAATGCCAATGATGTGTATGGCTAACTTCTCGATTGTAGGCGCAACCTTTGCCGTGTATTTTAAAGTGAAGACCCCGAAAGAAAAAACAATTATCGTCTCCGCTGCCGTCTCCGGCTTGCTGGGAATAACAGAGCCCGCTTTGTTCGGGGTGTTAGCAAAGTACAAAAAAGCCTTCTTGGCTGCCACGATTGCTAGTACGGTTGCTTCCGCCTACATTAGTTTCTTCGGTGTCCGTTTGTACGGATATGTACTGTCCAGTATTTTCAGTATTCCGGCATACATCGGCCCCTACTTTGTCTATGCAATTTCGGGAATGTTCATTGCGGTTGCGGTAGGTTTTACCGTTTGCAATCTACTTCTGAGTAAAAATGATGTTGAAAATGCCAATAAAGCCTCCCTGCAGTCTGCACAGTAATGCAGCAAATATGTTATTTGTGGGAAGCATTACAGGCCCGAACTTAATTTTCGCAGGTAGCCTTAAATTTTGCTGTATAACGTTTTCGAAAGATAATGAAAAGCCCGCACTCGGCCTAACTGGCTGACTGTGGGCTTTTGTCTTAGATAAGATCCTGTCCGACAGGAACAAGGCAAAGCAAGAAGGGAGGGGGAATTTATCCTATTGCAACGTTTGTGCCAAAATAACGTTACAGAATACCCTAAATAGGAACGCTTTTTGTGCCATAGTGAATTACAACTCACATTAGTGTCCACAAGAAGCCAAAAGACAGGGAGAAGATCGAGTCTGTCCCCGATCCAATCTCCAGCCTTTTTGTCGTTGCGGCAAATTCCCATCTTCTTACAGGGGTGACTGTTAACCTTGATTTGCAAACGGGAACCATCCTGGGGTATTGATAATTTTCTGCCATAATGGATCGGAAATCCCCAATTGTTCTTGATCATTTAAAGTTAACTCAGTACGAATTTCACTTTCCTTACCTTGAGTTATTTTTTCAACCCAATCTGGATCGATAATCAATTCTCGTCCAAGTGCTATAAAAGGGACCCCCGATTGTAACGCTCTAAGCGCATCATCAGGTGTATGGATTGAACCTACACCGATAACGGGAACTCTTTGCCCAACGAGCTCATAAATAATTTCCATTCTAGAGCGATTGTCCTCTACTCCACGTCTAGGCTTAGACCAGAAGTTCATTAAAGAGACATGCAAATAATCCAAGTTTTGGTTTGCCAGGGCATCTATCAATTTTAGCGTATCGGCCATTGTAATACCGGGTGTCATTTCTTCTTCTGGGGACAACCGATATCCCACTAGAAACGGCTGTTTGGCATGTTCAGCCACCACTTTTTTCACTTCATCTACAATAGCGAGCGGAAAAGCCATACGTTTGTCTACATTTCCTCCCCAGCGATCATCACGCCGGTTTGTGTATGGTGAGAAAAATTGTTGAATTAGAAATCGATTTGCCCCGTGAATCTCTACCCCGTCGAAACCAGCCTCGATCGCCCTACGGGTGCTAGCGCCAAACGCATGAATGATCTCTATAATTTCCTGCTCTTCGAGTGCTCGAGGGATCACACTTCCCCCTTCCTTAGCAACCGCACTCGCACTTACAATCTTACCATTGGGTACCACTTCGGGCAGACATTCGCGACCACCATGAAATATTTGTAGAATGGCTTTTGCCCCGTGTTTCTTAATTGCTGTTGCCAAACGTTGCAGGCTTGGGATCATATCATCACGATCAGCCCCCACCTCTCCACCAAACATCTTCCCATTTGGTGTCACCACGGTACTTCCAGTGACAGCTATTCCAACGCCGTTCGAACGACTTTCGTAATACGCGGTTATCTCATCAGATAGCGTACCGTCTTGCTGAGAATAAGAAATGGTCATTGGTGCAAGAACGACGCGGTTCTTTACTTCGACCCCATTCTTGAAACGAAACGGCTCCATTAAAGGTTGATATTTAGGGTTCATAGTTGTTCACTCCTGTTATCTTTTCTGTAATTACTAAACGTATTAGTGATATATTTTCACGTTGGTTCGTGTTTGTTGTAGACTTCCTCCTTCCCCGTATAACGGCTATGATATTTGTTGGAGTCGGCTTTAAGTCAAGACATAAATATAGAATTAGTTGTTCCAAGGTTAGAGACTTGACTTGGAGCCGACTCTAAGATGTATAATGCCCTAAGTTTCAATTTCCGGAGGTGCGGGATGATAACCGAGCAAACGTTCACGATAAAGCAAACTGCGGAGCTAACTGGACTTTCTGAGGACACGATCCGTTATTACGAAAAGATTAATTTGCTCCCTCAGGCGGACAGGAAGGACAATGGGCATCGAGTCTACCACCAGAAGGACATCAATACGATCCGATTGATAGTCTGTCTGAAAAAAACGGGGATTTCCCTGGAGGCAATGAAGCCATTTTTGAAGGTCTCCGCTGACGCTGATCCCGCTGAACATCTGGAGTTGGTTGAGGAATTAAGGAGCCAACGGGATAATATTGTCAGCCAAATCTCATCACTTCAGCAAATCGTTGATTTCATTGACATAAAGTTGGAAGAAGGGAGACCCCGAGGGGAATGCTCAGATCAAACTCCAGACGGCGTTCTAGAAGAATTTAAGGAGACAAAAACAAAGCCCATTTCCGTCGTAGAGATGAGTTATTTTTCCGCATCTGCGAAAACGGGCAAGTTACCAAATGCGATTAAATAAGCTTGTTAGCTCAATCAAACAGTGGCAGTCTAGGACTTTTTTCTTATCTAGGACTGCCACTTTTATGTGCCGGGGTCATTCTATATAGATTGAACTTAAAAACTTGAGATAAGGAAAAGGAGGAACGGAGGGGGATTTTGGAACTGGAGGAGCGGTGGTGTCCGCCTGAAAGCTTTCCGAAGGAAAGCTAGCATCGAAAGCATAAGCAGTCTTCGGATTTCTACCGCTAAGAGCGGTATTGATCAAGAAATTCTTACGACAACAACGCCGGAAGTCCAAATATTCACCGTAGTTGCGACTGATCCTGAACTCTAAAACCTTAAGTTCAACCTATATAATACTTTATTTTCTATAAATACTCTGAAGATATGATTGAGACTGAGCATATGAGATTTGCATGTGCCGAGCGGATTGCGGAATGTAATTAGTTCATGCGAAAGAATGCTTTCGCAGCCCAGCTGCTTGAGCAGGCCAAGGCTGCGGGGCGGGAGGTTCGTCAGGACGAAACTGTCTATCAGGGAGGATAAAAGCAGTAAAAAGGCTCCAAACGTCAATACCGCTTATCATCTACTCAATAATTCCGGCAAACTGCATGTAGTTTGCCGGAATTATTTGTGTCCCGGGCTATGCTCTCTGTGTTTTTGATCAGCGGCTGCTTGCTTGAGCAAATTAGGCGCAAGAGAAAGCTACCTGACCTCAAGCCTCACTTTCTCCATAAATTTAAATTTTAACTTTGACATTCCGGGAAATCGCATATAAGATAGCTAATATGAATAGAAATGATAATCATTATCAATATAACGATAACGATTATCATAGAAAACTTATATCTGAATATCAGGGGGATTTACAAAATGCACAAAAGGTTGTTGAGTTTAGTTCTGGTTATTGCTGTCATACTGGTTGTGGCAGGTTGTGGATCCAACAATACGAAAAGTCCGGCAGCTAACGAAAGCGCAACCGGCAATGCAACTGCAACTGCAACTGCAACGAATGCTGGCAGTGAAGCGGCGAGTGGCCCGATTGTGCTGAAGGATGCTAAAGGTGAGGTTAAGCTGGACAAGCCTGCACAAAAGGTCGTAGTGCTGGAGTGGACATTTACTGAAGATATTATTGCCCTCGGCATGCAGCCGGTAGGGAATGCCGATAACGAAAACTATAAGGTGTGGGTAACTGGCGAAGCGCCCCTGGATGCAGGCGTGACTGATGTCGGTACACGCGGTGAGCCGAATCTGGAGACGATTGCGGCGCTGAAGCCGGATTTGATTATTGCGAATACAGACAGCCATGAAGCTATCTATGAGCAATTGAAGGGCATTGCGCCAACGCTGATTTTCGGCCTGTATCCGCCTGAAGGCCAAGGCGATCAATACACGATGATGGAAGACATCTTCAAAACGATTGCAGCCGCTGTCGGCAAGACCGCGGAAGGTGATAAGGTCCTGGCAGATTTGGATGCGCATTATGCGGATGCCAAGACGAAGCTGGCCGCTGCAGGCAAGGAAGGCTTGAACTATGTACTGACGCAAGCCTACAGCTATCAGAATGCAGCGACGATGCGTCTATTTACGGATAATTCTCTGGCGGTACAGACGCTGGACCGGATCGGCTTGAAGAACGACTGGAAACCCGAAGCTTTTGAGGCTTACGGATTCAGCACATCGACAGTTGAAGCATTGCCTGCGGTTCAGGATACCAATCTGATCTATATCGTCCAGAAGGATGATGATATTTTCTCGAACGAACTGAAGGATAATTCCGTCTGGAAAGGCCTTACCTTCGTGAAGGAGAAACGCACCTTTGGATTAGGCAGCGCAACTTGGGTGTTCGGCGGTCCGGTCTCCTCCAAGGTTATCGTGGATGAAGTTGTAAATAGTTTAACGAAATGAGTACTTTGATGAACGAGAATAGTAGCAAGGCATCCCCAATCGGAATGACCTGGCGGCTAATTGGAATATTTGGGGGCGGCCTTGCCGTCCTCTTCGTTCTATTCCTCCTGAGCCTCGGCTTCGGAGAGGCCAAAATTCCGGCAGCCACCCTATTGGATGGATTGCTGAACCGCCAGGATGTGATGGAGCATAATCTGCTCTGGGATATCCGGATGCCGCGTACGGTTATCGGGATTCTGGCCGGGGCTGCTTTAGCTGCGGCTGGCGCATTACTGCAAACCATAACGAAGAACCCGCTCGCATCCTCGGATACGCTGGGGATTAATGCCGGGGCTTACTTTATGGTTGTCCTAGGTGTGGTTGCTTTCCCGGCTATGCAGCAGCAGTTCCCGTTTTTGCTGGCTGCGGGAGGGGGACTTCTGGCGGCAATGGCCGCCTATTTCCTGGGCGGAGGCAAGGCGGCTACGCCTGTCCGGCTGGCCTTATCGGGTATGATCGTATCTATGGTATTGGGTGCGTTCACATCTGCCTTACATATCTTCAAACAGACGGAAACACAAAATTTATTCTTATGGGGCGCAGGTTCCCTGATTCAACTGGACTGGGATGGTGTCCGGTACGCTTGGCCTTTCGTCCTTGCGCTGATTGGGGCGGCAGTATTCGCCGGCCGGCAATTCGATGCGCTTGAGCTTGATGAGTCAACCGCCCGCTCGCTGGGACAGCGTGTGGGGTTAACCCGGGCAGTGGGCCTGGGCATATCGGTGCTCATGGCTGCGATCGTGGTCAGTGTGGTCGGACCGATAGGTTTCGTCGGTCTGGTCGCTCCGCATCTGGTCCGGCTTAGCGGTATCCGCAAGCATCGCCTGCTTATTCCCGCGAGTGCCTTGTGGGGAGCATTGCTCATTACGGCAGCGGATACGCTTGCGCGTGTGGTGCGGAGCAATGTAGGTGAGATACCGGTCGGTGCGGTTATGGCGATTATTGGAGCGCCATGGCTCATTTGGCTGGTGCTTACCAAGATGAAGAATATTTCCGGTTCAGGCTCCGGACAGTCATCCATGAGCGTTGGGGGAGCCGCGCTGCGTATGCGTTTTGTTCCTACGGCGATATTCATGACCGCACTGCTCCTCGTTGTCATCCTTGTGAGCTTATCGCTTGGGGGAACGAGAATTCCGCTGGCTGATTTGCTGAGCAGTCTTATCCCCGGGGGAGATCAATCGTTTTCTGTGCTGCTGAATCTGCGGCTTCCGCGTACTCTCGTTGCAGCTTGCGGCGGTATCGCGCTGGCCGTCAGCGGTGTCTTAATTCAAAGCGCTGTCCGCAATCCGCTGGCCGACGCTTCGATTATCGGCGTGACCTCAGGCGCCGGGCTTGGTGCGATGATCGTACTGTTCGTATGGCCTGCATTGACGGTAGTTGTTTTACCTTTAGCCGCAATTGCAGGTGGGGTTGTCGCAGCAGCCCTTGTATTCTTTCTGGCCTGGCGCAAAGCCTTGAATCCGTCCGTGCTCATCCTGCTCGGAATCGCTGTATCGGCAGTCGGCTCTGCGGGCATACAGGTTATGATCGTTAAGGCAAGCCTGTGGAGCAGCAGTTCCTTTATTTGGCTGACGGGTTCGACCTATGGCCGGGGCTGGAATCAGTTTTACAGCCTGTTTATCTTTCTGATTGTCCTTGTGCCGGTTGCATATTATCTGGGCCGGAAATTTGATTTGCTGGCGTTTGGCGACGAGAGTTCAACAGGTTTTGGCTTGCCGGTTCGGGGAACTCGGCTGTGGGCTATGATTATCGGCGTTTTGCTTGCAGCGGGAGCCGTTGCCAGCGTAGGGACAATCGGATTTCTCGGGCTTATGGCGCCGCATGCAGTACGGATGATGATCGGGCATCACACGAGACGCTCCATTATTTTGTCGGGACTGCTGGGGGGATTAATGCTGGTCATTGCCGATACGATCGGAAGAACCATAATGGCCCCGATAGAAATACCGTCAGGCCTGATTATTATGATCATTGGAGCTCCATATTTCCTGTTTCTAATGTATCGTTCGCTTGTCAGCAAGAAGTAAAAGGGATGAAGAGAACTAGAATGACTTAAAACCGGTACCTTTTTAGGTATCGGTTTTTTGTTTGTACGCTCAGTCAATTGTATAAACCACCCAGTCTCCCTGATCGTTCTGACCGAGAGCGTACATCATTTTGACATCCTCAATCGTCTGAGTATTCGTATCCAAACGTTGTCCGGTAACGGTAATGTGTAAATTACCATTCATCGGATTTGGCTCAATGCTCTCGATCGCTGTAAACCGATACTGGAATTGTTCGCCGTAATAATACTTCATAGCGTCAACCAGCTTTTCATTCACAAAACCGGCATTATAATCCGTGTTGTTATGCTCAACCAACGCTACAAGATTCTTTTCGAGTGCGGTAAGCGCCGACACGTTTTCTTCAGTTAACTGATCTTCGTAGGATTTCAGGTCTATGAACATTCC
Organism: Paenibacillus sp. IHBB 3054; assembly: GCF_051594305.1. Taxonomy (NCBI): domain Bacteria; kingdom Bacillati; phylum Bacillota; class Bacilli; order Caryophanales; family Paenibacillaceae; genus Paenibacillus; species Paenibacillus sp. IHBB 3054. The sequence continues at coordinate 105,808 of NZ_JBOFBG010000011.1, read as the reverse complement.
CGAATCAAAATTAGATACATCCTCCAGATCTGTCTCGGTAATATCTTGTTCTTTTACCACACTATTACCGTTCAAAGGACGTTGGGATTCTGTCTGTGTAACATCGTTTCCGGGTGTGTTTACTGCTGTGTTGGATTGATTTGGACCTCCAGCGCACGCGGTTAAGAGGATGAAAGCCGTCAATAGGATGGAAACCAGGGTAGATTTAAGCATTGTATCCCACCTTTTTTGAATATGATAATAAGACGGCATTGCTTATGAAAAGTTGCATTTGGCTTCATACAGACATGTAGAATGTGCCGGAACAAGAATAAAGCCCTTCCGGCTTCCTATTGGGAAGCGAAAGGGCTGGAAAGTTTGCTTTCTCGTGATCTGGAACTTCGTTGTGGTGTATACTGGTTATTCTGTAATCTAGACTTCTTCCGCAGTGATCGTTTTCAGCTTCTGTCCGGATTCCTTCTCGGACGTTTGTCCCACTTGTTTGATGAAGAAGGAGAGCAGCAATCCGAGAATACCGATTCCCACAATTACGAGATAGGCGTCATTGATGCCCTGAATCGAAGCTTCCATTATCATGTGCTCCTGTGTTGCGCCCTTGGCGCCACCTGCAGCCATCATCTCCTGCATATGAGTCGTGGTACGGCTTGTCATCACGGTTACAAGCAGAGAAGTGCCTACGGCACCGGCCACTTGTCTAACGGTATTGGAGATGGCTGTACCGTGCGCATTAAGCTTGGCTGGCAATTGATTCAACCCTAAGGTTTGTATAGGCATGAGGAGCAGAGCCATCCCGATCCGCCGGCCTGTGGACATAAGTACCAGATAACTGTAGCTGGTCGAGTCTGTCAAGTTCACAAAGCTTAGCGTCGTCGCAATCGTGATCAGTAGACCGATGATGGCCAGCCATTTTGCGCCGAACCGGTCAAACAGCTTGCCGGTGACCGGCATGAGCAGTCCCATTATAAGTGCGCCGGGAAGCAGCAGCAGACCGGATTCCATGGCTGTATATCCGCGCGCATTCTGAAGATACAGAGGCAGCAGCATCATATCGGCGTACATCACGATCGTAACCGCGATACTTATGACAGTGGTTAAAGAGAACATATTGTATTTGAAGGCCCGGAGATCAAGAAGCGGGTTTTGGGAAGCCAACTGCCGCCAAGTAAACAAGGCAAGGGAAAGGATGCCTGCACCGAGAGACAAAAGCACCTCCGCGCTCGACCAGCCTGCGCTTGCAGCCCGGCTGAAGCCATACAGCAAAGTTCCGAAACCGATGGTGGAAAGGATGACGCTGACCATATCAATTTTGGGATAAGAACGTGTCGATACATTCCGCAAATAAATAAATCCGCAGATGATCACAATGACAGTAAGTGGGATCATCCCGTAAAACATCATTTCCCATGTGTAATGTTCCAAAATATATCCGGCCAGAGTTGGCCCTATCGCAGGTGCGAAAATAATCGCTAACCCGACCATACCCATGGCTGCTCCCCGCTTTTCACGAGGAAAGAGGGCTAATATGACATTGGTAAGCAGCGGCATAATAATCCCAGCGCCGGCTGCCTGAATCATGCGCCCGGTCAGCAGAAGGGGGAAGCTTGTGGCAAGGGCCGATACGATCGTTCCTGCCAGGAAAATAAACATGGAAGTCTGGAAAAGCTCGCGCGTAGTAAACCGTTGCATTAAATAAGCCGTAATCGGAATCAGCACTCCGTTAACGAGCATATAACCTGTTGTCAGCCACTGGGCCGTTGCCGCCGAGATGTTAAAATCAATCATTAATCCCGGCACGGCAACGCTCATCACTGTCTGATTCAACGTCGCAAGAAAGGCTCCCAAAATCATAATGAATAAGATGGGTCCCTTTTTTATGGAACTGCTCGTTGCTCCTATCTCTTTACTCACTCCACTCCATCCTTTCAAATCGTAGATCTTGGACTTAATATACAATGTGTTGTATAGTTTACAATGTATAAATCAGATTATAAATGAAATTTACATGTAAGCAAGCAACGTTTTCTGAAAAAGTGTTTATTAGTTTACAATTAACTCGAATTTGTAGTTTTACTGTATAAAAAGCTACAATTCTTTTAAAGATGTAGTTTACGATGTGAAAGTAGAAGAATGGAGCGAGAAGGATGAATAAAACAACGTCGCGAACAGATCCACGCATACTCCGCACGCGTCAATTGCTTAGAAATGCCGTGATTGAACTGCTAGAGGAAATGGATATCGAGAAAATTTCGGTAAACCGCATTGCAGAGCGGGCAAAAATCAATCGCGTTACGTTTTATCTGCATTACCGGGATCTCCCGGATATGCTGGAGAAGATGGCAGATGATATGGTCGAGGACATTCATCAGGTAGTAAACAATCATTCGGAGTTGGCAGACAAGGAGGATTGGCCACTGCTGGAGAACCTTCTCAAGCATATTGAGGAAAATGCAAGATTTTACAAAGTTATTCTTACGTCGAGACAAATTACGATCTTCACGGATCGTTTGTTCAAGCTGCTGTCGGAAATGATTGCTGAAAGACTGGAGCGAAAGCAAGGCGACCCGGGGGACTCGTCAGCAAACATACAAAGAGAGATCGCCATTTGGTACGGTTCCGCAGCCTTGATTGGTACGATTGTCGCCTGGCTTCGAAAGGACATGCCCTATACACCGTCCTATCTGGCCAGACAAATAACGTTGCTCCCCTCTCAATAACAGATCAATAGAATATAGGTGATTATTGACTTCGGTAGCACATTCAAATATAATCTAACCAGTTAGTTATAAAAAGAGGTGAAAACCATGACGCCAGCAGAGAGCGGGAGCAAGGGCAATGGTAAGCGAAGTTCAAGAACTTACGATGCAGCCCGAACCAAGGGGATGATTCTTGACGCAGCGGAGGAGACGTTTGCCGAGCTCGGTTATTCAGCAGCACGAATCGACGGGATTGCGAAGGCTTCGGGGTATAACAAAAGCCTGATCTATCAGTATTTCGGCGATAAGCTGGGACTTTACACTGAAGTAGTCAAACGTGCCGACCAGATTAGTGAACAGGTAACTGGGGCGGCAATCGCCGAGCTGTTGAAGAACCCAAGTCTCATGAGTGACCCTGTTGTATTCAAGAGTTTTCTGGAGAAGATTACCCGGCATATGTATGAGTTTCTCCTGGAGTACCCGCGATATTTGAAAATTCTATTCTGGGAGGCCGCTGAGGATTGGAAGACCTGGAATCAAATCACCTACCGCCCGGATGATATGACTCAGCTGCATGAGCTGGCCATAGCCGCGAAGCAGAATGGAATCCTCCGGCAGGATTTCGATCCGGCGATGTTTCCGATTCTGATTCTGAATGTGACGACAGCGACACTTCAGTCCTTTTCACGCTACAAGAAAGTGATGGGGAAGCTGGACTCCCCGGAGATGAAGGAGCACACCATGGATCAGATTGCGAAGTTTGTCATTTATGGTGTCATGGAGCCATCTTTACTGTAGAAGATGGCTTATATTTTCATCAAATATAACTAACTAGTTAGTTTATAAAGGAGGCGATAATGTGAATGCTATTATTCAGACTGAAGGCTTAACGAAACATTACGGAAGCCATCATGCTGTAGACGGAATATCACTGCATGTTGAGCAAGGGGAAATCTACGGATTTCTGGGACTGAATGGTGCGGGCAAAACGACGACGATACGCATGCTGCTGGGGATGATCCGGCCGGATTCCGGAGCTTCCTATTTGTTCGGACAACGTGTGGATGCCGGCAGTCACAAGCTGTGGGCGAACGTCGGATACATGGTGGAGACCCCTTATTCTTATCCTGAGCTAACGGTCCGTGAGAATCTGGAGATCATCCGCCGTCTGCGGGGCATACCGGAACACGATGCTATAGATGCCGTAATGGACAAGCTGCAGCTAACCGCCTACCGGGACCGCAAGGCCGGTAAGTTGTCACTCGGCAACGGGCAGCGGCTGGGCCTGGCCAAAGCAATGCTGCATAATCCAAAAGTGCTGATTCTGGATGAGCCGACGAACGGACTGGATCCCGCTGGAATTGTGGAGGTACGGCAGCTGCTTAACGAGCTTGCCCTGACTCACGGGGTGACAATATTTATCTCCAGCCATATCCTGGGAGAGGTCGCCAGACTGGCGACACGGATCGGTATTGTTCATCATGGCAAGCTGCTTCAGGAAACGGAGGTCAGGGAGCTGCAGCATGTTCTCCGGAAACATCTGCTTGTGCAGACCCGTAATCCTGAAGCTGCCCGGATAAAGCTGCTTCAGCACGGCTATAAGGTGAAATTCTCCGAGGAAGGGCTGCGGCTCTCCGACGATCATGCGATAGCTAGTCCGGAGCAGATCGCGAAGCTGCTGGTCCATGCAAATATGCCGCCCATTCAGTTGAGTGTAGAAGAAGAGGATCTGGAAGCTTATTTTCTTAGAAAAATTGAAACCGGAGGGGGAGCAACAGAATGAATCAATGGTTATCAGCCACAGGGGGAGAAATCTTGAAGCTTCGCCGGTCCAGGCTGCTATGGATATCACTCGGCACCAGCATCCTGCTGCCGGTTATGCTGGGGCTCGTATTTTCCGGATCGCTGGGTTCTCAGAACAACATAGAGAGTATATTGGATGTGCCGGGGTTTATGGATGAGCTTGGTTATGTGGTTTCGATCGGAGGCTTGATCGGATTCGGTTTTATATACAGTTGGATATTCGGCCGGGAATACTCTGACCGTACGGTTAAGGATTTACTGGCATTGCCGCGTTCCCGTTACAGTGTGGCAGCCGCTAAATTAATGGTTGCCACAGTTTGGTGTGAGGTCCTGGCACTCCTTATGTTTGCGATTGGAGGCCTTACCGCCTGGTTTGTCCAGTTGGATGGCTGGAGCCTTGAGATCATCGCGCAAAGCTTCAGGGAATATGTATTGCTCAGTCTTATGGTCATCTGCCTATGCATCCCGGTAGCCTGGATGGCCAGCGTTGGACGCGGGTATATGTCTGCGTTTGGGTTCATTGTGCTTACAATCGTGATTTCCCAGCTTGGCGGAGGCATTGGAATTACGGAATATATTCCATGGGCCATCCCCGGGCTCCTCAGCGGCGCTTCGGGGGAGGGAAATGCCCATTTGCAGGCTCTGAGTCTCAGCCTTCCGTATCTGACCGGTGGTATTGGCTTGATCGGCACACTCTCATGGTGGCGTTATGCTGACCAAGCATAATTGATAAAAGGGGCGTCTCACTCCACCGGGTAGCGCGGCAGCTCCACGATGACTGAGGTTCCCTTGGTGAATTCGCTCTCGATGCGCAGGCGGCCGCCATGCAGCTCGATAATTTCTTTGCAGATGGCAAGGCCCAGTCCGCTTCCGGACTGGCGTGATCTGCCTTTGAAGAATTTGGTCCCGAGCTTCGTGAGGTCGTCAGCTTCGATGCCTTCCCCGTTGTCCGCGACTGTGATGATAATTAGGGTTTCATTATAGTCCGCCGTGAGGCGGACCTCCCCCTGGGCGGGAGTGAATTTGAAAGCATTGTCCAGCAGATTTACAAAAACCTGCTTTAACCGGTTGAAATCCCCATCCACGGGCAGCGGCTGATCGGGAATATCGGCATAGAGCCGGATTTGTTTGGTCTGGCCCCGGTACCTGAACTGCAGCAGAAGATCCTCAAGCAGACCCCTGAGGTCATAAGGCTGGAGCGAGACCTTTATCTCCCCAGCCTGGAATTTGGAGAAATCCAGCAAATCCTCGACCAGACCAATCAGACGATCCGTTTCCCCGGTCATTACCTCAAGACCCTGCAGGGTCTCTTTTTTATCAGACAAATCACCCACAAGCAGCGTTTCACCCCAGCCTTTGATCGAGGTAAGGGGAGTGCGCAGCTCATGCGTGACGGAAGAGATGAAATCATATTTGATTTTTTCGCTTTTGACCATTTCCTCTGACATGTAATTCAGTGTGACCGCCAAGGTGCCGACCTCATCGTCATACCGTTTTTCCGCCCTTACGTCAAAGTTTCCGGTAGCCATCTCTTTGGCGACAGAGGTTAATTGCTGAATAGGTCCAACGATCCGTTTAGCGATAATCAGGCTGAGTACAAAGCCAAAAAGAATGACGAGCAGCCCGACCCAGGCGGCATTCAGGACAATGTTGATAATAACGTCGTAGAGGGGCTCTGCTGAAACAGAGTAGCGCAGTACCCCAATGTTCTCCCCGGATTCCCTCAAAGGAATGGAAACAGCCATTATCCGTTCACCGTTGAGAGGGGTAATACTCTGGTAGGTCCCCTTGCCGCTGATCAAAGCATCTTTGACGTCAGGGGTCTCAATATGCTCCGAGCTTGCGAAGCCGAATGAATTGATAATGACATCACCTGCCGGACTGAGCACTTCAACCTTACTGCTCTCTTCAGTCGAAAGGTTCTCCAGAATGTACCGGGCCCGTTCATTGATCGAGTAGCCCTCCAGATACTTGTTGAAAAAGGTGGCGGAGGTAACGGCCCGGGAAGACAGGGTCTCCATCGCGCTGCCCAGGTAGTAGTAATGGACTGCTACAATAAATACCCCCTCCAGCAGCAGGACGATCAGGAGCAGAACAATGGTGATGTAGACGATAAGCCTAGACCTGATTCCCTTCAGCAATGTTAGACCCTCCATAGATAGCCGAATCCCCAGACCGTTTCGAGGTATTGTGGTCCGGAAGAGCCCTGCCCGATTTTTTGGCGGATTCGGCTGATATTAACATCTACTATCTTAAGCTCTCCCATAAAATATTGCCCCCATACGGAGGTGAGAATATCGTCACGGTTCATAGCCTTGTTAGGCTGCTCCATAAGCAGTTTGACGATGGAAAATTCCGTGGGCGTCAGGGGAATCTCGAGCTTGTCTTTCAGTAATTTGCGTTCATCCAGCATCAGTGTAAATGGAGGAAGCTCAATATGGTTCTCTTGTGCGGACACTTCTCCCGGATACATCCGCCGGTAGAGCGACCGGACCCGGGCAACCAGCTCAACCGGACTGAAGGGCTTAACCACATAGTCGTCTGCACCGGATTCCAGCCCCATCACCTTATCGACTTCCTGGCTTTTGGCAGTCAGCATAATAATGCCAAGCCGGGGGAACATGCCCCGCAGGCGTTCACACACCTCGAAGCCGCTGACACCGGGAAGCATCAGGTCCAGAATAGCAATATCAAAATCCTTCTGATCCCGGGCGGCAGCCAGAGCCTCTTCGCCTGTGGAGGCCTCGACAACCTCGAAGCCCGCACGCTTAAGATTGATAAGCAGAAAATCGCGTATGGGCTTCTCATCTTCCAGTACCAGCACTTTCATGGGTGCCCTCCTTGTTCTAGCTATTGCTGGGGCTTCTGCGGCGTGCCGGCCAGCTGCTGCACTTCGTCAAGCGTCAGCTTTAGCTGCTCATACTCCTGAAGGGAGGAGCCGGTCAGCTTGCCGGCTGCATCTGCGGATGGAAGAACAGCAACAAGCACGGTTGGCGCTGTACTATCCTCCGTATTTTGCAGCTCATACAGCAGTTTATAGGTTGCGTTCTTCGCCAGCAGTGCCGCTTCGGCAGTCTGCCAATCCTTTTTGGAGAACTGGCGCAGCTCCAGAAGCGGGGCCTGCTCAGCAGAGTCTGCATTGGTGTAGTTAAAGCGGATATGATCAAACGGCGTAGGGGACTCCTCCGGGGCCACAAGCTTGTATTTGCCGGTCCAGGATTGCGGAATGTGGAAATTGAAGCCCCATCTGTCGAAATGCTCCTCCACAAACTTCAGTCCCGATTGCCCATCCCACTGATAATATTTAGTAATAAAGGGAGTGGCCAGCGGGGCAAAGCTCTCTGTACCCGAAGGAGGGACAAGGAACCCGATCTCGACAATGCCATCACCGTTAATATCTGAGCTATACAGCGGGTAATCCTTGATCGCCATATTGTTCTCACCCAGCAAACCGTTTGCTTCCGAAACAAGTGGCCCCAGCACAATATCCCTGCTGTCTGCCAATTCGTCACGCTGATAATCCTCTGTTGCAAGTATATCAATAAATTTGCCATTTTCCCAAGTCAGCAGAGAAGTGTAGGAGGAATGTGCACCAACCGCCGCATCAATGAACAGGGCGTTTTTGGATGGTGCTGCTTTTGTAAACAAGGCTTGAAACACATACCCGTCGATGGTCTGGTCAGACAAGGTCTGCAGCTTGCCGTCATGAAGCCGGATTACCTGCAGGTGGGATTGCGGCTGGGTATCCGTGGTGAACGTTCCCTGGATCAGGGCGATATCCGTCTGACCTTCATTGGTCAGATTGCCGACAACCAGCTGGTCGTAAGGCTGCTTGAGCTTTTCGGTCAGCTCACCACCACTCAGACTGTAGACGGACAGCTCCTTGCTCAAGCCTTCGCCGCCGCTGAACCCTAGCAGCATATCCGCGGCTCCGTCTGCGGTAACATCTATAAACTGTACGTAATCCAGCTCACTGCCGACTCCCGTAATCGTAGTCAGCTTTTTCCAGTCGGCGCCGGGTTTGGACAATACGAGGGTATTGATTTCATAATCCGTTTTGTCCGTCTTATAGAAGGCCAGAATTTCATCCTGACCATCCTTGTCGAGATCCTGCAATTGAATGGCACTGCCGGATTCGGAATTGACGGGCACCGTCAGGTGGGCATTCGCCGGAAGAAAAGACTTCACAATACTTGTAATAGTGCCATCGGCACTGCCCTGCGAAGGGGCTCGGAGTAAATCACTGGGAGTCTTGGGTGCACCGCAGCCTGCGGCAATAATAGATAATAAGAGAAGGGCGCTTAGGCCAGATTTATTCATAAGATATAATCTCCTTTAGTTCATCTGTGGCTAGTATATCCCAACCCTTCGGCAAAGTAGTTTCAAAATGGTAAAGGCTAAACGGAAGCCTGGCTGCGGCGGGGGTTCCAATACTTATTAGTCTTGATGTAACCCCTCATAAAACGCTCTGACATCCATCTGCTCGGGCAGCCCCGAAACTCCGCCGTCTCCCAGCTCTACAATAATCCAGCTTCCCTCTGCAGTTTTGGCGATGTCCATGGTGAAGAAGCGGCTTGTAATCGTGCGGGCAATCTCCATAAAAGGGGTCAGATCCGGCTGATCCTCATCGTAGGTAACATCATCCCAGTAATTCAGAAAAGCTATGATTTGATGATCCAGAAAAAATATTCGGTATTCCTTGGAAAGCGGCATGCCGCTCTTATCGTGTGACTGCAGGTACTCCAGAGGAACGAATTCACGGATAACGATTCCTTCGCTCAGTCCAGCCCCGGTAAATTGCAGATTCCCTAGAGAGCGCGGGTGGAATCTGCCGGATGGACCGGGCAGCCTGGCCTTCCATTAAGGATCCAATGAAACGAGCTCCGTCTTGAAGCCGGCAGCTTGAGCTGCGTCCCACTCTGTTTCATAATCTATATCAACCCTCTTGGCATCCAGCGGATCCTGGCAGAAAATAATTCTCATAATACTCTCCCTCATCCCTTAAGCTTGTTTACCTTCCATTATACTCTCTTTGGTAGCTCAGCGAATTCAGCATGCTCAGCGATTACGGAAATCAGGGAACCGGGAAATATTGGTGTCCAATAAAAATAAAGTTAGACTCACGATGCTGATTTGACGCACTTTTTATGCGAGGAAATCGTTTGCCTTTGAAAAATAAGTATTAGACTATTGACCAGCGCTTTTAACTGGCGTTTATGCTACTTATAATTCATTCTCTACTGTTTTCAAAAAAGAAAGCACAGCAGCATTCATCTGCTCCAGCCCCCGTTGTTCAATCGGAAAATGACCAGCACCCTCTAAAATTACATATTCTTTTCTACATTTTATATTGTCAAAAAACGGTTTACTGAAGCTATAAGGAGTCATAGGGTCTAATTGAGGATGAACGAGTAATACCGGACAAACATCAAAATTCTCAGGTTTTATTACCGGTTTCATATTTAAGAACGTTCTTAATAAGCGTAAAGGGATTTTCGTGCCTGCCGCATGAGCATCGTTCATAATGAGCTTGGTCATTTCGACATTGTTCGTAATCAATTTCATCCGAGATACGTTATTAACAGAGATATGCAAGGAATCTAATAAAAAAGGGAATTTGTCCATAAAAAATTTACCTAACCGACTAATGAGTTTGTTAGGAGCTAACTGATCACGAACTTTCGAATCACTCGTATCAACAAATGTCGTTGCAATTAACCCTTTGACTCGCTTACTTTGTGCAGCGGTGTGATAAGCTAACATGCCTCCAATACTGGTGCCTAGTAAGATAATAGGCTTGCCATCCCGTTTCAACTCCCGATCGATCAATTCAATAAGTATGTCAATCCAAAGCTGATAATCCAATAATTTTACCGAATTTGTATAACTTAAACCATAAGGCGGCAGATCCGGCGACACTACTTCATAACCGTATTTTTGCAGTATTCGTGCATAAGGAGCCAACAATCTGCCATTGCCACCAGCACCATGAATGAAAACAATTTTTAATTTTGCATGCGGAACAGGCATACGATCCAGATGAATATGAAGATTGTTCCAAGTCATCCATTCTTCTGTTGGTAAATGGTTTTCATTTACCTGCATTTCTTCAGGAAAAAACTTTTGATATTGTTTCCAATAGGTCACCGATTGATTATATGTTGAAAACTTATTCATGAATTTGCAGTTCCTTTCTCCAAGCTTACATAGGACTCGCCGAAAACATTCTACATGCAGTCTAATCTTTATTTCCTTAGTCTACAACTTTATTTTCATCGGACAATTGGCGGGATAAATGCCCGCAGCTCATGTGCAGCTAGTAGCATTCAGTGTGTGACACATGTTAATTACAGATTTTTTTTGCAAACTTATAATTACTTGGCATTAGTAAAATAAGGGGATGAAAAGCAGAAAATGAAGAGGGACGCCGTGTTTTACATTGTAGCAGGAATGATTGCAATTACTCTGCTGTCTAATTTAATTGCGTATCGTTCATTACCGGACCAGATGGGAATACAGGTGAAATCATTCCAGTTCAAGGCTGATGATTTCACTAACTATATTCCCAAGCTGGGATTCCTTTTCTTGATACCGGGTATTCAAATTGTTGCATCTATTTTTAGGGGGGGAGGAAAATCTAAGACCTCTCTGTTAGTGTTAAACACAGTTTTAGTAATTGTGAACAGCTTCACCATTTATATAAATCTTTAGCTATATAAGTTGAACTTTAGACTTACCGATCCGGCATAGAACGCAACTACGGTGAATATTTGGACTTCCGCCGCTGTTGTCTTCAGATTTCTTGGTTTTAACCGCAATTAGCGGTAGAAATCCGAAGACAAAGGTGGTCGCTATCGCTCCTACAGTTCCAAAATTCCAGAACAAAAGCATCCCTTTACGTGTAAGGGATGCTTTTGTTGAATGTAAGCGTTTATAGGTTCCACAATCAGCTAATATTCGGGGTGGAATCTCTAATGATTGGTTTCGTGTAGATATGAGAGACCTGATAAGGCTGCTCTGGATGGGTGATGCGTGACAGCAGTATTTCGGCTGCTTTGACACCCATTTCATTACTGTAGATATGAACGGTGGTAAGATGAGGCTCAATAATTTTTGATTCCGGGCCGTTATCAAAACCGCAGATGACAATGTCACCGGGAATGGAATGATTCAGATTCTTCAGTGATTTCATAAAGTTTACGGCGATGTAATCGTTCGCACATACAAAAGCGGACGGGAGTTCGGCAATGCTATTTAATCTTTCATCCGCCCAGCCGGGGCTGGAGAAAAAGAGATTATCCTCATCGAGAACGCACTGGCCGAGATCAAGCGGGATGCCAGCCTCAGTCAGAGCACGATTAAAACCTACCCATCTTTCATTAAAGCTCCGGCAATGATTATAATCTCCGACAAAGCCCAAGGTTTTGTAACCGCCCTCAATCAACTTTTTGGTAAGCTGATAGGTACTGTGTTCGTTCTCCATTAATAACACGTCCGCCCGGAATTCAGGGTAGCAGACATGTGCGGAACAGTCGATGAAAATGGTTGGAATCTCAAGGCTTGTAATCAGGTTGCTGTATTCCAAGTTAAACAGCTCAATACATATGATTCCGTCCACATTGGATACATCGAAATTGTTAGGGAGGGACAGAGATTTCTGTTCAATCTCCCGGATGATGTGAATGGATAAATTATATCCTTCCGCGCTGATCCGCTTTTCCAGACCGCTGATCAAAGTCGATCCAAAATGCGAAGTATTCGGCAAATTCTCCGTTAACAAAGCAATGTTTCTCGAGCTCTTTGGCAGGACACTTTCGGTTTCCATTAAAGAAAACTGCTTGTATTTCAACTCAATCGCCTTTTTGATAACTTTGTTTCTGGTCTCTTCGGGCAATCCTTCGGTTCCGTTCAAGGCTTTGGAGGCCGTGTTTCTGGAGATTCCCAGAGCATCAGCGATGTCCTGTATAGTTACTTTTCCCCGTGCCATATATGTAAGTTCACCTCTATATTATTGTTTTCTTTCACTCTGCAAATAGCGGCCTAATACGCCTCGCTTTACTCCCTTAAATGTATAATAGTTTTCTCAAAATAGCAATGTTAATTTTACAAATGCACAATCAATTTTACATTATGTAATAATATTGTTTGGTAAATATTTCTGTAGTGGCGTTTAAAATGAATGTATTAAGTTGAATGAATGCTCTTTTTCTAAGAAAAACCTCCTAATTAATCAATTTTGACAATATTTTCAGGGTTTTAGATGCGAAATAATTGTCAAATGAACAAATATATTTTTACATAATGTATTGACTCGTGGTGAAGTCTTTGATAAATTGTAAATGAAGAAGGGCATGAACGTCAAAATGTAAGCCTTTCACTAATGAAAAACATTGTATAAGAATGGAGGTAAAGGCATTGCATAACTCAATTGAAGTGGATCACAGAAAACTGGTGACAGGGCGGAAGATGTCCCTGTTTGAATACTTGAAGAAACATTACTTCCTTTATTTAATGCTTGCACCGGCACTGATTCTGACCCTTATTTTTAAATACGGTCCAATGTATGGTGCGATTATTGCCTTTAAGGATTTCAGCCCAATCAAGGGAATTATGGGAAGCGAGTGGGTAGGTTTTTACAACTTCGAGAAATTCCTGTCTTCCCCAAACTTCGAAGTGATTTTTATGAATACGCTTAAATTAAGTTTTTTCGGTCTAATCTTGAGCTTCCCTGTTCCCATCCTGCTGGCCTTGATGCTCAATCAGGTTCGCCGGGCAGGAGTCAAAAAGAACATACAGTTATTCTTGTATGCCCCTAACTTCATATCCGTAGTTGTCGTGGTCGGTATGTTGTTTATCTTCCTGTCCCCGACAGGACCTATCAACCAGCTTTTTAGCTGGGTTACCGGTGAACCGGTGATGTTCATGTCCCGTCCGGAGTACTTCCGCTGGATCTATATTCTTTCGGATATATGGACAGGTGCGGGATGGGCCTCCATTATCTACGTTGCGGCTCTTGCCAATGTGGACCCTGAGTTACATAACGCAGCCAATCTGGACGGTGCTAATCTTCTTCAAAGAATACGTCATATTGACCTTCCGACCATTCGTCCGATTATGGCCATTGTATTTATCCTTGCCGCGGGCGGCATCATGTCGATTGGGTTTGAAAAGGCTTATCTCATGCAAACAGCAACGAACATGCCAACCTCTGAGATTATTCCGACGTACGTTTATAAAATTGGTTTACAGTCAGGTGACTATGCATACTCAGCCGCTGTAGGACTATTCAACTCTATCATCAACGTCATTCTGCTCATTACGGTGAACTTCACAGTGAAGAAACTAAATGAGGGCGAAGGTCTTTTATAGAAAGGAGCAACAAGTCATGTTCATTAAACATTCCCGGCTGGATCGCTTTATTCTTGTGCTGAACGCCACCTTTTTGACCCTTGCTGTATTGATTGTGGTGCTTCCGCTCATTTATGTGGTGATTGCATCCTTCATGGATCCGTCAATCCTGCTTAGCCAAGGGCTGTCGTTCAAAATTTCAGATTGGTCATTGGATGGCTACAAGATGATTCTTACCAATTCGGCAATGATCCGAGGATTCGGAAACGCTGTTTTTTACGCCTCTTCCTTTGCCATTCTTACCGTTCTGGTCTCAATCTGTGCGGGGTATGCCTTATCGGATGACCGGATGAAGGGTAGAGGTTTTTTTATGACAGTGTTCCTCTTTACGATGTTCTTTGGAGGAGGACTGGTCCCGACTTATCTGCTAGTTAAGAATCTGGGGCTGCTGGATACGGTCTGGGCTGTCATCATTCCCGGGGCGGTCAATGTATGGAATATTATTTTGTCCAGAACATTCTTCAAAGGCGTGCCGAATGAACTGAAGGAGGCGTCCAATGTGGACGGGGCTTCAGAGATGAGGATTTTCTTCAGCATTGTATTGCCGCTCTCTAAACCGATCATCTTCGTGCTTGCGCTGTATGCCTTTGTCGGCCAGTGGAATTCCTACTTTGATGCCATGATTTATCTGGATAATCCGAAGCTCCACCCGCTGCAGCTTGTGCTTCGTTCCATCCTGATTCAGAATCAGGTAGATCCCGGCATGATCGCTGACCAGATGGCCATGGCGGAAATGAAACGATTGTCTGAAATCATCAAATATGCCGCGATCGTTGTTTCCAGCTTGCCGCTCATTATTATGTATCCGTTCTTCCAGAAGTACTTTGAAAAAGGTGTCATGGTCGGTTCCATCAAATAGGACACGGCTGCACATAGATAAAGTTCTTTCATTCCTATTTACTTTGGAGGTCATATTCTATGAAAAGATCAAAAAGATCAAAAGTGTTGTCAAAAGCAGCTTCTGCGTCTGTACTTGCTTCATTTATGTTCCTTGCCGCATGCGGCGGCGGGGGAGGAAATGCTGCCGGTGAAAAACAGGATCCTAGCGGCAAAGTCACCTTAAACTTCATTACCCAAAGCTCCCCGCTGGCACCGGCCGATCCGAACGAAAAGCTGATTAATAAACGTCTGGAAGAAAAAACGAATGTGCATATCAACTGGAAAAACTTCACCAGAGACGTGTTTGTGGAAAAAAGAAACCTGGCTGTCGCAAGTGGTGATCTCCCTGATGCTATTTTTAATGCCGACTACAGTGATTATGAGTTGCTGAAGCTTGCTAAAGATGGTGCTATCGTTCCACTGAACGATCTGATCGAGCAGAATATGCCCAATTTTAAAAAAGTGCTGGAAGAAGCCCCTGAATACAAGAGTATGATTACAGCGCCTGATGGTAAAATTTATGCATTTCCTTGGATTGAAGAGCTTGGGAACGGAAAAGAAAGAATTCAGGCGGTAGACAGCATGCCTTGGATCAATGTGGAATGGCTTAAGAAGCTGGGCCTCGACATGCCGACAACCACGGAAGAATTGAAAAAGGTGTTGATTGCCTTCAAGACCCAAGATCCGAACGGCAACGGTCAGGCAGATGAAATCCCCTTATCCTTTATCAACAAGCCGGGTGCGGAAGATCTGGCATTCCTCTTCGGTTCATTCGGATTGGGCGAGAATCCCGACCATGCGGTCGTAAGCAATGAAGGCAAAGTGATATTTACAGCTAAGGAAGAAGGTTATAAAAAGGCGGTGTCTTTTATCAATGACCTTTATAAAGAAAAACTCATTGATATCGAAGCCTATACCCAAGACTGGAGTACTTACCTGGCGAAAGGCAAAGATCAGAAGTACGGCCTCTACTTCTCTTGGGATAAAGCCAATATCTCCGGAGCAAACGATGCTTATGAAGTAATGCCGCCGCTCGCAGGTCCGGATGGGGAAGTCAACGTAACCAGAACCAATGGTCTCGGCCTAGGCCGCGGCAAGATGGTTGTGACAAGCGCCAATAAAAACCTGGAAACGACAGCAAAATGGGTGGATCAGCTGTATGATCCTGTTCAATCCGTACAGAACAACTGGGGAACCTACGGGGACGACACACAGCAGAACATCTTCGAATTTGATGAAGCAAAAGGAATGCTGAAGCATTTGCCTCTGGAAGGCGCTGCTCCTGTGGAGCTACGCGAGAAAACAAGTATCGGCGGACCGCTGGCTATTCTTGATTCCTACTATGGCAAATATACGACCATGCCGGATGATGCCAAAGGCCGTATGGACATCATCAAGAATATCATGGCTCCAAAGATGAAAGCAGAGAACGTAATGCCGAGCGTATTTCATTCGATTGATGAGCTTGACCGTCTGACGACGATTGAAACCGACTTGTTCGCCTATGTACTCAGAATGCGTACAGAATGGTACCAGAACGGAAAAGTCGATGCACAGTGGAATGATTATTTGAAGGAGCTGGACCGTCTTGGCCTGCAGGAATGGCTTGAAATTAAACAGGCAGGCTACGACAGAGCGACAACTAATAAATAAATATATTTATAGATTGAACTTGAAACTTGAGGAAAGGGAGTGGAGCGACGGAGGGGGATTTTGGAACTGTAGGAGCGATAGCGACCGCCTTTGTCTTCGGATTTCAACCGCGAACAGCGGTCATAATCAAGAAATCTGAAGACAACAGCGGCCGGAAGTCCAAATATTCACCGTAGTTGCGACTGAACCTTTACTCTAAACTTTTCAGTTCAAGCTATATAGGAGCAAAGGAGAAATCATAATGTCAGTTATTACAAAACAAAATTACCGGGGTGCCTATCATTTTTCACCCAAAGAAAAGTGGATGAACGATCCGAACGGTTTGGTATATTTCGAGGGAGAATATCATTTGTTCTTTCAGCATCATCCCGGTGGAATGACCATGGGGGACATGCATTGGGGCCATGCGGTCAGTAAGGATCTGGTGACCTGGGAAGAGCTGCCGATCGCGCTGGTGCCGGATGAACTGGGCATGATTTTCTCGGGAAGCGCCGTTGTTGACTGGAATAACACGACAGGATTTTTTGAGGATCAGCCAGGGCTGGTAGCCATTTTCACCCATCACTTGGACATGCCGGAAGGACAACCTGCCGTTCAGCGTCAAAGTCTGGCCTATAGCAAGGATAAAGGCAGAACCTGGACCAAATACGAAGGAAATCCGGTGCTTGAACAGGATAACTTCATTGATTTCCGTGATCCCAAGGTGTTCTGGAACAAAGAGAAGAGCAGGTGGGTGATGATCGTAGCCTGTGGTCAAACGGTAGGTCTGTATCATTCCCCTGATCTGATCAACTGGACCTTTGCCAGCGAATTCGGCGAGGGCATCGGATCGCATGACGGTGTGTGGGAGTGCCCGGATTTGTTCCAGCTGGCCGTTGACGGAAAGAAATCGGATACCAAATGGGTAATGCTCGTGAGTATTGGTGCAGATCCCGCTTTTGAGGAAGGCTCAAGAACGCAGTATTTCACGGGTGACTTTGACGGAGCGGTATTTACTCCTGACGAAGAGTCCCGGAGCATCCGCTGGCTGGATCACGGCAGAGATAATTATGCCGGGGTAAGCTGGTCCGATCTTCCCGAGGAAGACGGAAGACGCCTGTTTATCGGCTGGATGAGCAACTGGATGTATGCACCCCAGACGCCGGCGGAAGGGTTCCGCGGAGCAATGACGATTCCACGGGAGCTTTATCTGGAATTAAGAAACGGGCAAACAGCGCTCATTCAGAAGCCTGCAAAAGAACTGGAAGCAGCACGTACCCCGGTCCTTTCCCTGAAAAATGTCTCTGTTCAAGAAATTAATGCAGCCTGTGCCAAGCTTCATCTTGAGGCTTACGTCATTGAGGCGGAGGTCGCTCATGGGACATCTGCCGGCTTTAAAGTAAAGGTAGGTGCAAAGCAGCAAACTGTGGTCGGGATTGATGCGCAGACGGAAGAAATGTATGTAGACCGGACAGCTTCCGGAAAGCACGATTTCCACAAGTTCTTCCCGGGACGCCATTCAGTGAAGCTTGCAGCACCGGGTACAGCCTATGATCTGCATATTTATGTGGACCGCTCTTCCATTGAAGTGTTCAGTGGCGGAGGCCAGGCGGTCATTACGGATCTCATTTTCCCTGAGCCTGAATCTGCCGGTCTTGCTGCGTTTGCCGACAATGAAGAGGACTTGTTCCTTTCGCTGGATATCTACAATCTGGCTTCATCTACCGCAAACGGCAGCAACCAGTAACCGGGAGGGTTAGTGACATGCGTATAGGAGCAATTGAAGCAGGCGGGACGAAATTCGTATGCGGGATCGGGGATGAAAACGGGAAATTTGAACACCGGATCAGCTTCCCGACCGAACATCCGGATCAGACCTTGCCCAGAGTCATAGAGTATTTTCAAGACAAAGGGGTAGAAGCGATTGGTGTTGGATCATTTGGTCCAATTGACATCCGCCAAGACAGCCCGACCTACGGTTACGTTACGACAACACCTAAGCCGGGGTGGGGGAATTACGATCTGCTCGGGACTTTAAAGCAAGCCTTTCCGGTCCCGTTCGGCTTCGACACTGACGTGAATGCGGCGGTATATGGCGAGGTAAGATGGGGGGCTGCTCAAGGCCTGTCAAGCTGCTTGTACATTACTGTAGGCACAGGCGTTGGCATCGGCGTTTATTCGGAAGGCCAATTAGTTCATGGTCTTGTACATCCT
The DNA here is from genome assembly GCF_051594305.1 of Paenibacillus sp. IHBB 3054. NCBI lineage: Bacteria > Bacillati > Bacillota > Bacilli > Caryophanales > Paenibacillaceae > Paenibacillus > Paenibacillus sp. IHBB 3054. Next base: position 87,179 of record NZ_JBOFBG010000011.1, on the reverse strand, counting down.
GAGGGCGGGCATTTGTTGACGAGGCGCCATCCTGAAGATGATTTTGTTGGCAGTTGTCCTTACCATGGGGACTGCCTCGAAGGGATGGCGGCAGGTCCTGCCATTGAAGCCAGATGGGGGAAGAAAGGCCATGAGCTTCCGGTGGATCATAGAGCCTGGAAGATGGAAGCCTTCTACATCGCCCAGTCCATAACGGATGCTATTCTACTGCTCTCTCCGCAAAAAATAATTTTGGGCGGCGGGGTTATGCAGCAGCCGCAGCTCTATCCGCTCATCCGGGAGGCTGTGCTCCTGAACCTGAACGGATATGTTAGTTCAAGTGCCATTCTGGAGCACATGGAGGAGTACATTGTTGCACCGGGCCTTGGCCAGCAGGCGGGATTAAGCGGCGCTTTGGCATTGGGACTCACAGCATGGAATAATCGAGTTTCTTCTATATAATACAGCAATAACCAAGGCCGGCCAGTTATGTTGTGTAATTGACCGGCCTTGCTCTTAGTAAAGGCGGCATAGAATTTACAGGAAAAGAGGGTAAAGGATGAACCGGAAATCAAAATATGCACTAACCATTCTGTTGGCTGCGGGATTCATGATGACTTCAACAGGGATTGTTGCCGTTAATGAGGATACAGGCTGGGCCGCACCGGCAGAGCAGAGGTCCGGCAGACTGACAAAGGAGGGTCTTTCTATTTCTGAAACCGTTACCAAAGCTGCTACAAATTTGACGGGATGGCGAATAGCCGGAAAAGGCAAGCTGGAGGATACGTCCGAAGGGCTTTTGCTGACATCCGATTCCGAAGAAAAAGTGCTGGCGATTTCCGAAACGTCGTCAGATGATTTTATATATGAAGCTGATGTAATGATCAAGGACCGGCAGCCAGATGCTGCGCTGCTGTTCCGTTCCAGTGAGGATGGTCAGCATTCATACCTGCTGCAAATCGTACCGGATGCCGGACTTATCCGCTTAACAGACGGGAGCAGTGGAGAAGGAAAATTGCATGAGGAGCATAAGGTTTCCCTGCTACAAGGTGAAATCTACCATCTTAAAGTGAAAGCGGAGGGTCCTCGACTGAAAGTGTATTGGGGGAATCAATACAAGCCCGTGATTGATATCCAGGACAATGCCCATCTCTCAGGACGGCTTGGACTCCACGTCTCGGATGGAGCGGCCTTGTTCCAAAACATTAACGTAAGCGACCTGAAGGGGAATCTGGATACGGTGCTGGCAAGTCAGGGACAGTGGCAGCCGGATATCGGCGGTAAAAAAGGGGCCTCTGTAAATCAGAACAAGGCACAGCAGATCTATAGCAGGCAAGCTGCTGATCTGGTGTATGAAGGAGTGATCTCATTTCGTTCCGCTGCTGTTGCAGGCCTGGCCTTCCGTTCCTCTTCTGACGGTGCGAAGGGATATGAAGCCTCTCTTGCGAAAGAAGGAAATCAGGTACATGTCACTTTAACAAAAGCAAACGGCACGGTAATTGCCAGTTCCAAGCAGACTTATCCGAGTCCAGCGGGGGCAAAACATGCGGTGGAAGTGCAGGCGAAGGGGAACCGGATTCAGATTTTCATGGATGGGTATACTCCGGCAGCAATAGATGTTAAGGACAGTTCTTATACTACCGGATACGCCGGACTTGTCGTAAATCATGGAACCGCTTACTTCCAGGATGCCTATGTTACGGACGCTGGCAGTTACAATAATGAAAAATACCGGCCCCAGTATCATTATACGCCGATCCGCGGTGCCGTTAGTGATCCGAACGGGCTTGTCTATTTCGAAGGAGAATATCATCTCTTTCATCAGGATGGAGGCACATGGGCTCATGCTGTCAGCAAAGATATGCTGAACTGGAAACGCCTGCCGATTGCCCTTCCATGGAATGATTACGGACATGTCTGGTCCGGGTCTGCTGTGGCGGATTTGAAGAATGCCTCCGGTATGTTCTCGGATTCAGGCGGCAAAGGCCTTCTTGCCTACTACACCTCCTTTAATCCGGATGCCTCTAACGGCAACCAGCGTATAGGTCTGGCCTACAGCAAGGATCAGGGGCGGACATGGGAATATGCCAAAGATCGACCAATTGTCATTGAGAACCCCGGAAAGAACGGAGAAGAACCCGGGGGATGGGACTTCCGTGATCCCAAGGTGATCCGTGATGAGGAGAATAATCGCTGGGTCATGGTGGTGTCGGGTGGTGATCATATCCGCTTTTTCACATCAACTAATTTGCTCGACTGGACGTTGACCGATAATTGGGGTTATGGGGATTATGTCCGTGGCGGGGTGTGGGAATGCCCCGACTTGTTTCCTCTTACCGTACAGGGAACGACAGAGAAGAAATGGGTTCTAATGATCAGTACAGGAGCAAATCCGGCAACAGGTGGTTCAGATGCAGAATATTTTGTAGGGAGCCTGACTAAGGAAGGTAAATTCGTGAACGACAACCCGGCAGGAACCGTATTGAGGACAGACGCCGGCAAGGAGTTTTATGCATCCATGTCCTTCTCTGATATGCAAGACGGGCGCAGAGTGATGCTGGCCTGGATGTCCAACTGGGATTATCCCTTCGCCTTTCCGACATCTAACTGGAAGGGAGAGCTGACGATCCCGAGAGAAGTTACCCTAATCAACACCCAAGACGGAATTCGTCTTGCCCAGAGTCCGGTAAAGGAGCTGGAGTCCCTGCGCAGTGAACTCTATTCCGCAGCTAACAAGGTGGTCAGTCCTTCTTCTCCTAATCTGCTGAAAGGCATGACCTCAGGTGCCTATGAAATTGAAGCTACCCTGGAGATTCCCGCCGGCAGCAGTGTATCGGAGTTCGGCTTCAATGTACGTGAGGGAGCCGATCAAAAGACAGTTGTAGGCTATAAGCCGGGCGGGAGCACTATGTTTGTGGACCGCTCTCTTTCCGGGGAAACAGATTTCTCCAGCCTGTTCAGTACGAGACATGAAACGAAAATGCCGACAGAGAACGGCCAAATCAAGCTGCGGATTCTGGTGGATGAATCTTCGGTTGAGGTTTTTGTAAATGGAGGGAAGTCCGTGTTCTCCGAGGTCATTTTTCCGGACCCGGCCAGCAGGGCAATGAGTTTCTATAGCAAGGGCGGCAATGTGAAGGTTGTTTCTCTGAAAGTCTATAAGCTTGGATCGGTATGGAATCCTGAGTCGGGTTCGGCAACCCGGATTGTGTTGGATACCAGTGACCGTGAACTGGGGGTTGGGCAAATCGAAACAGTGCAGGTGATCGTAGAAAACGGACCCGGCAACGGCGCCCAGCCGCTGAAGTGGAAGTCCAGCAATGAAGATGCCGTAATCATAAAGGTGGCAGGCAATTCCCGTACAACCCTTGAGGCGAAAAAAGCAGGGGAGTCCATCATTACAGTATCCACACCGAATGGAAAGGCATCCGCAAGTTTTCGTGTGAAAGTGTTCGGCGGAGCATTTCATACCAACCTCAGCGGCTGGACGCAAGACGTGTCCAAGGCTTCTTGGCTAGTTAGCGGGGATGGAATTCGCGGAAATCACTCCAGCGACGCAAATTATGTTGCTGAGGAGAGGGCGGGAAACTTCTCGTATGAAGCCGAGATGAAACTTGGCAAGTCCGGCGGCGCAGGTTCCCTTCTGTTCCGTGCAAGTCCGGACGGACGCAGCGGCTATTACTTGAATCTGGATCCTAATATGAAGGCAATCCGTTTGTTTTACAAAATGGATGGACGTTTTGAAGAACGGCAGGTTCTGGCGAAAGTTCCAGCCTTCATTCTGCCGGACCGGACGTATAGTTTAAAGATACAAGCGAATGGACCTCATATTGTAGTGTATCTGGGCGGGCAGAAAATAATGGATCTGCAGGACGGAACCTTTGCGGCAGGACATTTCGGACTTCATGTATTCGGCGGATTCGTCTCCTACCAGAATGTAAATGTGAACGGGGCAGCACCGGAGAACTTGATAACATCAAGCCTGGTGAACGAAACGTTCCGGAAATCGATTTATACAGCAAATCCGGTGAAGGGTGAAGCGGTAACGGTCCAGGATGCAAATGAAATATCCGATCAGAAGTGGGTATTGGTGCCGACAGGAGATAACGCAGATTCCTACTCGATCCGTACGGTCTCGGGTCAAGCCCTTGATCTGAACACAGAACACAATACAATTCAGCTTTATGATTATCTGGGTTACAATAATCAGCGCTGGATCATCCATAAGAATGGGGATGGTTCAGCGGCCATCCTCTCTGTCCATAATCAGTTGGCGCTGGCTGTTTCTGAGGATGGATCGAAGCTGACGTTAGAGGCTCCTCAAACCGGTGAAGCCCGTCAAAAATGGCATATAAAATTTTGATTGTATTTTCAGCGCAGTAGAAATTACTTGTAATACGTTAACAGTCCCGATGCAGATCAAAGGCATCGGGACTGTTTTTATTGCTGGAAAGCAGGAATAGGAAATTTAAATTTGCTTGCCGTTCTCGCCCTTTATCTCCTTGCGCAGCAGGAGGGATTCGGCATAGGTAATCATGGCCTGAAGGAAAAGGATGAGCACAAGCGCCACGACTAGAATAACAAGAGAGACACCGTCCTTTTTGTTAAGCATGGCGGACATCCTTTCTTGAAATGCTCTGAATATATACCCATTATTACCCAAGGTGCCGGGCGATCAAGCAAAGCCTATGCGCTTTGCACAGCACTGTTTACCGGGTAGATCCGGGTGAACAGGAAGCGGGTCAGCGGCCCTACAACAATCAGCTGCAGCGGCAGGGCGCAAATGATGTTCAGTCCGGCAGTGGACAGATAGTGACGGAGGAAGTTGTCTCCAAATCCGTAGTGTGCTAGTGTGCCATATAGGGACATGCAGAGCACCATACCGCAGACCATGAAGAAGGAAATGAACAGCACCTTTTTAATCATAGGATCGGCCGGTTTAACCAATCTAAAGGCCAGACCTTTGGCCGCTTTACTGACGATGACAACATCACAGAATAAGGCGACGACGAGTGCCGGAAGTAAACCGATCGCAACATCACGGAATAAGGTATGGGTTAAGCCAGTATTTAACATCACGTTGTAAAAGCTCATTCCTACGACCATCAACACGCACATCATACAGGTGAATACTAAAGCTTCTTTCTTGTTTCTGCCCATTGTTCAAACTCCCTTAACATTTAAGTTTTTCAAACTTCACTCATAGTATCAGGGGGCAAGAACATTGTCAACTAAGTTGACAAAAATGCAATCTGATTGTTTATTCTAATTGTATTATTTTTATATTGGGGGCCTTTTTTATGAAAGACTATATCCTTGACTTGAACTTGATTGATCTGATCAGTGAGAAGCATAAGGCTCTGCGTGAAAAAGTAAATGAAACCAGCGGTGAGCAGCTGAACAAGACTGAAACGCATATTCTGGCGAAGCTGGAGCTGCATGGCATGCTCACGATTTCGGAGATCAGCAGGCAGATCAGCATTTCCCGCCAGGGTGCGCAAAAAACGATTAACGTTCTGCTGGCTGAAGGATATGTGGAAACCGCCGTGGTAGAAGGGAACTCCCGTGACAAGCATATTGTGCTAACTCCCAAAGGTATTGCGGTCTGCCGGAGCATGCTGGAGATCAAGCAGAGCATCGAGGCGGAGATCGCCGCCAAAATTGGCAGGGACCAGGTGGAAACGTTGAGAAAGCTGCTTACGGAGGATTGGCTCTGAGACTGTACGGGTCTGCTGAGGAGCTGAGGAGCTGAGGTTCTGAGGCAGGAACTGAGGAACTGGGGAACTGAGGAACTGGGGAACTGAGGAACTGGGGAACTGAGGAACTGAGGAACTGAGGAACTGAGGAACTGAGGAACTGAGGAACTGAGGAACTGAGGAATTGAGGAACTGAGGAACTGAGGAACTGAGGAACTGAGGAACTAAGGAACTGAGGAACTGAGGAACTGAGGAACTGAGGAACTGAGGAACTGAGGAACTGAGGAACTGAGGAACTGAGGAACTGAGGAACTGGGGTTCTGAGGTTCTAAGACTCTGAGGTTCTAAGCACTCAGGCTTCTAGTTTCTAAAGCGCAAATTAGTTCTAGATGAAACGTTGCTTTGGGAGACGCTGTAAGTTGTAACGGACTGAGGAGACGCTATTGTCCCGAAAAACGCAAATTATTGATGCAAGCGGACCGCAGAGACGTTATTTCAGCAAAAATGCAGCTGCCGCGCAGTAAAAAAGCACATTAGGTCGCTGGGGTCCGCAAGACTCCGCCACTAGCCCGATTTCAGCATATAACATCTCTGGAGTCCGTTACGAGGAGAAGGGTGGCGGGGAGGGCTTTGGTCACCAGCAGAGTAAGAGCAGTTGTCAGGATTTCAAAAGAAACCTTGCCCGGGAGCCTATGGAGATTTCGGATTCAAACGCACAACGCTGCGCATCAAGGATATGAGTGTTCCGATCCAATCCTCAACTGCTCGCGAAGCCGGATGTGTGAATCTGATAAATATTTTTTTTCGGATTAGATGAGTTCAATAAATCAAGGTTCCCGGTGGCTTACGGTGAGCCTTTTTGTTTTGGGCGGGATGTTTCCTTTTCCTGTCTAGGCAGGCAAGAAGCTTGCAGGTTTCAGCGGGCGTTATGCACACGTTAAAAATCCTTGGATTTCGATTCATGAAAACGCTATAATTGAAAATGATTACTTATTGAAGGAGCCTATCTATGAAAAAAGGCAGGATGTTTTATAAGATTTTTATTCCGATTCTGGTATTGGGCATCGGCCTCGTCATCAGCTTCGGCAGCTATATTTATTTGACGACGATTCATTCGGTTATTGATAGTGTTGGAAGCGGCAAGCAAAGCCTGATTACCCAAATCAAAAATACGCTGGAGCAGAAAATTAAAACCATAGAGTATGCCTTCAATACTTACAGTACGACCAGTTCCTTCAGCGAGGTCGTCAACAATCCGATGACAGAGGAGGACTTTCAGGCGTACCGGGATATCAATTCCCAGCTCAACTATATCGCTACGATGGGGATGGATGTCGGCGTAAAATATTCGCTGATCAGTCTGGTGCAAGACTGGAAAATTTCTGATGGAAGCCTTTCTCTTCTAACAGAGGAAAATCGGAAGAACCTGTACGAAAGTTATATCAACAATCAGAACAAGGGATTGTTCTGGATCAAGACGGATAAAGGAATCCGTTTTGTGAATACGCTTCCTGTATTCTCTCAGAACAAGCAGGCGATTGGCCTAGCCGATATTTCGCTGCAGACACTGCGGAATATCCTGCAGACGGAGGACAACACCACAGTGTTCATTCTGAACCGGCAGGGTGATCTGCTGTATGAATCGGCAACCGGGAAGAACCTGTTGACCAGCGGGCAAATGCAACGCATCACCAATATTGCCGAGAATGAGAGCCAGACGGGGACAGTAGCCCTGGAGAAGGCCAATTATCAAAAGGTTGAAGCCATTTATGCCAAATCTTCTTATAATAATTGGATTTATGTCACGCTTCTGGACCAGCAGGAAATCTCCGATGCCCTGGCCACGACCCGTTTCGGCTTAATCATCCTGGGAGTGGTGATCACCCTGCTAATTGTTGTGGTGGCCTATGTAATCTCCGTGCATTTCACCAAGCCGATCCGCCAGATTCAGCGCAGGCTGGCGGTCAGCACCCAGCCGGAGGACAAGAATGAGATCGACTGGATTATCAATTCGATTGATACGATTCTGTCGGAGAAGGAAAGTCTGGAGGGACTCTTGGAGTCGGAATTGCCGCAGCTGGAAACGCAGTTTATGCTGAACCTGTTCCGCAGCCGGATTACCGCTGAAGAGCTGGAGCTCAATATGTCCCGCTTCGGTTATTCCCCCACGGAGGATTCAGTGTATTCCACCATGCTGATCCAGCTTGATAATTACGGGGAACGGCAGGCCAGCGACAAGGATCTGCTGCTTGTCGCAGTCAACAAGCTGGTGGAGGAATTGATTCCGAAAGCGCGGAGAATGATTCCGATTTTGCTGAATGACCGGACGCAGGCAACCATTCTGATCTATGAGGGAATGAATGAGCAGGAACACCGGAAGCAAGCGCTCGAGGACGCGAAGAAAATTATCAAAACAGTCAGGGATATCCTGAAGCTGTCAGTCAGTGTCGGCATTAGTAATCTCTATCAGGATTTGGCCTCCAGCAAGGAAGCCTGCGAAATGAGCAAGCAGGCGCTGCATCATCGTCTGAATCTGGGCAAAGAGTCGATTATTTTTTATGAAGATATAGCAACGGTTATTTCAGGTCCTGTCCTGCTGCATTATCCGGTAGAACTGGAATCACAGCTGTTTGACGCCATCCGGCTCGGGGATGAGGAGCTGGTATCGCGATCCTTGTACCCGCTTCTCGGCGAAATGATGAAGCATAGCAAGAACCCGCTCAATTTCGAAGTTACCCTGATCCGGTTCGTGAACAATCTGATTCAGCTGGAACAACTGATCGGCGTAGAGGTGCTGCTTACCCAGGACAATTATGCTTTGTATCATCGGCTGCTGGATATCCGCAATCCGGAGGAGATTGAACGCATTCTGGTGAAGGAAGTCATCCAGCCGATGGTAACCAGCATGAAGGAGAAGACGACCCGCCAATTCCGCAGCCTCTCCGACCAGATTGCGGCCATTGTGCGCGCTGAATTTGATCAGGAGCTGTCTCTGGAGATTATCGGCGAACGTCTGCATTACAGTCCGAACTATTTGAGCAGCATCTTCAAGAAGGAATTTGGTGTGACTTTCAGTGAATATGTCATGAGCTACCGGCTGGAAATGGCCAAGAAATGGCTGGTGGAGAGCGAGATGACCATTAAGGAAATTGCCGAGCGGTTGCAGTATCATAATCCGCAGAACTTCATCCGCTCCTTCCGCAAGAAGGAGCATGTGACACCCGGTGCATACCGCGCAATGAAACAGGACAAGTAGGCGGTGGAATAGACGAAAACAGCCAGTCTCCGGGTTGCCGGAGACTGGCTGTTTTCGTTGCTTGTAGGTTGTGAGAAGGCGAAGCTTATAGCATATCAGCCTTTTACCGCGCCCAGCAGTGCACCTTTCGTGAAGTGCTTCTGCACAAACGGATAAGCAATCAGCATCGGGACGGTGGCAACAACGATAACTGCCATCTTGATCGTTTGTGGAGGAGGAATGACATCGACTGAAGTATTCTCTCCCTGCATCCCGCTGGAGACGATAACAATCTGGCGCAGCAGCACCTGAATCGGCCATTTCACAGAGTCTGTGATATAGAGAAGGGCGGTAGTGTAAGTATTCCAGTAAGCCACCCCGTAGAACAGGGAGAGGGTCGCAATCGAAGGCATCGCAAGCGGCAGCATGATTTTGAGGAATACGCCAAAATCATTAGAGCCGTCGATCTTGGCTGACTCCTCCAGACTGTCCGGAAGCGCCTGGAAGAAGTTGCGCATGATGATCAGGTTAAAGGCATTGATGGCCACGGGAAAAATCAGCGACCAGTAAGAATCAATGAGTCCGAAATATTTAACAACGAGGAAGGTAGGGATCATACCGCCGCTGAACAGCATGGAGAACACCACAACAAAATTGATGAAGTTTCTTCCATATAAATATCTGCGGGATAATCCGTAGGCCATCAGAGCTGTAAGAACCATACTTACCACCGTACCTACCAGAGTGACTCCAATGGATACGGACAGGCCTTTAAAGATCGTAGGAGTTGACAGGATATAGCGGTAAGCGTCCAGGGAGAAGGTGGTCGGGAACAGAATGAATCTCTTCTCCACTACTTCCTGTGTTGAGGCAAAGGAGCTGGCAAATACATTGATAAAGGGTAAAAGACAGATGAGTGAAATGAGTGACAGCAGGGTGGTGTTTACTATGGTAAACAGCCGGTTGCCCAGAGATTCTTTTTTGAATGATGATTGCGCCATACGGTTTTCCTCCTTGTAATCGTTTCAATGAAACTTTATCAGGGGCGCTGTATTCCGTATATAATCATTAGCAATGGCTTTATTTAGGTTAGAAAAACGGGTTGATAGGGGGCATGATCTTTATGTATTATAGTAATCCCATTAAGGGGTAGAAGCTAAAAAAACAGCATGACAGCGCGGTTCACGCCTCCTTCGTAACTAATGATTATATACGTAATCGGCAAATGACCGTAATCTGGGAATCGTAAAGAAACGCGATCAAGGAGGCCGAACATTGAAAGAGGCAAATGTCACCATGGAGTTGAACGCTGCGCCGGTGAGGAGAAAGCGAACCCCGCACAGCCTGCTGAGTTTAAAAAGACACAAGTTATTGTATCTGATGATACTGCCGGGATTTTTGTATTTTGTAATTTTTAAGTACCTGCCTATGGGCGGAATGATTATCGCTTTTCAGGATTATCAGCCGTATCTGGGCATCACGGGAAGTCCTTGGGTGGGGCTCAAGCATTTCGTCCGTTTGTTTACGGAACCTACCTTCTTTATGCTGCTGCGCAATACACTCATCTTGTTTGCGCTAAATATTGTAATCTTTTTCCCGCTGCCGATTATTCTGGCGCTGATGCTGAATGAGGTCCGGAACAAAATGTTCAAGAGTGTGGTTCAGACCATCATTTATATCCCGCATTTCCTGTCATGGGTTATCATTGTCTCCATTACTTATGTATTCATGAATGTGGACGGCGGGGTACTGAATGAGATGATTGCCGCGATGGGCGGACAGAAGATCAGCTTCCTGACTTCGCCAGAGTGGCTGCGCACCGTGTATATCGGACAGATCATCTGGAAAGAGCTTGGCTGGTCGACCATTATCTATCTGGCAGCCATTACTGTAGTAGATACCCAATTATATGAGGCTGCGGAGATGGATGGTGCAGGGAGATTGCGCAAAACCTGGCATATCACGTTGCCGGCGATTCGCCCGGTAATCATCACCTTGCTGATTCTGAAAATCGGACATACGCTGGATCTTGGATTTGAGCACATGTATCTCTTAATCAACTCCCTGAACCGCGAAGCTGGCGAAATCTTCGATACTTATATATACACCGCCGGTCTCAAGAATGGCCAATTGAGCTTCAGTACTACTGTCGGCCTGTTCAAAGGCGTGGTTGGTCTCGTCCTTGTCATGCTGTCAAACAAGCTGGCTAAGAAGGTCGGAGAAGACGGCGTATATTAAACAATACACACTGAATTCAACCTCCGCCTTCTTGGCGGGGGTGGAAGATACAGCAACACCATTATGTATAAAAGGGGTAGTGTACATGAATCGCAATTACAAGAAGCTGGCAGCTTTGATGCTATGCAGCGGGCTTGTGCTCACAGCTTGCGGAGGTAACAACAATAACGCTAATAACGGCCAGGCTGAAGCTACGAATGCAGGAGCAAATTCATCCGGAGCAGCCGAAACGACTGCCAAAGCCAAGATTAGCTGGATGAACATGCTGCATACGGCATCACCGCCAACAGACACTGTACTGAACAAAATTGAAGAATTGACGAATACGGAAATTGAATTCTCCTGGGTTCCGGATCCATCCAAAGAAGAACGCATCAATACCGCACTCGCTTCTGATTCCCTCGCGGATATGGTCACCCTGACGATCCTCGATAACTCTTCGGTCCGCAATGCCTTGAAAGCGGGCGTGTTCTGGGAAGTGAGTCCTTATCTAGACGAATTCCCGAATCTTGCGGCGATCTCCCAGGAAACCCGGACTTCGGCCTCGATCGAAGGAAAGCTATATGGCATCCCATTCCAGAAAGCGGTAGCCAGAAATGGTGTCGTTATCCGCAAGGACTGGCTGGATAAGCTGGGTCTAGCAGTGCCGAAGACTACAGACGAACTGATGGAAGTTGCGAAAGCGTTTACGGAGAAGGACCCTGACGGCAACGGCAAAAAGGATACAACCGGCTTTATGGACCGCAGCGACCTCGTCTACGGAGCGTTCAAAACATTAGGCTCTTACTTCGGAACACCAAACATCTGGGCTGTGGATGATGCGGGCAAGATGACACCGGAGTTTGATACGGAATCTTACATTAAAACCATGGATTATATGAAAGCTTTGTATGAAGGCGGCTATATCAACCAAGACTTTGCCGTAACGGCCAAAACCGACCAGCAGCAGAATTTTGCACAAGGTAGAGCCGGAATTTATGTAGGTGCTCTGTTTGACAGCAAAAACCTGATGAAAATGTCCAAGGGTATCCAGGATAACATGGAACTGGTTATGGTCAATGACATCACCTCAACGGGCAATGAAGCGGACCGTGCGATTTGGGCGGGCGCCAACGGCATCGGCGGCTTGCTGTCCTTCCCGAAATCGGAAGTTAAGGATGAGAAAGAGCTGAAGCGTATTCTGCAATTTGTGAACGATACCATGAGCGATGAAATCTACGCCCTCATGACTTACGGTATTCAGGATGTTCATTATACGGTGGATGCCGATATGGCTGTTACTATTAAAGATGCCGATCTTTGGCAGCAGGAAGTGCAGCCGTTCGCGTCCTCCCGTGTGAAAGAAACCGGATATAAGATTCATGATTCCGATCCGCTCAAGGTTGAAGCCGAGCGGCTGATCGAAGAAAATGCCAAGTATGGGGTACTTAATCCTGCCTTTTCGCTGGAATCCGAGACCCACACAACCCAAGGCTCTGAGCTGACAAAGATTGTTACGGATGCCACCTATAAATATATTCTCGGTAAAATCGACTTGAACGGCTATAAGTCCGAGATTGAAAAGTGGAAGAAATCAGGCGGCAGCAAGATTATTACCGAATACGAAGCTGCTTACAAAGCAGTTAACCCTTAATGCAGCGAAAGCTGCCGGAACTATGAATTAAGCATAGCAAAGAGGTCCTATCCGCCGATGATGGCGGATAGGACCGTATTTTATCCAACCAAGGAGGAACACATGGCAAACACGAATAAATCTTCAGCAAACTTGAACTGGGCAGTAAAGATGGCGGATTCCATCATGGAACGGACGCCTAGATTATATGAGGACAAAGGGTATCAGGGCAAGTGGTCTTATGATTACGGTGTTATTCTGAAGGGCTTCGAACTGCTGTGGAAACAGACCGGTGAAGCGAAGTATTACCATTATATTCAGGAAAACATGGACTATTTCATCGGGGAAGACGGTTCAGTGAAGGGCTACCGGCTCGAAGAATACAATATTGATCATCTCAATAACGGAAAGCTGCTGTTCGTTCTTCACCGGGAAACAGGCCAGGAGAAATACAAAAAGGCAGCCGCATTGTTAAGAAAGCAAATCACAGCGCATCCCCGGACCTCGGAAGGTGCATTTTGGCATAAAAAAATTTATCCCTACCAAATCTGGCTTGATGGCTTGTATATGGGATCACCCTTCTATCTGGAACATTTGCTCGCCTTCGAAGAAGGGAAAGGTCTGGATGATGTAACCCGCCAGTTCATCCTTTGTGCGCGCCATACCAAGGACGAACACACGGGACTCTTGTATCATGCCTGGGATGAACAGCGTGTTCAGCCGTGGTGCGATCCTGAAACCGGACTGTCACCGAACTTCTGGGGGCGCTCCCTGGGCTGGTATGTGATGGCGCTGGCCGATGTGCTTGAGATGCTTCCTGCCGAACATGCCGATTACGGCAAGCTGGTGAGTATTCTTCAAGATACGCTCTCCACTTTGCGCAAGTATCAGGATCAAGACAGCGGGGTATGGTATCAGGTTGTCAATGAGGGTGGACGCAAAGGCAATTATTTGGAGGCCTCCGCTTCCAGCATGATTACCTATGCGATCGCCAAGGGCATCCGGCTTGGTCTGCTGGATAACAGCTGGCTCGAAACGCTGGACCGCGCCTATCAGGGGCTGATCGCGGAATTCGTGCTTGTGACGAACAGCGGCTGGGTTAACCTGAACAAAAACTGCCAAGTCGCCGGACTCGGCGGGGATGACCGGAGAGACGGCAGCTACGCCTACTATATCAGTGAGCCGATCATCACCAATGATCAAAAAGGGCTTGGCGCATTCCTGCTCGCTTGCGGGGAGTACGAATTCCTGCAGCGTCCGGCCGCCGGGAAGGAATAGGTGAAGCCATATGTCATTTTATAGCATTGATGATTTTGGAGCACATAAGAACAGCACGGAGCTGTCGACGGCTGCTATTGCCGGGGCGATTCAAGCGGCGAGCGAAGCCGGGGGCGGTACTGTTTATATTCCTTCCGGCACCTATCGTACAGGCGCGGTCATTCTTAGCAGCAATATCGAACTGCGTCTAAGCCCCGGTGCTGTCCTCTCCTTCAGCTCGGACCCTGAGGATTATCCAGTAGTGGAGTCCCGCTGGGAGGGAGTGAAGCGTGGGGTTCATGCTTCCTGCATCTTCGGCATGAACTTGGTCAACGTTTCAGTGACCGGCGGCAAACTGGATGGTAACGGCGGGCCGTGGTGGGAGAAGCAGCGCAATTCCCCCGAAGAGCTGCAGTATCCCCGGCCGAAGCTGATCAGCTTCGACGGCTGCAACAGGGTTACGCTTAAAGATTTGACCTTGGTAAACTCTCCAAGCTGGACGGTCAATCCCATCCGCTGCCAGGATGTAACCATTGATAATCTGTCGATCCACAACCCGGCCGATTCACCCAACACGGATGGCATTGATCCGGAATCCTGCGTTAATGTACGGATCAGCAACTGCCATATCGACGTGGGCGATGACTGCATCGCCATTAAGGCGGGAACGGAGGACACGAAGGAACGGATTGCTTGCGAGAATATTGCAATTACGAACTGCACCATGATTCACGGTCACGGCGGTGTGGTGCTGGGCAGTGAAATGAGCGGCGATATCCGCAATGTCGTCATCAGCAACTGCGTGTTCAAGCAGACGGACCGCGGCATCCGGCTGAAGTCCAGACGCGGGCGCGGGGGTGTGGTCGAAGACATCCGTGTCAGCAACATTGTGATGGAGGACGTGATCTGTCCGTTTATCCTGAACCTCTATTACTTCTGCGGTCCACGCGGCAAGGACAAATATGTCTGGGACAAAAATCCCTATCCGGTGACGGAGGAAACTCCAAACTTCAGAAGGATTCATTTTGCCAATATTACCGCACGGCAGGTTCATGCGGCAGCAGGTTTTCTCTACGGTTTGGCAGAGCAATATATTTCGGAAATTACCTTCTCCGATATCGATATCTCCATGGCGGAGAATGCCGTTCCGGGGCGTCCGGCAATGATGTCCGGGATTCAGGAGATGAATAACCGCGGCTTCTATCTCGGCAATGTCAGGGATATCCGCTTCCGGCAGGTAACGGTAGAGAATCATGAAGGGCCGGCGTTTTATATTGAGAACGGGGAAGAGGTGGAAATCACCGGCTGCCAGTCCAGAAACACGCGTCAAGCGGAGGATCTGGTGCAGCAGGTGACGGTAGCCCCTTCACAGGAGGATCTCAGCGGTCTGGAAGAATGATATTGGAACATGACAAACGGAAGGAGCCAGGGAATGATTTCAGAGCACACGAAGACCGGCATTATACAGAATCCAATACTAAGGGGCTTTAACCCGGATCCTTGCCTGGTACGGGCAGGAGAAATGTATTATATCGCGGTATCCTCGTTTGAATGGCTGCCCGGTGTGCGGGTGTACCAGTCCGCAGATCTGGCCGAATGGGAGCATTGTACGGATATTCTGACCCATCAGGTGGATCTGAGGGGAAATCCGAAGAACTGCAGCATCTGGGCGCCGCAGCTCAGCTATCAGGATGGATTGTTTTATCTGATCTATACAGATGTGAAGAGCACGAAACGGCCGTTCAAGGACTGCCATAACTACCTGATCACCGCCCCGGACATCGAAGGACCCTGGAGTGAGCCGGTGTATCTGAACAGCAGCGGCTTTGATCCGTCGCTGTATCATGATGAGGACGGGCGGAAATGGCTGCTGAATGAACTATGGGATTACCGCATCACCGAAGGCAATAAATCCTCCGGCATCGTCATTCAGGAATACGCTCCGGAGCAGCGCCGGTTAATCGGTGAACCGGTCAAAATCTTCGACTGCACCGACCTCAAGAAGACCGAAGCGCCGCATATTTACAAGCGCGGCGGCTATTACTACCTGATTACCGCGGAGGGCGGGACCGGCTCCGGCCATGCTGTAACTGTGGCGCGTTCCACTTCACTGCTTGGACCATATGAAGTAGATCCGCTCAATCCGATGCTGACCTCCCGCAATAATCCTGAGCTGCCGCTGCAATGCGCCGGTCACGGCAGTCTGGTCGAGACACCGGACGGGGAATGGTATATGGCACATTTATGCACACGTCCGCTGGAGGGTGAATATGCCATTCTCGGGCGTGAAACCGCCCTGCAGCAGGTATATTGGACCGAAGACGGCTGGCTGCGGCTGACCTCCGGGGGCAGCACGCCTCTGCTGGAGGTGCAGGCACCGAAAGGAACGAAGGTCGGGAAGCAGAACCGCGCCTTGGATTTCGAGGATGATTTCAGCGGCCCGGCGCTGAAGAAGAACTGGAATACGCTACGGATAACGGCAGATGAAAGCTGGTGTTCTCTGGCGGAAAGACCGGGATGGCTGCGGATCAGGGCCGGGGAATCGGTGCAAAGCCTGTTCCGGCACCATATCCTGGCCATCCGCCAGACGGACAGCAGCTTCCGCGCAGAGACAGCGCTTGAAGCGGAGCCAGCCAGCTATCTGCAGATGGCCGGTCTCCTGCTGTACCTCAATGAAGATAATTATCTGTACGCCTATATCAGCCATGAAGAAGGGCACGGTAAAGTACTGCGGCTGATGCGCTGCGCGGCTGATGAATTTACTGCCGAGCCTGTAATTATTGATCTGAATGCAGGTGAAACTGTGCAGATTGCAGTGGAAGTGAACGAAGTGAACGCGCAGTTTATGTATCTCGCCGGTGAAGCAGCGGCGTGGAAGCCGCTGGGCGGAGAATATAATATAAGCTTCCTGTCTGGAGGCTTCACAGGCAACTTCGTAGGTATTGCTGCGCATGATATGGGGCAGTTCGGAGGCAGCAGCGCCGATTTCTCGTATTTCCGCTATCAAGGGAGGGCATAAAGAAGGCTTCACTTTCGGAGAGTTCCGGCAACTGCCGGAGCTCTCCGCATTCTCATATAACCTAGGAGGTTTTGTATGAAGAAAAAATGGTTGGCGGAGCTGCTGATAGCCGGTCTCCTTGCGACAAGTGTTCCATTTGGCACTGCTGAGGCCGCACTTTTGGAAGCGCTTCCCGCTTTCCCTAGTGCAGAGGGCGGCGGCAAATATGTAACCGGCGGCAGGGCACAGGCTGTGTATGAGGTTACAACGTTGGCTGATTACGGGCGCAACGAAACGCCGATCCCCGGTTCTCTCCGCGATGCGGTAAGCGGGAGCAACCGGACGATCGTATTCCGTGTGGGAGGAACGATCCGTCTGAAGGAGTCGCTGAAGATCACCGGCTCCAATCTGACGATTGCCGGCCAGACCGCACCGGGCGATGGCATTACCGTAGCCGATTATACGACATCCATAGAAGCCGACAATATCATTATGCGTTATATGCGCTTTAGACTTGGAGACCGGGTCGTCAGTGAAGATGATGCCTTCGGCTCGCGGTATCACAAGAACATCATCATTGACCACAGCTCGTTCAGCTGGTCGGTCGATGAAGTGGTCAGCCTGTACGACAACGAGAATACTACGGTGCAATGGTCGATCTCCGCAGAAAGCATGCTGATGACCAGCCATCATAAAGGGCGGCACGGCTACGGCGGCATTTGGGGCGGCAAAAATGCCAGCTATCATCATAACCTCATTGCCCATAGTACCAGCCGCAATCCCCGACTGCCCACGATAACGAGGCTGGTCGATCTGACGGAAATGACGAACAATATTATTTACAACTGGGGTTTCGCATCGACCTATGGCGGCGGAGCTGAAGGTTATTTGTACAATATCAGCAACAACTATTATAAAAATGGCCCCAATACTTACAGCAGCGTGAAAAAGCAGTTATTCGGGGAAGTAGCGCCGGTTACGAAGCTGTATCTGGCAGGAAATGTGATGGACGGCAGTCCGGAGGTCACAGCGGATAACTGGAAAGGCGTTCAGAGCTACTCGGACAGTTCAAAGCTGGCGGAGCCGGCAGTGATGCCGAACCCTTATGTGGAAGAGTCGGCCAGCGATGCGTATGCGAATGTTCTAGCCGATGCCGGAGCCACTTTGCCGAGACGGGATGCCTACGATGCGCGTGTGATGAATGATGTAAAGAACCGTACCGGACAGCATATCAATTCTCCATTGGAAATTGGCGGGTATCCCGACTACCCGGAGACTGCCTCAAAGGTGGTCGACCAGGATCATGACGGAATGGACGACGCCTGGGAAACAGCAAGAGGCCTGTCGCCGTCCGATCCTGCCGACCGCAACGGAACGTCGCTGTCAAGTGAAGGCTACACCAATCTTGAAGTTTATCTGAATGATCTGATTGTTCAGGCCACAGCAAGCGGAGAACATACCGACAATCCTGTAACCGCTATCAGTTATCCAACCAACAATCAGATTCTGGAGGCGGGCAGTGATGTAACCTTAACGGCTTCTGCGAGCGACAAAGACGGGATAGCCAAGGTTGAATTTATCGTAAATGGTGTGAAGCAGGGAGAAGCTGCCACAGCGCCTTACCGCTTCGAATGGAAAAATGTGCAGGACGGAACTTATTATCTCGTTGTTCAGGCCACCGACAACAAAGGCCTTAAGACGCAGTCAGACAATGTTGCAGTTCATGTTAATGCCTCAGGCAGTACCGGTCCATGGACCTCAGCGGATATCGGAAATCCGGGCATTGCCGGACATACCTCGGTTAATGCAGAGACCGGGCAGGTCACCGTTAAATCGGCGGGGCTGGTTGGTGCCACCTCGGAGAGTGTTAAAACGGAGGATAACTTCCACTTTGCCTATCAGACCCTGGAGGGCAACGGAGAACTGATTGCCAAGATTGATTCCGTAACGGCGACAGATGACGATGCGAAAGCGGGAGTGATGATCCGCGACAGCCTGCAGCCTGATGCCAAGATGGCTATGATGGCGATTCCTTATGTGAAATATGGCAAAAAAGGAGTTCTGATTACCCGCTCCGTTACAGGGGCCAAGGTAGTTAGGACGGAACCTGATAGTTTTATCACCACCCCTTATTGGGTGAAGCTGGTCCGGCTTGGCGACGAAGTGACAGGGCTGGTCTCGCCGGATAAGGTGGCATGGAGCAAGGTGGGCACAGTGAACCTTGGGCTGAAAGAGACGGTTTATATGGGTCTTGCCGCCGATGCTGCCAAGGCGGATAACGAAGTCAACCGCTATAATATCTCTCGCTTCAGCGGTGTGGAACTGAAAACCCTTGACGATAAGTACCCGGCAACACCCCTCGGACTTACAGCTGCGGGAGGCAGCAAGAAGGTGGATCTGAAATGGGAGACGGTGCCCTTTGCCAAGACCTACAGCATTAAACGAAGTGAGGTTTCGGGCGGGCCCTATACGCTGGTAAACAAAGACAACACAGGCAACCTCTATACCGATCTTGATGTAAGTCCGGGAAAAACCTACTATTACACGGTCAGTGCCGTGAACGAATTCGGTGAAAGCTTCGATTCGGACGAGGCGAATGCCGAGCCTAAGGCTGAAGCGGGCAATATCTATTATGTGGATGAGGATTTCGAGCGGGTGGCTGCGGGCACCACGCCCGAGTATTATGAGGTATCTCCGAATCCACAGACCGATGCGCAAAAAGTGGTTGTGTCTGCCACACCATCCGGAAGCAAGGGAAACACGTCGGCACAAGTGCTGAATGTGTATGATTCCGCGAACGGCAATGTGCAGTTTATCCGCAAGTTCACGCCAATGACAGGTGCGCTGGTGATTGATACCGATTTTATGTTCGCTGCGGAATCGGGCACTTCAGTGTTCCTGCAGGCCCAGAGTGCGGATGGAAGCAAAACCGCGTTCTCCATTGAGAGCCGCAAACCGACGCTTCCGGCCGCAGCGGGCAAATACACACTGACGATGAGCAGGGGGAGCAGCCAATACCATCAGCTGATGAGCGCCTACGCACTGAACCAGTGGTATAACCTGAAGCTGAAGGTGGATGTGCAGGGTGATGAAGTCGAGGTCTATATCGACAACCAGCTTGCAGGCTCTTTTCCGTTTACCACCACAAATTTTGCGGGATATGGTATCGGACGGATCCTGTCCAAAACACCGGGCGGCGGGTCCGGCAATTATTATCTGGATAATCTGAAAGTTTACGTGGAGCCAGTCGCAACGCCGCTCGGGTTAACCGGTCTTCCCGGCAACGGAGCAGCGCAGCTGAAATGGCCTGCACTAGAAGGGGCGGCTTCCTATAATGTTAAACGGGCACTTGCGGCCGGCGGCCCCTATGATACGGTTGCCAGTGCCATTACGGATACTTCCTATGTGGATAAGGAGCTCACCAATGAAACCACGTATTATTACGTTATTACTGCCGTGGCTCTATCCGGTGAATCGGGCAACTCCAATGAAATCAGCATAACCCCTTCCGCTTCGGCAGTGAAATTGCCCGCACCGGAGCAGCTTGCGGCGGTAAGCCGGAATGCCCAGCTAGAGCTGAGCTGGAATGCGGTGAAATATGCGGAAAGCTATACCGTCAAGCAATGGAATGCAGCAGCGGACCGCTATGAACCGGTGGCGGAGGGCCTCACGGATACCGCTTACCGCATCGGCGGGTTAACCAACGGGCAAACTTACCGTTTCGTCATCTCGGCGGTCAATGTTGCCGGGGAGGGTGAGGACTCACTGCCTGTGGAAGCACAGCCGCTCCCGGCCTTGGCAACGCCTGAAGTAATCGTCCAGGCCGGTGATAGTGCCGTTAAGGTGAACTGGACGGCCGTCGGGGACGCGCAGAGCTATAGAGTAACACGGGCATTGTCGCCGGAAGGCCCGTATGAGTTGCTCGCTGCCGAGGTCAGCGGCACCAGCTATGCCGATACCGGACTGGCGAATGGTACGCCATATTATTACAAGGTGGCCGCCGCCGCAGGCACCCGCAGCGGGCTGGCATCGGATGCAGCCGGAACGGTTCCGTTCCAGAACGCCGGCCAGCCCGGAATTCCTCAAGGGGTTACGGCTGAACCTGGCAACGGGGAAGTGAAGCTGAGCTGGACTGCATCTGCAGGCAACAGCAGCTACCGGATTATCCGTTCGGAGACTGGCGGCGAGTATAGGGTCGTTGCTGAAGGGATCGGTGAAGCAGCGTATACTGATAGCGGACTGGCAAATGGAACCGCTTATGATTATGCGGTAATCGCCGTTGACGGCAGCGGAGGCGTGGCAAGTCTTCCGTCCATGGCAGTCAGCGCGGTTCCGGCCCCGGTTATGGTAGTCGATCAGAGCGGAGCGGGAGATTACAAGACCCTCAACGAAGCAATCCTGGCTTCACCCGATAACAGCACGCTCACGACGATCATCAAGGTGAAGAACGGAACGTATCCAGAGAAGGTGCTGGTGCCGGCAGGCAAGAAGAATCTGCGCATCATCGGCGAAAGCCGGGAAGGCACCTTGCTCGTCAACGCAGACTCGGCCAAGACGATAGGGCCGGACGGCAAAGAAATGGGCACCAGCGGCAGTTATACGCTTAAAGTGGCGGCAACAGATTTCACGCTGGAGAATATGACGGTTCAGAACAGTGCTGGCCGGACTGCCGGGCAGGCTGTAGCCCTATATGCCGAAGGGGACCGGGGCGTATACCGCAACGTCAAGCTGCTCGGCTATCAGGATACGCTGTTCGCAGATAAAGGAAGAGCTTATTTCGTGGACAGCCATATTGAAGGGACTGTGGATTTCATCTTCGGCAACGCCGCTGCAGTGTTCGAGAACAATGTCATTCAAAGCGCGGGCGCCGGCTATGTAACTGCTCCTTCCACGGAAGCAGGTAAACCGGGATATGTATTCCTGAATAACCGCCTGACTGCCGGTGAAGGGGTAGCCGCGGGAAGCGTGGATTTGGGCAGACCGTGGAGAGACTATGGCAGCTCCACCTTCATCAATACGGATATGGGAGTCCACATCAAGCCAAGCGGCTGGCATGAATGGTATGAAGGCCGTTCCCGGACGGCACGTTTCTCCGAGTATATGAGCTATGGCGAGGGGGCCAACGCAGCCGCACGCTACAGCTGGTCCAAGCAATTAACGGCAGAAGAGGCGCAGGCCATTACCGTTCAGGCTGTGCTGGCCGGCAGCGACGGCTGGAATCCGCAGCCGCCGATGCGCCTCTTGAGCCAATCTCACGTGCCAGGGGAGAAGGTCTCTTCCATTACTGTAAGTGGTAAAGAGGGCAGGAAGACGATCGAAACGGATAAAGGCGTTCTTCAGCTCCAGGCAGTTGTGCTTCCAGAGAATGCGGCCAACCGCAACGTGCACTGGACCGTGACGGAGGCTGACGGAATGACTTCTACCCCTAAGGCCTCCATTCATGAGAACGGGATGCTTGCGGCAAAAGCAAACGGGACCGTTCTAGTGACCGCGGCTGCGCTCGACGGCAGCAAAATCAGCGGCAGTTTGGAGATTGTAATCAGCGGCCAGGAGGAGGTTGCGGCCGGGTTGCCTTCGGCGACGCTGAACGGGCCTGTCACCGTGTCGCCCGGGCAGGAATTTGCCTATCGGGTCGGAATTGCCAATGTTACTGATTCCGTCTACAAGTCGGTATACTCCGCGAACTTTATGCTGGATTATGCTGCGGCTGGGATAGAATTCATCTCCGCCCGGAGTCTCGTTGAGGGGATTACGCTTAGTCCTATCTCCGCAGATCATCCGGGGCAACTCAGTGTCAGTGCAGCAGCGGCGGAGGGAGTTGCTCTGACCGACGCCAAGGAATTTATCGAAATCAGCTTCCGGGCCAAGGAGACGGCAGCTGAAATTTCAGTGCCACTGAAATTCGCTTCTTTCAGCGGATCGAATGGGTTCCTGAATTTCCCGATTAAGCACGAAGTGCAGGCTTTTGTCCGGGTCATTCCTATACTTGCTACCCGGATACACGTCACCTCTGCAGGCAATGTGAGTGTACTGCAGACCGGGCAAAAGCTGCAAATGCATGCGGCTGTCCTACCCGTAGGCACCTCCGGTACTACGGTTACTTGGTCCGTGTATAATGCCGACGGTTCCTCTACGGTCAGGGCAACCATTACGGAAACGGGGCTGGTCACTGCAATAGCTGACGGAAAGATCACCGTGAAGGCAGCTTCCAGTGATAGTCCGGGTGTGGCGGGGACGATGAATCTGGACATCAAGGATGGTAGTCAGACCCCGCAGCCGGGTGGAAATCTGCCGTCTACCGTGACAACCGACAAACAGCCGCAAATTGCAGCGGGTGTCAATGGAATTACAGTCTCCTTGGCAGCAAATGTGAATGGAAAAGCCACGGCAGAGCTATCCGCAATAACGATCACAAAGGCGGTGGAAGCCGTTCAGACGGATACACTCCGGATTGAAGTGCGCTCCCCTGCGGATACCACTGCCGTTCAGCTGACGCTGCCGGCGCAGGCAATGGTTCAAGCCGTCTCCGGGAGAATCCGGACGGTGGAGATAGACTTGGGACTGTCCAGCTTCCGGCTGGATGCGGAACTTATTCGACAGGCAGCCGGATCGGCTTCCTCAAGCCTTACATTTACTGTTGCCAAATCAGGCAGTGAACAGATTACGGTTCAGGGTAACCTTGGAAATATCTATGAACTGGGCTTCTCCGTTGACGGGCAGCCGGTGAAGCAATTTGACGGCGGCCTGAAGGTATCGCTGAACTACGACCGTCCGGATGCAGCTGCAGCCGAGAGAATAGTCATTTATCATATCCTTGATAAGGGTCAGGCGGAGGTCATCAGAAATTCCAAATACAATCTGCTGACCGGGAAAGTGGACTTCAGTCCGGCGCATTTCAGTAAATATGCTGCAGGTTTTGCAGAGAGTACCTTCGGCGATATTGCCGGACTGGAATGGGCGAAGGGTAGTATTGAAGCACTTGCCGCCAGGGGAATCCTTGAGGGGACGGATACACATACTTTCGGGCCGAGCTTGAAGGTAACCCGGGCAGAGTTCCTGAAGATGCTGATGCTGGCGTTAGATTTGGACGATAGCGAAGCGGCAAGCACCTTCACCGATGCTGCACCGGAGGACTGGTTTTACAGTTTCGTTGCGGCAGCCCAGCAGCTGGGTATCGTACTGGGCAGACCGGACGGAACCTTTGGTGCTAACGCACCCATCACCCGTGAGGAAATGGCGCTGATTGCATTCCGCGCAGCCCGGCAGGCCCATCTGCCGCTTCAGGGTTCGGGCCAATCCGCTGCATACAAGGATACGTCCAACATTTCCGAATACGCACTGGCAGCTGTTCAAGCCATGAGCGGAGCGGGGATCATTCAAGGCGTAGGCAATAACAGCTATGCGCCTAAAGCGCAGGCTTCCCGGGCGCAGGCGGCAGTTATTGTACAGCATTTGTTCCTGTTAAGACCGTAATTTCTTAAGCAATCCGTTGTCATCCACCAGTCAGCCTGAACCGCAGCTCATAACGAGCAGCCGGTTCAGGCTGATTGTTTTTGGGTGTCCAGAGATAGTCATAATTAAATCTATTGCGCAATCCGTCGCTGAAATGTATATTTATGGGATGAATTGTACCGATCAAGATTCCTTTAAGCAATAAGGCAATTTATACTCCGGTCGGACTCAGATTATTATTTACTTCCAAGGGTAATATAACATTAAAAAAGTGTGGGTGAGGCTGATGATGTCTTCGGTAAAAAGATTGTTGATTGGACGTCCGCTTAAATCGGATCAACTGGGCGACCAAAAACTGAACAAAACCAAAGCGCTGGCTATTTTATCTTCGGATGCTTTATCCTCTGTCGCTTATGGTCCTGAACAAATCCTGCTGGTTCTGATCACCATTAGTGCAGCAGCCTTCTGGTATTCCATCCCGATTGCCATCGGTGTTTTGGTGCTGCTGACGGCCCTGATTTTATCTTACCGGCAAATTATTTATGCTTATCCTCACGGCGGCGGAGCCTACGTCGTTTCCAAGGAAAACCTCGGGAAGTATCCCGGCCTGATCGCCGGCGGCTCGCTATTGGTCGACTATATATTGACGGTTGCGGTGAGTGTATCCGCCGGTACTGACGCGATTACTTCGGCTTTTCCAAGCTTGCATCCGTATAATGTAATTATTGCCGTTGTATTTGTCCTGCTGATTACGACGCTGAATTTGCGGGGGGTTACAGAATCGGCCTCCTTCCTTGCTTATCCGGTCTACTTATTTGTTCTTGCATTGTTTATTATGATCGGACTTGGTCTGTTCAACGTTTTAACAGGTCGAGTGCCTGCTGAACTGCATACCCCCATCGGTACACCGGTAGCCGGGATCAGCCTGTTTCTGCTCCTGAAGGCATTTTCCTCCGGGAGCTCGGCGCTGACGGGAGTGGAGGCCATTTCCAATGCCATTCCTAACTTCAAGGCTCCGGCACCGAACAATGCGGCCAAAACCTTGGCGGCGATGGGGATCTTACTTGCGGTCCTGTTTTCCGGAATTGTGCTCTTGGCTTATTATTACGGGATCATCCCTAGTGAAGAGGTTACGGTGGTCTCGCAAATTGCCGAGCAGGTCTTTGGCCGGAACTTTATGTATTTCTTTGTGCAAGGCACAACGGCTTTGATTCTGGTTCTGGCGGCCAATACCGGATATTCGGCTTTTCCGCTGCTTGCGGTCAATCTGGCCAAGGATAAATTCATTCCAAGAATGTTCACGGTCCGCGGCGACCGGCTGGGGTATTCCAACGGGATTGTCAGTCTTGGCGTATTGTCCATTATTCTGATCATTGCTTTTGAAGGCCGGACTGAACATTTGATTCCGCTGTATGCGGTGGGGGTATTTATTCCCTTTACCCTCTCACAGACCGGAATGATGATCAAATGGATCCGCCAGAAGCCGGAAGGCTGGGTCCCTAAGCTGATTATCAACACAACCGGGGCAGTCATCAGCTTCGTCGTCACGATGATGTTTTTCATGACTAAATTTACGCAGGTGTGGCCAGTGCTGATCTTTTTGCCGCTGATTATCCTGCTCTTTTACCGAATCCATAAGCACTATGAAGCGGTGGCCGATCAGCTGCGGATTACGACCTGCGAACCACCTCTGGCGATTGAGGGGAATATTATCATCCTTCCGGTTGCCGGAATTACGCATGTGGTGGAGAATTCGCTGCGTTATGCCAAGTCACTGTCCGCCGAACAGATTATTGCCGTCCACGTTCCTTTCGAGCGGGAGGATGATGCGATATTCGAAGAGAAGTGGAAGAAATTCCATCCCGAAGTGAGGCTGGTGACGCTGTATTCGCCTTACCGCAGCATCATTCATCCGCTGACCAAATTTATCGACACCGTGCAGCGTAAGGCGAGTGAATCGAACTACCAGGTGACCGTGATTGTACCGCAGTTTATTCCGAAGAAGGGCTGGCACAACATCCTGCATAATCAGTCCAGCCTGCTGATCCGCGCACATCTGCTTTACCGCAGAAACGTTATCATAACTACAGTCCCTTATCATTTGAAAAAATAGCATTCCGAAAAAAGGGATTTAAAGAAACAAATTCCGGGTATGCCCGTATAATTTTAAAAGGGGCTGATCATATGATTACCGGAATTGTCATCATGATACTCGGACTCACCACTGTAGCGTTCGGGATATATATCCGTAAGAATCCGGCAAGTGGATGGCGGATGAATGTGGGATGGAAGGTGAAAGGGGATTCCGATCCCAGCGACTACTATCTGGAATCGGTTAAATTTTCCGGAACAATTGCCATATGTGCGGGTGCGCTTTTTACGATATTAGGAATCTTACCGATGCTTTAATTACAGTAAACCTTGATTGGCGAAATGCCTTTCAAGGTTTTTTTGTCGTTGTAGGGTCTGCTGCCTGTCTCTTATTTATCCTTCTTAAAGGTTGAGAATTTATAAAAACAGATTCAATATCCTGGTATTAATAGCAGTGGAAGTGCAAGTAAAATAGAAAAGGAGACGCTTACTTCATAAGTTGAAAATATTGAAATAGGGGAGGAAATCTACAAGATGGAAATTCAGCAAAAAGCCAAAATGACTATTGATAAAGCATATATTCTAGCCGAGGCCGATCCCCGGCTGTACAGCTCGTTTATCGAGCATTTAGGGAGGGCTGTATATAGGGGAATCTACGAGCCGGGGCATCCGCAGGCTGACGAAAGAGGATTCCGCCAGGATGTGGCCGGTCTGATCCGGGAAATTGGTGTGCCGATGATCCGTTATCCCGGGGGTAATTTTGTATCCGGTTACAATTGGGAGGACGGTGTCGGTCCTGCTGCTTCGCGTCCGCGGAGGCTGGATCTGGCCTGGAGAACAGTGGAGACCAATGAAGTGGGGACCAATGAATTTATCCGCTGGGCAAAAGAATTAAATGCCGAGGTGATGATGGCCGTCAACCTCGGAACCAGAGGGGTCGACGCCGCCCGCAACCTGCTGGAATACTGTAATCATCCTTCCGGCAGCTACTATAGCGATCTGCGCATTTCGCATGGCTATCAGCAGCCCCACGGCATCAAGACCTGGTGCCTCGGCAATGAAATGGACGGCCCGTGGCAGATCGGGCAGAAGACGGCAGAGGAATACGGACGGCTTGCCGCCGAGACAGCCAAAGCAATGCGGCTGGTTGATCCTTCGATTGAACTTGTCGCTTGCGGAAGTTCGTTCCGGTCCATGCCCACCTATGCGCAGTGGGAAGCTGCTGTACTGGATCATACCTATGAGCAGGTAGATTATCTGTCACTGCATACCTATTACGGCAATGCGGAGAATGATACAGCGAACTATCTGGCCAAATCACTGGATATGGACTTGTTCATCAAGGAAATTGTCGCTGTGTGCGACTACATCAAGGCGAAGAAGCGCAGCAAGAAGACGTTGAACCTTTCTTTCGATGAATGGAATGTATGGTTTCATACTCTGGAAACCGACAAGGAAATCACACCGTGGCAGGTGGCTCCGGCACAGCTTGAAGACTGCTACACTTTCGAGGATGCACTGATGGTCGGCAGCATGCTGATTACGCTGTTAAATCATGCTGACCGCGTTAAGATTGCCTGTTTGGCCCAGTTGGTTAACGCCATCGCGCCGATCATGACCGAAACCGGGGGCGCAGCCTGGAGGCAGAGTATATTCTATCCCTACATGCACACTTCCCTGTACGGCAGGGGGACCGTATTGCGGCCAGTGATCATTTCCCCGCTGTACGACAGCAAGGATTACACTGATGTGCCGCTGCTTGACTCCGCCGTGGTATGGAATGAGGCGGAAGGGGAGCTGGTAATCTTCGCTCTGAACAGAAGTCTGCAGGAGAGTCTGCTGCTGGAATGCGATGTGCGCGGATTCTTGAATTACCGGGTAGAAGAGCATCTCGTGCTTGAGCATGACGATGTGAAAGCAGTCAATATCGTATCTGATCCTTACGCCGTGGCACCGCACAGCCGGGGGGAATCGTCGGTGTCGGAAGGCAGGCTGACAGCTGTTTTGTCGAGGCTGTCGTGGAATGTCATCCGGCTGCGTCAAAAGGATTAGCGTTCCCGGATGAACTTTCTGCGGAAGCCGGATGGAGAGAGCCCCTCTTTCTTGGAGAAGCAGGAGGAATAGTGGGAGACATGGTGAAATCCGACCTCTTCGGCGATGCGGGCAACAGACCAGGAAGTTTGCAGCAGCAGACGCTTGGACTGCTCCAGGCGATAGTTCTGCAGATAAGCCATCGGGGTCATTCCATAGACCTTCAGCATGCTTTTGGCCAAGTAGTTGGGATGATAATTCAGTTCCTTCTGCAGCATGGAGTTGGTGATGCCGGACGTGTAATTGTGGCGGATGAACAGCTCAATTTTCTCCGCGAGCTGAATGGCGGTCGCATCGGAGGGAGAGGCCAGATCGCGGTCCAGATGCTGCAGGAACAGCTGGAAGGAAGCCTGGCGCTTCCAGTTGCGCATGGACTGCGGCTCATGCTCCTGCTCAAAGAACATGTCCAGCACCTCCATCGCTTTTCCGGTGATCTTCATCGTCTTGGGAATAAAGATGGAACAGACATCGGCATGATTCAGGTAGGCCTTCTGCTTGTGGCTTTCGATCAGCTCTGCCTGATTGTCCAGACATTCATCCATGCTGAGGCATTCCTTCCAGCTGCCGAAGGTCTGGAAATGAATCCAGATAATCTTGGTATCACCGGTACAGGGAGCGGAGCCGTAATGATAGCCGTCCGGCCGGAGAATAAGAATTTCTCCTTCCCGCAGTTCCCAGGTTGTGTCGTCTTCACCTATTGGAAGAATCCCTTTCAGAACGACGATCAGGTCGAATACGCCGATACAGTTGCGGTTGATGTGAACATCTCCGGCGGTGTAGGTGGCATGTCCGCAGTCCACGAAATAAGGAATGGGCGGCGAGATAAAATGAAGAATGGGTGAATTCATATAAAATTCCTCCAAGCAGGTTGAAATGGTGAAAAATGAGGTTGAATTCGTTTGTTTTTTTTCATAATACAACATGTATTATTATAAATAAAGCGCTTACTTAAAGGTTGGAATTGTATAACAGGCTTATCCCCTTAACTGGGCTAAGTATAAATCATTCAAGGAGGAAGTTGAATGAAAAAAGCATTTTTATGCACGACGGTATTATTGTTGATTCTGGTCATGGGGCTCAGCGGCTGCGGCGGAGGGAACGGAAATAAAGAGACATCTCCGTCCAATCAACCGGCGCAGGACAACAGCAACAGCAAGAAGAGCGATGGCAGTCAGAAAGGAAACACCGGAGGGGAAGCGCAAAAGGTGGTGTTCTGGACCTTTGTCGATGCGCACCAGAAATTCTATGAGAGCATGGCGGCAAGCTGGAATGAGAGCCATCCGGACAAGGCAATTGAGCTGGAGGCAACGACCATTCCTTATGACGACATGCATACCAAGCTGCTGGTAGCGCTGCAATCAGGTGTAGGTGCACCGGATCTGGTGGATATCGAGCAGAGCAAATTCCCGAACTTTATGAAGGGGACACCGCAGCTCGTATCTCTGAACGATATTGTGGAACCGGAGCTTGGCAACATTGTGAAATCCAGAGTCGAGATTTACAGCAAGGATAATACGTATTATGGCATTGATTATCATGTAGGTGCGACCGTCATGTATTACAACAAGGAAATGCTTGATAAGGCGGGAGTGAACCCGGATGACATAAAGACCTGGGCCGAGTTCGAGACGGCAGGCAAGCAGGTATTGGAGAAAACCGGCAAACCAATGATCACCTTCGAAGGCAACGGCAACTGGTCCTGGTGGCCTGCCATCAGCCAGCAGGGTTCAGATCAGGTGGACGCTGACGGCAATGTTACTGTGGATACACCAGTCAATGTGAAAACAATGGAATTCTTCCAGAAGATGGTAAAGGAAGGCGTAGCGGCGGTTGCGCCGGGAGCAGGCCATGATACGGAGGAATACTTCGGCTATATGGATTCGGGCAGCGCGGCGTCGGTCTTTATGCCTTTCTGGTTCATGAACCGTTTCACCGACCATATCCCTGATCTGAAAGGCAAAATCATCATCCGGCCGATGCCGGCCTGGGAGGAAGGCGGCAACCGTTCGGCAGGCATGGGCGGAACAGCCACTTCCATTACCAATCAGGCCAAAAATCCGGATCTGATCAAGGAATTCCTGGCTTACGCCAAACTGTCCAAGGAAGGCAATCTTCAGGTCTGGAAGCAGCTCGGATTCGATCCGATCCGTACAGATGTATGGAGTGATCCTGCCATGAAGGAATCCAATAAGTTCACCGATTATTTCGGCACGGATATCTTTGATACGCTGCTCAGCGTCAAGGATGAAATTGCTCCGGTCCATATCCGCGAGAAGTCGCCGGAGGTGTTCGATGCGGTCCGCAACAAGGCGATGCCGGAAATCTTCATCAATATGAAGGACCCGGCACAGGTGCTGAAGGATGTGCAGTCCAGCCTGAAATAACGGGGAGGTTGATGAAGGGAAGTCCTGGCTGTGACAGGACAGCAGGGAGTGTGCCCTTGCTGCGGCAACAGGCTTGCCGGGACTTCCGCTTCAGCCCGCCCGTCTTTATATTCCGCTACATTTTGAATTAGAGTGGAGGCATCGTTATGCAGATACAAAGAGAGCTCGGCCATAACGTCAAGCGAGGTTACCGACTGGGAAATTCGCAAAAAATAGCACCCTATGTGTTTGTGCTGCCGTTTCTATTGTCCTTTGCTGTCTTTTTTGCCTATCCTCTGATCAATGCCGGGGTGATGAGCTTTCAGGAGGTTCTCCCGGGGGAGGTATCCTTTGTCGGGCTGGAGAACTACCGCGGCCTGTGGAATGAGGATTTCGGTGCAGCACTCTACAACAGCAGCCGTTATACGATCTGGACGCTGCTGTTGCTGATTCCCGTACCGATGGTGCTCGCCGTATTCCTGAATTCCAAGAAAATGCTGTTCAGCAATTTTTTTAGATCCACTCTGTTCATCCCGGCACTTACTTCTGTAGTTGTGGCCGGTGTAATCTTCCGGCTGATCTTCGGCGAACTGGACGGCGCATTGATGAATACCGTGCTGCATGCCTTTGGAATTCCCAGCCAGCGCTGGCTGTACAGCTCCAGCCTGGGGATGTTTGCGCTTCTGGTGCTTGCCGGCTGGCGCTGGATCGGGATTAATATTTTGTATTTCCTGTCCGCATTGCAGAGCATTCCCGGAGAGCTGTATGAAGCGGCCGAGATTGACGGCGCGGGTACGATGCGCAAATTCATCCGGATCACTGTTCCTTTGCTGAAGCCGATTACGATTTATGTTGTGACGATCACCATCTACGGCGGCTATTCCATGTTCACGGAGAGCTATATGCTGTGGGCAGGCAAACCGTCTCCGCAGAATATTGGCTTAACCATTGTCGGCTATATTTATCAGCAGGGCTTTCAATATTTCAATCTCGGTTTCGGTTCGGCCATCGGCATCACTCTGCTGGCCATTACGCTGCTGGTGAGTCTGGTGCAATTAACGCTGACCGGTATGTTCAGGAAGGAGGATTAATTCATGCGGACCCCATCCAAATTTAAGCTTACCCCCTCCTCTCTGCTGCTGGTGATCCTGTTTGTCGTCCTGGCTGCACTAATGCTGTTTCCATTATATGCGTTGTTTCTGGCTTCGCTGAAGCCGGCGACCGAACTTTTCCGCTATGGTCTGAATGTCCGGCTGGATTTTGATCTGATGAGCTTTACCAACTACAAAAGCATTTTTTCGGGGGAAGGAGCCGCCGCCAATTATTTTGGGTGGTACAAGAACAGTCTGCTCATCAGCGTGCTGTTTACGCTGCTGAGCCTGCTGCTCTCTTCGATGGTCGGTTACGGCCTCGGGATGTACCGCTTCAAGGGGCGTAATCTGATTTTTACCCTGGTGCTTGTCGTGATGATGATCCCGGTGGAGATTATTCTGCTGCCGCTCTATAAATTAACGATTTCCCTGAAGCTGATCAATACCATTTGGGGCGTCATTCTGCCGTTTGTTGTCGCGCCGCTGCCGATTTTCTTCTTCCGCCAGTTTGCGCTGGGGCTTCCGAAGGATTTCATGGATGCGGGGAGAATCGACGGATGCTCGGAATACGGGATTTTCTTCAAAATCATGGTGCCGCTGATGGCCCCCGCCTTTGGAGCGATTACCATCCTGCAGGCCATGAACAGCTGGAATAATTTCCTGTGGCCGCTGATTGTGCTCCGCACGACAGAGCAATTCACCTTGCCGATCGGACTGGCCTCCTTCGTCTCCCCGCTTGGGAACAATTATGAAGCTCTGATCGCGGGCGCAGTGCTGGCCATTCTGCCGATTCTGCTGGTGTTCCTGTTTTTCCAGCGCTACTTCATGGAGGGGCTGACCGTCGGCGGAGTCAAAGGATAGGGCGCTATAGGCGGGAATGCCCCGCAGAAAAAGAGAGGAGAGCTCCATCAATGAATCAAACAGAGAGTGCCGCTAACCGCAACATCCAAATCAACGATCCTTTCTGGTCTGAATATATCCGGCTCGTACGTGAGGTGATGGTTCCTTATCAGTGGGAAGCGCTCAATGACCGCATCGAAGGCGCGGAGCCGAGCCATGCGATCCGCAATTTCAAAATCGCCGCCGGGAGGGAGGAAGGCGAGTTCTACGGCATGGTTTTTCAGGATAGTGATGTGGCCAAATGGCTGGAAGCAGCAGCGTACCTGCTGGAGACGAAACGTGATCCGGCGCTGGAAGAGATTGCGGACGGGGTCATTGAGCTGATAGCCGAGGCTCAGCGGGGTGACGGCTACATCAATACGTATTTCATGCTCAAGGAGCCGGGCAGGGAGTGGAGCGATCTTGCGGAATGCCATGAGCTATACTGTGCAGGACATTTGATCGAAGCGGCGACAGCCTATTTCCGGGCTACGGGTAAAAGAAAGCTGCTGGAGGCCGTCAGCCGGTTTGCCGATTATATTGACACGGTATTCGGGACGGATCCGGGCAAGCTCCAGGGCTATGACGGGCACCAGGAGATTGAACTGGCGCTGGTAAAGCTGCACCAGGCTACGGGAAATGAGAAATACCTGCGGATGAGCAGCTACTTCCTCGGGCAGCGCGGCCGTAAGCCGCACTACTTTGAGGAGGAATGGGAGAAGCGCGGCAGAACCTTGCATTTCCCGCAGCTCTCAATGGTGCATGACCACTCCTACAGCCAGTCCCATCTGCCGGTAAGGGAGCAGGACACGGCAGAAGGCCATGCCGTACGGCTGGTGTACATGTGCACCGCCATGGCCGATATCGCCGCTGCCACGCAGGATGCAGGTATGCTTGAGGCCTGCCGGAAGCTGTGGGATAACATCGTCAGCAAGCGGATGTACATTACTGGCGGCATAGGCTCCATGGAGCAAGGGGAGTCTTTCACCGCCGATTATGACCTGCCTGGGGATCTGGCTTATGCTGAGACATGCGCTTCGGTCGGGCTGATCTTTTTTGCCCGCCGCATGCTGCAGCTGCACCGCAGCAGCAAATATGCTGATGTGATCGAGCGTGCGCTCTACAATACGGTTATCAGCGGCATGTCCCTGGACGGGACCCGGTTTTTCTATGTGAATCCGCTGGAGGTCTATCCCGAGGTGCTTGGCCGTAATAAAAACTACAATCATGTCAAAGCCGAACGCCAAGGATGGTTCAGCTGTGCCTGCTGCCCGCCGAATGTTGCCCGCCTGCTTGCTTCGCTCGGTGAATATATCTACTCGGTGCAGGGAGACACCGTCTACGCCGAGCTCTATATCGGCGGCCGGGTGGAGACCGTTGTGGCCGGGCAGCCGGTTGTGATCGAGCAGCACTCCCGTTATGCCTCGGAGGGGCGGGTGTGCTTTGAAGTGACGGCGCAGCAGCCCGTTACCTTCACACTGGCTCTGCGTCTGCCGGATTGGTGTGACGCCGTGGAGGTTGCGGCTGGAGGGACGTCCCGGAGAATTACATCCGGTGACGATGATGGCTATATCCGCTTAACCCGCGAATGGCAGTCCGGCGATACGGTGGAACTGGCCTTTGCCATGCCGGTCAAACGGATGAAAGGACATCCGCTGATCCGCCAGACCTTCTCGAAGATCGCACTGCAGCGCGGGCCGTTCGTGTACTGCCTCGAGGAAGCCGACAATGGCAAAAGGCTGTATCAGCTCCGTCTGTCCGAGGAGAGTGAATTTACACTTTCGGAGGAAAGCGGATTCCCGGAAGGAGTGAAGACCCTTGCGGCTGACGGTACGCGCCTGACTCCGGCAGGAAGCTGGGACGGCGAGTTGTACCGCAGCGACTCTTCCTGGACGAGGGAGCAGGTCCGGCTGACCTTCATTCCGTATTTCGCCTGGGCCAACCGGGGCGTCGGGGAAATGTCCGTTTGGGTTGGGGAAGAAGCAAAGAAATAAATGCGTATAACAACGATAATTAATGATGTTCATGAATCTGGAATCTGCTCCGGGATGCGGCTGTGCCTGATTCCGCCTTTCCCGGAGAGGAGGTGAAGCCGTCCTTACCTGTATCCGCTGTAAGAAACGGGAATGTCCGTAATCTAAGAAGAAGGGGATGATGAAGAGCATGATATTCACGACTTCAGATAGAGTACAGCCGCGTTTTGGGAATAGAAGGATACTTACGGGGGCGGTCTTTGTGGCGCTGGCGGTAGTATCAGCAGTCCTTTTTCCGTCAAAGGCCGGAGCGTATGAGCTTACAA
This sequence comes from Paenibacillus sp. IHBB 3054, assembly GCF_051594305.1. NCBI lineage: Bacteria > Bacillati > Bacillota > Bacilli > Caryophanales > Paenibacillaceae > Paenibacillus > Paenibacillus sp. IHBB 3054. The sequence continues at coordinate 51,898 of NZ_JBOFBG010000011.1, read as the reverse complement.
GTGACAAGCTGCTGGTTGAAACCGGGTCATACGGCGAAATCTCTTCGATTAAAATCAAAGGGGATTCCTTCCCGACCGAATATGTGATGAACAAGAAGGTGTCGCCTGAGCAAGACACAGCTGATCATCAGTGGATGGGTGAGCTGATCTTTACCTATCGCCTGGACGGCGGGGCTTGGATCAAAGCGTCGACTAACCAGTCGGAAGATGTCCGGAGCATCATTAAAGAAGGCAATAAAGTCACGGTTACGTACGAGAACTCCGGGAATGCGGAGGGCATACGCAATTTCAAGCTGGTTGAGACCTACAGGCTGGAAGCGGATGGGCATCTGCAATGGGATATTCATGTCGTCAACACCAGCGGAAAGCAGCTGGAGATCGGCGACTTCGGACTTCCGCTTCCTTTTAATGAACAGTGGACCTATGGGGACGCCATTTATGAAACCCGTGTGGTCACCCACTCTTTTGTCGGCAACAACAGCTCCTATATTACAGCGGGCAGACCAAGCGGTATTGGCTCATACCTGATGCTGATGCCGGATTCCGCTACGGGGGCGGGGTTTGAATATCAGGACCGCTGGCGCAATGAGGAGCATCCCGGCAGCAAATGGGCCTGGAACCCCGATAACGAAGGCAAATGGATTGAGGGTCTGAACGTATTCTATATTCACTCCAATGTGATCAAATCAACGAACCGCGGTTATTTGCCGAATACGAGCCTGGTGTTGGCAGCGGGAGAAGCACAGAATTACGGGTTTAAGTGGTTTGCCGTTGCGAATGAACAGGAGGCAAAGAATACGCTGTATGAGCAGGGACTGATAGATGTAACTGTTGTCCCGGGAATGGTCGTGCCAAGCAACCAGAAAGTGAAATTCGATCTGCGCACCAAGGCGGACATTCATAGTGTGAAGCTGGATGACGGCACGGAAATTCCGCTGCTTGCCCACAAGGGCGGGGACCACCATATTTATGAATTCAGCCTGACGAAGCTCGGTCCGCAGCAGGTTACCATAAATTATGGAAGCGGTCTCACAACAGTGCTGCAGTTCTACGGCATCGACGCGGTTGACCAGGCCCTGGAGGATCACGCGGCTTTTATGGTGCAAAGCACACAGTGGAATCTTCCGGGCGATCTTCGAGACAAAGTTTTTGACGACTGGATGATGAACACGAAATCGAAACGGAACAGCTTCGGCGGGTATTGGGGCTGGGGCGATGACTGGGGGTTGACACACGGACAGTTTTTGGCGGAAAAAAATGCCCTAACCCCTGTCGCGTCGGAAATCACGGCGGTCGACGATTATCTTGAGACGGCAATCTGGACGAATCTGATGAACGGCCACCATGAGGATTACCTGATTCATGACTTCCTGATGGCGGAGCCGAACACAACACCGACTTACCGTGGATACGCCTACCCGCATATCTATAATACGTACTTCAGCATGTATAAAATTGCCGCGAACTATCCTGAGCTGGTCACCTATAAACATCCCAAGGAGACTTACCTGCTGCGGGCCTATAATATTTTGAAGGCGCTATACGAAGGGCCCGTATCCTACAACTGGGAAACCGGGCTTATGGGCGAATTGACGACACCGGATATCATTCAGGCGCTAGAAGACGAGGGTTATGTGGATGAGGCTAATGATGTCCGGGCCAAGATGCTGCGCAAATACAACAATTTTAAAAATACCAAATACCCGTACGGCTCGGAGTACAGCTATGACAATACCGGCGAGGAAGCCGTATATACGCTGGCCAAGATGCAGGGCGGCAACGAAACGGAGCAGGCCAAAGCGCTTGAGATGATGGGCAAAATCAACTCCAAGACGCGGGCGTCCCGGGGCCAAATGCCGGTGTGGTATTACTATGCCGACCCGGTTACCATCACGGGTGAGAACTGGTGGAATTTCCAGTACAGCGCGTCCCTGGCAGGTTATGCCATGGATGATTGGATTCGCTATCACGCCGGGACGGGCCGGGAAGAAGAGCAGCGGCTGTCCTATGCCGCCAAGCTGGCCAATCTCAGTGCGATCAACTCCGGCCAGATCAGCGATGATCCGGCAAACTTCGGAGCTGCAGCCTGGACCTATCAGGCGGAGAAAGGCAATCATGGCACGAATGGAACCGGCGGGGGCCGGAATGTTCCGCTGCTGAATGGCTGGAAGGGCATGACCGGTGAAGCCGATCTCGGACTGTTCGGCGCGCTTCAGATTCTCAGCGCGGATATTGCGGTCGATCCGATCTTTGGGGTAACCGGTTATGGGGCGGATGTCTCTGTCACGGATGCCGTCTATTACGATATTACGCCCACGGATGGCCTGTACAAACGGGTCAACCTGATTACCGAGAAGCTCTATATCGAGCTGGACAAAGATCAGTTTACGGCAGCCAAACTGTCCATGAAGAAGGACTATGCCAGTTTCAATCTGCGCAATTTGACGCCGGGCAAGGCGCATGAAACAACGATTGCCTTCAGCGGCTTGAAAAAAGGTGCCTACCTCATCCGGGTAGACGGTGAGCCGGCTGGCAAACTGAATGCCTTCGGCGATGAAGTTAAGCTGACCGTTGAAGCGGGTCCGGCTGTTGCCTACACTGTAGAGCTGAGCGGGACGGAGCCAGACGACAATCAAGCTCCGGCTGTTAATGCGGGGGAGGACTTCACATACACCTTGCGGGTGGATGATGCCGTGCTTCGCGGCCAGGCTAAGGACGACGGCTTGCCGGAGGGCAAGCTGACCTCCGAATGGACACTGCTGTCCGGGCCAACCGGCGGCGAGGCAACATTCGGCAACAGCAAAGCGCTGTTCACCTCGCTTGCGGTTACAGAGCCGGGAACCTACGTGTTCAAGCTGACCGTAAGCGATTCGGAGCTTGAGCACAGCGATACGGTTACGGTCGAAGCTGCTGCTGCACCGCCGCTAGCGGAGCTGCTGGCGCATTATACCTTTGACGAAACCGAAGGAACGGCAGTCTCCGATGCCACCGGCGGGGGTTATGACGCCAATGTGCTCGGCTCGGTAGTCTGGACTCCTGGTAAAATCAATCATGCCCTGGATTTGAGCGGTCAGGACGGTTATGTGAAAATGCCGGAGGGATTGCTGAGCCGTGCCGATGAAGTTACGATTTCCGCCTGGGTGAAGGCGGACACGATTGGCACTTATTCACGGATCTTCGATTTTGGCACCGGAACGGGCACCTATATGTTCCTGTCACCCAAAGCGGGCTCCATCACCCGGTTTGCCATTACTACCGGCGGCAATGCAGCCGGACGGGAGCAGGTCATTGATGCGCCTGCACTGCCTGCCGGCGAGTGGAAACATGTAGCCGTGACGCTCACGGGTTCTCAGGGTGTCCTGTATATCGACGGTGTGGAGGCGGGTAGAAATGACCACATGACGCTCCGGCCTTCCGACCTTGGCAAGACCAAAAATAATTACATCGGCAAATCACAATTCGCAGATCCGTATTTTGACGGTCTGGTTGACGACTTCCGCATTTACAGCAGAGCCCTTAGCGCTGCCGAAATTGCTGCTCTAATCGCCCCTGCCGGAAACATTGTTTCGGTCGAGGACGCCAACCTGGCTACTCCGGCTCAGGAGGCGCCGAAGCTTCCGGCAACGGTCAAGGCGACACTGGAGGACGGCAGTGTGTCTGAGGTTCCGGTACAATGGGAGCCGGTAGATCCCAGTCTGTATGACAAGGAAGGCAGCCTATTCACGGTGAATGGAACCGTTGTGGGCACGGAAACGAAAGTCCGGGCTCATGTAACAGTGACGAAACGGGTTATTGCTCCCTTCCCGGAGCTTGCACTCCGCTATACCTTTGATGAAGGTCAGGGAATTACGGTTCAAGACGTTTCGGGAAGCGGGCGTGATGGAACACTTCACGGCTCGCTCGATTGGAGCGGACAGGGACACAAGAACCAAGCGCTCACCTTCAGCGGAACAAGCGGCAACTTTGTCCATGCGGGCAACGATCCGGAGCTGCAGCCGGGCAGCCTTACGCTGTCCTACTGGATCAAGCGCACCGGCGCCATGAATGACAAGGAGAATGTGCTGCTATGGTTCAAACCGGAGGGCAGCTTTGCCGGCAACGGATTTTTTGTCACCTACAACGGCAATTCCAGCATTGTATTCGTTGACGGAGCTAACGGCTTCTATGTGAAGCAGTCGCCGGAGGAGTTTCTGCCGCTGAATGAGTGGACGCATATTGTCTTTACCTTTGATGCGGCAACCAAGAGCGGGATGATTTACAGAAACGGAGTGGCCCAGCAGGTCGACCTGGAAGGCTCGCCGCAGTCGATCACGGCAACCAATGACGCCAAGAAGATCGGCGTCTCCGGCTATGGAGACGGCGCGCAGCTGAATGCCGGACTTGATGATTTCCGGATTTACAACGGAGCCATGAACGCATCGCAAGTGAAAGCCTTATACGACGATAAGGACATCCAGAGCGTGGGCCGTATCGGTGTAACGACTGCTGCGGGGGTATCCCCTGTCCTGCCGGAAATGATTCCAGTAGTGTACGAGAATGGAAGCGAGGGAACCGCAGCGGTGAGCTGGGAGCAGGTGCTGCCGGAAACTTATGCCCAGCCTGGAGAATTCACAGTAGGCGGCAGAGTAGAAGGAACAGCGCTGCCTGCAGTGGCTGAGGTGACCGTAACGGAAGCGGCGGAACGGAACATTGTGGCGCTGCAGAAGGTGCAGATCAGCACACCTGCCGGAGTTGCCCCTTCCCTGCCCACGGTAGTGCAAGCTACTTACTCCGACAATACCAGCGGGGAGACTCCGGTCGTCTGGCAGAAGATAGATCCGGGACAGTATGCAGCACCAGGCACATTCACAGTAAACGGAGCTGCGGAAGGAACGGCACTGCCTGCGTTGGCGGAGGTGTCTGTACTTGAGGCGGAAGCACCTGTGATCGTCAGTCTTGTAGCTGTGGAGGTAACCACAACGGTAGGCATTGCACCTGCATTGCCTTCGGTGGTGACAGCTGTATACAGCAACAAGTCAACATTTGCAGTGCCAGTCGTCTGGCAGAGTATCGCACCGCAGCAATATGCAAATACCGGCAGCTTTACTGTGAACGGCACGGTGGAGGGGACGGGTGTGGCAGCCAAGGCAACAGTTACCGTAATTGGTGCTGCCCCAACGCCAACCCCGAACCCGACGCCGGCACCGACGCCGGCACCGAACCCGACACCGAACCCGACGCCAACCCCGAACCCGGTGCCAACTCCGTCAGCCAGTGCGGGGACGGTCGGCATGAAGACACAAACGGTTGGTGAGGACATCTTCGCCATGAATCAGGGAGCCTCCAACGTCGAAGTGACTCTGAATGATGGAAAAACGGAGGCATTACTGCCCGTGAACGCCGGAGTACTGCTTGGCACGAGATCGCTTATCGTTAAGGACGGAGAGGCCTCGCTGGCGATTCCTGCCTCCGTACTGGTTGAACTCAGTGCAAGATTGCCGGAAACCGAACGGAAGGGCGCGGCCCTCGTGGTCACCCTCACTCCGGTAACATCGGGAACAATCCCGTCAGGCAGTGGCAGCGGGATCTACCGGCAGGAAGGTACAGCCTATGAATTTGGCCTTCTCCTGCGTAAGGGGGATGGAGCAGAACTGGTCTTGTCTGCCTTCCCGCAGCCAGTATGCGCGGAGCTTCCATATTCCGCTGCGATATCGAGGGATGAACTGTTGGGTGTGTATGTAAAGGAGAAGCCAAGCTCTCTGTGGGGTTATGCAGGAGGAAGTATAGATAGCACCCGCAATAAGGCTGTTATTATGCTGAATCATTTCAGTACCTACGCGGTGTTCTCCTACGATAAGACGTTCACGGATGTAGCATCCACCCATTGGGTTTACGCTGCGCTGAAGTCGCTTAGCGCAAAACATGTAGTCACGGGTGTGACGGATAATCTGTTTTCTCCTGGAGGGACGGCAACACGGGCTGAATTTACAGCGATGCTGGCCCGGACGCTTAATCTGAAGAGTGACGGTGCGGAGCTTCCATTCTCTGATATTAACTCGGGCAACTGGTATGCCGAATCCGTAGCAGCCGCTTATCAGGCGGGGCTGGTTCAGGGCGTAACGGCAACAGCCTTTTCACCCGATGCGGAGATTACCCGTGAGCAAATGGCTGTACTGCTGGTCAAAGCCTATGAATACAAGCTGGGCCGGGCAGCAGCTTCCGGTGAACCGCTAAGGATGGTTGATGCAGTTCAGGTGTCAGACTGGGCTAAAGCGCAGGTAGCACAGGCGCTGGCATCCGGCATTATGCAAGGGGCTCCGGATGGCCGGTTTGATCCGCAGGGTTCCGCTAGCCGCGCACAAACCGTACAGGCGCTTGCCAATTTACTGAGTGCTATGGGCAAGAAGGGAGCTATGTGATTAAGCCCTGCAAAGTCTCCGCTGCGAATGAGTTAAACATGATACTACAGATAGTTTGATTATGGGAAGGCCATTCTTCGGAGTCCGAAAGGACTCTGGAGAATGGCTTTGTTTAAAATATAAGCATTTATATGCTTCACGCTATAAATTATCCTTCTATTTCTCGCTGAAACCTATACCGTCCTTTTGAGGACGGCGAAGCCGTTTCCACTTGGTTGAAGTTACGCCTCCTTCTGAACGCAGGATAAAATGATTAGATTTGAAACCACGCCGCGAATGGTTTAGACTTCTACAAAGCGGACTGCTATCATTAGAACTGTTGAAAGACCATAAGAAAGCCACTCTGCCTCTGGAATGAAAGCTTCGCACCGCTATAAATGTATTTCCTGCAACTATATCAGGCTGAATCTGCTTTTTTTGAGAGATAGATGCAGTTTGTGCAATTAAAAAATAGTTTTGTGTGTTTTTAGCTAGATTTGGTTCATATAAGTGTATGGAGTGCAACTAACCTCCCCAAAGCAGCGAAACGGTCGGTTTTAGCTGTACAAAATACAACTATATAGATTGAACTAAAAACTTGAGATAAAGGAAAGGAGCAACGGAGGGGGATTTTGGAACTGGAGGAACGGTAGTGTCCGTCTGAAAGCTTTCTGAAGGAAAGCTAGCATCGAAAGCATAAGCAGTCTTCGGATTTCTACCGCTAAATAGCGGTTAAAATCAAGAAATTCTTACGACAACAGCGGCCGGAAGTCCAAATATTCACCGTAGTTGCGACTGATCCTGTACTCTAAAACCACAAGTTCAATCTATATAGTTTGCCCGGTAGAAGAACTATTCTGGCGGATGAATACTGGATAACTTGCTGACTTGCTGACTTGCCAGGATAAAGGAAAAAGAGGTGCAACTGAAGGAGAGCTTTTGGTGGGGCGGATATGAGGATTGATTAGAATGAACGCATATCGCATATACAGCATCATAAAAAGACGAAAAAGAAGAATGGAGGTGCGGCATTGAACTTAAGACAACAGCAGCAATCGATGCTGCCCTCGTTAGGGCGGCGCAGACGTTACTTTGTGGTTCTGATGATTTCGATGCTTGTTCTGCTTACCGGCTGTGCCAGCGGTACGGCGCATATGACGGTGAAGAAGGATGGGAGTCTGGAGCTTGCGTTTAGCATTTTATTGGATTCCCGTGCGGAGGCGATGGTTGGCGGAAAGCTGGAAGAGGTGCTGACCACCAGGCTGGAGGCTGCCGGGATTGAATTGAAGAAAAGCCAGAACGGCAAATCTACAGAATATCAATTCCTCAAAGCCTATGCTTCGCTACAAGACCTGCAGGCAAACGCTGGCAAGCTGGACATTGTGGACACGCAGGTTGAACAGGTTAATAATTGGTTGTACACCAAATACGATGTGGTAGCCCAGCCGAAGCTGAATGCCTATTCGGATGAAATCATTGACGGGATCGGAAGTCTGAGCGTGCCGAAATCTCTGGTCCGCATGCTGCTGCAGAACCTTGCGGTCGATTTTAAATTAACACTTCCTTATGATTTGTATGGGGCCAACAATGCCGCCGAACAGGACGGAAATACATTGACTTGGCATATTACAATGGCCGATTCGCAGCCGCTCGAGATGGTCGTTTATGTGCCAAACGTCAGGAATATCGTCATTGCCGGTGGCGGTGTAGTGCTGATCCTGGCAGTTGCCATCATTTGGTTCATAAGAGCAAGAAAAGCGCGCAAGCCCAAGAGTGCCTGAAAGTAACACCGATGGGATCAACAACCTTTTGCTATTATCCAAAAGAGCCGTCAGCCTCAGCGTACACTGCTGGAATGTTGACGGCTTTTGTCAAAATATAAGAATTTATATGTTTCACACGATAACTTATCCTTCTATTTCTCGCTGAAACGGTACCGTCCTTAAAAAGGACGGCAAAGCCGTTTCCACTTGTCTAAATCTGGCTGTTTAGGATTCACAACCGGCAGAGGGTTCCCCGATACTTATCCGGTCCCGCCTTGGGCCCTGGAGCTTGCGTTGTCACGGTACTGCCCGGGGGTCATCCCTTCCTGCTTCCGGAAGGAGCGGATGAAATTCTGCGAATTGTTGTATCTGAGCCTTGCGGCAATGTCCTTGATCGGCATGTCGGTTTCTTCCAGCCATTTTTTGGCCATTTTGAACCGGTACATTGCCAGGTACTCACTGAAATAATACTGGGTCTCCTTGCGGAAGACGCTGCTGAGATAGTTGGCGTTGTAATGAAGGCGTGAAGCGCACTCCTCCAGCGTAAGATCCTTATCATAATCATGCTGGACAATATCGATAATTTTCTCTGAAATGTTGTGATATTGGGCATTTTGCCGGCTGTGAAAAATCCGGATCATCGGCAGAATAACCATACTCCAGAACCAGTCCTCGATTTCGGCTACAATGTGGAGATCGGTCAGCTCTTCGAATAAGGAGCCGTTCACATGATAAATCTGGTTCAGGCTAATTCCCGATTCCTGCATCATAATGAGGATATTATTGAGCAGACGGGTCAGCGGAATCTGGTACTCCTGCGGGGACAGTCCCAGCGCAAAAATACATTTGAACAGCTTATGCAGCAGCTCCTTCGCTTTTTCAGTATCGGCCAGCTTAATGGCGTCCATCAGGTCATTTTCGGTATGCGAAGGATAGTTTAAGTTCAGATAATGTTTGCCGGAGTTGATGTTCTCGTATTGGATAATGATGCCTTTGCCGAGCGTAATCCGGTATTTCAGAGCTTCCAGGCCTTCTCTGTAGGCGATGGATATTTTATCAAAGGAATGGAAGGGCAGACTCAGGCCAATACTTACCTGCAGCTTCAGGTAGTTATTGATCTCCTGCTGCAGATTTTCTGTCAGTGAATAGAGCGAACGGTGAAAAGCCTCGGCATTGCCTTCCATGCTGCCAATCAAGGTCACCACGGCATGGTCCATAATGACAGGCGCAAGCCTGCTGTCCGGGGGCACCAGTTCCTCGATCATATTATGCGCGGCAAACAACAGCAGATGGAGATCCTTTTTCTCATAGCTGGTATCCTCAGAGAAGTCGATGCTCAACGTGATTACAGCCATCGTCTTCCATTCTTCCATCTGGGTGTGATAGCCATATTGCTCCAGCTCTTCAAGCAGCTCGCGTTTTTTGACATTGCCCTGAAAGGCTTTGGTCAGGAAAAAGGTGCGGACCTGCCGGATATGCTGGCTGACCTCCTTCTCCAGCTGTGATTTGGACTGAAATAAATGATGCACCTGTTCGCCGATAAACTGAAACTCATCCGTATGCCTGGATTTGATTCCGGGTCTGCGCAGCCCCATCTGGTTGAGCAGTCTTTCGATCGGGCTGTACATGCGGCGGGAGCCGAGCCATGCGAACAGTATGGACAGCAGCAGCATCACGGCACATACATACAGGGTATAGGTTCCGATTTTGTTGGATTCCTTCGTCAAACTCTCAATGGAGGTGACCGAGAGATAGATCCAGCCGTTCAATTGGGAACGCAGATAAGTGACGGAATAGTCCTTTTTGTCCATGACGGTTTTGAATTGTCCCGAAGGTTTATTAAGATCGGAGACGAGCGAAAGATCAGCAAATCCGCCCTTTTGCGCAGGCTCTCCGATCATCGAACGGTCCGGGTGAAGCAGTATGGTGCCGGACTCATTCAGCACAATAATGCTGTCGAGCGGATCTACTTCCGAGTTGATGAAGTCCTGCAGGCTGCAGGCCGGAATATTCGCCAGGGCAAGTCCGTATTTTTGCAGTTTGTTGGTCGGCAGCTTTTTAATCAGACTGATGCTGTAGTCGCAGCCCGTCACATTGATGCTCTCCTCACTGTAGAACAGCGAGGAAGGGTTCAGCACCCAAGACGTGTTGTCGGGCACATTCATCAGATTGGAGAGCTGCTCATAGTTCTTGTATTCGTTCAGGCGGTAGAGGCCGGAGTTTTTGATCATCCAATTTTGCCGTTGATTTAACAGGATCACATCTTCGAGCTTTGTATCAAAGGACTGCATATTGCGGATTTCGGTTCTTAAGTCATTATATAAAATGAAATCGGTTACATTTAAGGGGTTATTTAGTGCTTTTTTTAATACCGAAGAATTCACAACCTGGTTTAAGGTTTGGTTGACAGTAGTCAGCTTATGCTCTACATTTGAGTTAATTTGTAAAATCAGTTCCATTTTGCTTTTGTTAACATTTTTTTGAATTTCGCTGGAGGATGTGAGATAGGAGAAAGAGCCAATGAACACCACAGGCAGCGTACTGATGACAAAGGCGAATAAAGTTAATTTACTCAGGAAGCTTAAGTGTTTCACTGGATTTCAGCACCTTTACTTGGGTAGTAGCAACTGCCTCATTTAAGTGTATTCATCAGCTAGGATAATAACAATAATCATCTGGTGCCGCAATAATCATTATCTCTAATTATTACTTAGGATAGAAGATTATTCAATAATTAGCAGTTATATTGCAGAAATGAGCGTAATTATGCTAGGTATGTACTAACCAAACTTTTAGGAGGATACAGGGATGTCCAGAGTTTTTGCAGGGAGAACGGTGCGCCGATATTGCTGTTTGGTATTGCTGCTCTCGTTCATTTTGTTAAGCGCTTGCAGTGACAACGAGTCACCCCGGACCGGTCCCGGAGAGACCGCGCCGTTCATTTCTATTCTGGCACCTCTGCATTTCCCTCAGCAGCCCTCCAAGGATATTATGGCGGAACTTGAGAAGCTGACAGGGGCTAAGCTCGACATTACCTGGGTTCCGGAAGGCGTCTACACAGATAAAATGAATACGGCATTGACGACCAATTCGCTGGGCAAAGTCACCTTTGTGAAGTTCACGGATTATAATCTGCTGAAAAGTGCGATCCGCTCGGAAGCCTTTTGGGAGATCGGGCCTTATCTGCAGGAATTCCCTAATTTGAAACAGCTGGACCCTGCGATTCTTAACCAGGCTGCTGTAGACGGCAAAATCTATGGATTGTATACTGAGCGCCCTTCCTCCCGGCAAGGAATCATCATCCGCCAAGACTGGCTGGACCATCTTCAGTTAAGCAAGCCGCAAACACTGGATGAACTGTATGAGGTCATGAAGCAGTTTACATATAATGATCCGGACGGAAACGGCAAACAGGACACCATTGGCCTGGTCGACCGCAACGATCTCGTGTACGGCGTGTTTAAGACACTCAGCTCCTATTTCGGTACTCCGAATAACTGGAAGCTGGAGAATCATCAGTTTATCCCTGAGTTCGTGACTCCTGAATATATGAACACCATGAATTTCATGCGGAAATTATATAATGAGAAAATGATTAATCAGGATTTCGCCTTAACCAGCAAGGAGGTCCAGCGGGATAAGTTTATCCGGGGAACGGCCGGTGTTTTTATTGGCAGTATGACGGATGTGCAGCGGCTCTCCAGTGAGGCTCAGACGATCAATCCGGCTGCTGAATTTACACTGATTAACCGGATTAAGGGGCCAAACGGATATAAAGTATGGTCCATCCCTAATTACAACGGCCTTTACCTGTTCTCCAAAAAAGCCATTGCCACGGAGCAGGAGCTGAAACAGGTGCTTGGTTTTTTTGACCGGACGATGGACAGGGATGTCGCCAATCTGATGAAATACGGGTTCGAGGGCCGGCATTATAAGCTGGAAGGCGGAAAGGTGATTCTTCCGGAGGAGACTTCGCAGCTGCGTGTAAATGAAGTGAATCCGCTCTACTCCCTGATGATCGCCGACTTCGGCAACAAGAACATTATGGAAGTGGAGAAAAAAGAGCAGCTGACCGCCCTGGCCGACCAGCTCAGCAAGGACAACGAACAGTTTCTCGTGGATGATCCGACCCTGCGCTTAAGCTCCCCAACCTATGATGAGAAAAATGTGGAGCTGTCGACGATTATCGTAGATGCGACCTACAACTACATCATCGGCAATATCACTGTTGAGGAATTCAACGAGCAGGTGGAAAAATGGAGAACAAGCGGCGGCAACCTGATCATCCAGGAATACACCGCGGCGGAGGCCCGGGCAGAGGCGGGCAAGTAGGATAGAGGGGCGGGGGGGTAACCAGTCTCCTGGATTGTCCCCTTTATCACTTTGATTGCACAATGTGCAGTAGATTCCCACTAGTCGGGGCTCAAAAAGGAATCTACTGCATTTCGTGCAGCAGATTCCGGTTCAAAGCCCGTTTTAGTTCATTTTCCTGGTTTTTGACTGCACAAAGTGCAATAGAACACGAATCCAGAGCCTTCTGAGCCAAATCTACTGTACAAAATACAGTCAGTGCATGTTGACCCGCCAGACTGCAGATTTCTCACATTAGTAACTGTGCATGTTCCCAATAATCTCCCCGCCCACGCCATGACGTTTCAACTAACTGTTCCCTGTACGCCTTTGTTCAATCTGCCTAAACTTATTACCACTAACAGCTGCTTCACATCCTAAGTTCCATCCATCGCAAGTAACTTCTCCCCACCGCAGAATTCAGCGGTGGTTTTTACTCTGCCCCTTTCCATATGAATGGAAAGGGAAACCCTCGGAGAGGTGAAAGTAACGAAGGGGAAGTTTGGAACTGGAGGAGCGATAGCGTTCGCCTTTATGTTTGGATTTCTACCGCGGGGAGCGGTTCATATCAGGAAATCCAAACATAACAGCGACCGGAAGTCCAAACATTCCCCGCAGTTACCCCCACCGATCCCATAGCATCCACTCGATTAATCCCACCGCTCAAGGTTTTCCTGCCCGACTAATCTCCACCGATTGTTCCCCACCGCAGAACCCAGCGGTGGTTATTACTCTGCCCCCTTTCCATATAAATGGAAAGGAAAACCCTCGGAGAGGTGAAAGTAACGAAGGGGAAGTTTGGAACTGGAGGAGCGGCAGCGTTCGCCTTTATGTTTGGATTTCTACCGCGGCGAGCGGTTCAAATCAGGAAATCCAAACATAACAGCGACCGGAAGTCCAAACATTCCCCGCAGTTACCCCCACCGACCCCATACCCTCCACTCGATTAATCCCACCGATCCCAAACTCCCATCCCGATTAATCCCACTCCCCCAAACCAGTGTTTTCATTTCCATTTATAACCCAATAATCATTTGCTCACAACCCCCGCCCAAACGCCCCATTATGAGTAAATGATTGTATTCGAAACCTGGCCGAGGCTGTAGTGTGTTGCTTGTAACCAATACAAGTCAAACGGAGGTCAAAATGGTATGAAGAAAAAATCCTTCACCCTGCTCCTGAGTGCATTGTTAACGTTCAGCATGTTGACAGCGTGTTCAGGCAACAACAACAACAATAAGGAAGCAGCGGCGACAAAAGATCCCGGTACAAGCGGAGGGACCAACACCGCGACAACAGAACCGGCACCAGAGCCGGAGAAACCGACAGAAATTAAGATTATGCTTCCACTGAACACGACAGAGACTCCACCGGACACGATCAAAGCGGAAGTGGAGAAATTGACCAATACGAAGCTGACCTATCAATTTTTCCCGGCGGATACCTATGAAGAGAAGCTGAATTCATCGTTTGCCACAGGTTCATTGCCGCAGGTGACCTATTTGAAGAATCAGACGACCTTCCTGCAGATGAAGGAAGCGATCAAGGATGGACAGTTCTGGGAGATCGGTCCTTATCTTACGGAATTCCCGAACCTGAACAAGCTGAAGCCGGAAATCCTCAATAACACCAAAGTGGACGGCAAGCTGTACACCGTGTATATCGGACGGCCGCTGGCGCGTCAAGGGATCATTTACCGCAAGGACTGGGCAGATAAATTGGGGCTGAAGGCACCTGCGAATTTAGATGAGCTGTTCGCCATGGCGAAGGCTTTTACGGAACAGGATCCTGACGGCAACGGCAAAAAAGACACCACAGGGATTGTGGACCGGAATGAGCTGGTATACGGAGCTTTCAAAACCATCTCCTCCTGGTTCGGAACCCCGAACAACTGGGGCGAGAAGGATGGCCAGCTTGCACCGGAATTTATGTTCCCGCAATATATCGATGCGATGGACTACTTCAAAAAGCTTCGTGATTCCGAGTACATGAACCAGGATTTCGCGGCTACCAGTAAAACAGATGCTGTAAATATGTTCACCAGTGGTAAAGCTGGCCTGTATATCGGCGGATCCATGCCTGATATTGATAACCTCAATAAGGATCTGATCAAGAATGTCCCGGATGCCGTTTTGGATGCGCACAGTATGGTCGCCGGACCGGATGGCAAGATTACCCAATGGATGATTCCGGGCTATAACAACGTAGTACTCTTCCCGAAAGGCGCAGTCAAGGATGAAGCCGAGCTGAAGAAGATTTTGGGGTTCTTTGACAAGATGATGACTCCTGAGGTTGCCAACCTGATGTACTGGGGGATTGAAGGCACTCACTACACCGTTGAAGACGGCAAAGCGAAACCGGCGGATGACAAAGAGCTGATTGAACGCGAGGTTAAAGGCTATAAGGACAGCGTTATCGGTGAATACGAAACCAACGGGATGTACCAACCTTTGAACGTGCTGCCAGGCCGGATTCATGCTGATGAATTGGCGCTGGAGAACGTCAAATTCGGAGTGGCTGACCCTACGGCTGCCCTGGATTCGGCGACCTACACCTCCAAGGGCGTTGAGCTTCAACAGATTATTACGGATGCTACCTACAATTATATCTATGGACAGCTGGACAAGGCCGGATTCGAAAAAGAAGTGGAATCCTGGAAGAGCCGGGGCGGCGCAGCCATTATCGAAGAATACAACGCCGCATACAAGAAATAGGATGACAGTCGTGAACGGTTAGGCTAAGGCCCAGTGAAGAAGGCTGCCGAAGCAGCTTCAGCAGCCTTCTGATTCATACGAAACCGGCAGTCAGATGATCAATTTATGAAGCAGAAAGGAAGAGTATTATGCAGGAAGTCACCGCTCAGCCCAGCGCAATTCCTGAGCTGGAGCCCAAAAAATACAAAAGCAGCAGTGAACTCAAAAAGCGGCTGTGGAGAAATAAACTGCTTTACGTCATGCTGATACCGGGAGTGCTGTTTTTTGTTATTTTTAAATACTTTCCAATGTACGGATTAGTCATTTCCTTTCAGGATTACAAACCTTATCAGGGGATCCTCGGCAGTAATTGGGTAGGGCTTGAGCATTTCAAGCGGCTGTTCGCGGAGCCGGATTTTCTCAATATCCTGGGGAATACGCTGATTTTGTTCGGAATGAATATCATCTTTTATTTTCCGATTCCGATTATCCTTGCCCTGATGCTGAATGAGCTGAGAGGCACATTTTTCAAAAGATTGTTCCAGACACTCGTTTATCTGCCCCACTTTATGTCATGGGTTATCGTCGTCTCCATTACTTTCGTTATGGTCACGATGGACGGAGGAATTATTAACGAGCTATTGGTCTATTTCGGCCTTCCCAAGGTGAATTTCCTGCTGAATCCCGACTGGTTCAGGCCAATGTACATCATTCAGGTGATTTGGAGAGAAGCAGGCTGGGGCACCATCATTTATCTCGCAGCCATTGCGGCTGTAGATCCCGGACTTTACGAAGCTGCGCGCATGGACGGAGCCGGCCGGCTGAGACAGGTCTGGCACATTACCCTTCCGGCGATCCGAAGCGTCATTATTACACTGCTGATTCTGAAAATCGGTTCCGTGCTGGATCTTGGATTTGAACACGCCTATCTGCTGCTCAACTCCATGAACCGGGAAGTGGCGGAAATTATTGATACGTACGTGTATACCGCAGGTTTGAGACAAGGACAATTCAGTTACAGTACGGCTATCGGCTTCTTTAAATCGGTGATTGGACTCATTATGGTCATGTCGGTCAACAAATTATCGAAGAAAATGGGAGAAGAAGGCGTTTATTGAGAGAAATGCGGGAGGAATTCAAATGGTAGAAGACAGAACGATCGGCGGCCGGATTTTTGCTGCTGTTAACTTTACGCTGCTGGCCCTCATTGCACTGGTGACGGTGCTTCCATTTATCCACGTGGTGGCAGGCTCCTTCACAACCAGTGCGGAGCTCGCGGCCAACAAATTTGTGCTGATTCCAAAAGTATGGAGCTTTGAGGCGTACAAGTTTATTTTCTCGACGAATACGATTTTTAGAGCGCTGGGAGTTTCGATTGGGGTTACGCTCATCGGTACAGCATTCAGTATGTTTATAACAGCTTTGATGGCTTATGGCCTCTCCAGAAGAGATCTGGACGGGCGCAACGTTATTAACTTTCTGGTTGTGTTCACGATGCTGTTTCACGGCGGGATGATTCCTACGTTCCTGGTGGTGAAGGAGCTGGGGCTGATTGATTCCTATGCGGCTCTAATTCTGCCTTCGGCAATCAGTGCGTTTAACATGATTATTCTCAAAAACTTCTTTCAGAATATCCCGGAAGGTCTTGAGGAATCCGCCAAAATTGACGGCTGCAACGACTTCGGCATCCTGTTCCGGATTGTATTGCCGTTATCTTTGCCCTCGATTGCGACAATTTCCCTGTTCTATGCGGTGACGTATTGGAACACCTATATGAGTGCCATTCTGTATTTGGATGACAGCGCCAAATGGCCGATCCAGGTGCTGCTGAGACAAATTGTCGTGCTGGCCAGCGGGATGGATTACAGCTCTTCGCTCGATGCTGCAGTTCCGCCGCCGGATCAGACGATCAAGATGGCCGTTATCGTGGTGGCAACCCTGCCGATTCTGATGGTTTATCCGTTCCTGCAGAAGCATTTTGCCAAAGGGGCTATGCTGGGATCAATGAAGGGTTAACTGCCAAAGGTCAGGTATTCTTATGTTGGAAGGGGTAGTAAGATGATAGGCAGTCTGCCGAAAACACCCATGGAATGGGCAAAAAAAGCCTGTGACTCTTTAATGGATACTTATCAAGCGGGAGAGCTTCCTCCTGCACATCGCTGGCATTACCATCAAGGCGTGTTTCTGTGCGGGATGGAGCTGCTCTGGGAAGCTGTCCGGGAGGACCGCTATCTGGAGTACATCGGTCAATATGTGGATGATCTGGTGGATGATCAGGGCAATTTCTATTTTGCCCGCGATGAGCTGGATGCGGTTCAGGCAGGACTGCTGCTGTTCACGCTGCATGAACGGACCGGCAAGGGCAAGTACCGGACGGCAGCCGATAAGCTGAGAAATCTGCTGCTGACAGTAAACAGAACCGCCGAAGGCGGATACTGGCACAAGGATAAGTATCCTTATCAAATGTGGCTTGATGGGCTCTACATGGCCGGAGTCTTCTCGCTGAAATATGCCAATGCCTACGGGGAAGCCGGCTTGCGGCAAACCGTGCTGCATCAGGAACAGCTGATGCGCAAATACATGAAGGATGAAGCTACCGGCCTCTTGTACCATGCCTGGGATGAGAGCCGGCGCATGCCTTGGGCCCATCCCGAAACGGGCTGCTCCCCCGAGTTCTGGAGCCGGTCCCTGGGCTGGTACGGTCTGGCGTTGTCGCAATTTCTGGACCTGCTGCCAGCGGATGAACCGGGCCGGGCGGAGCTGGCTGCTGCGCTAAGCGAATTCGTGCAGGCCTTGATCCGTTATCAGGATAAGGACAGCGGACTGTGGTACCAGGTCGTGGATAAGGGCGATGAACCGGATAACTGGCTGGAAACGTCGGGGTCCTGCCTGTTCGTCTACACCATCGCCAAAGCGGTGAAGTTGGGTCTGGCTACTGAAGAAGCAGCAGCGGTGGCAGCAGCCCAAAAAGGCTATGAAGGTCTGATCTCGGTGCTTCAGCAGGATGATCAGGGCCGCGTGATCCTGCCGGATATCTGCATCGGCACTTCGGCTGGCGACTATGAGAATTATGTCACCCGGCCTAAGGTCAGCAATGATCTGCATGGGGTGGGGGCGCTCGTCATGGCTTGTGTGGAGATGGAGTCTTTGTACAGAAGGTAAGAGGATGAAGCAGGAAGCTCTGCAGCGGTTTGAGCGCTGCTCGAGAGGAAGGGGACCCATGTATAACATTGCGGATTACGGAGCGCTGCGGGATAGTCCAGTGCTGGCAACGGGAGCTATTGCGGATGCCATTGCGGCAGCGAGCAGAGGCGGCGGCGGAACGGTAGTTATCCCGGCGGGGACATTCAGAACAGGGGCGGTACTGCTGCGCAGCAACATAGAGCTGCACTTAAGCCCCGGGGCGGTTCTGTCATTCAGCACCGAGCCCGGGGACTTTCCGGCTGTGGAATCCAGATGGGAAGGCGTGAAACGGCAAGTGCATGCGTCCTGCATTTACGGGGAGGATCTAGTGAATGTATCCATTACCGGAAGCGGAACTCTGGAGGGCAACGGCGCTCCCTGGTGGAACAAGCACCGGAATCACCCGGAGGCGCTGGAGTATCCCCGTCCAACGCTGATCGGATTTAACAACTGCAGCCGGGTTACGATCAAGGATGTAACGCTGCTGAACTCACCGAGCTGGACGGTGAATCCGATCTGCTGCAGCAATGTGACGATCGACAATATCTCGATCCTGAACCCGGCAGATTCACCGAATACGGATGGCATTAATCCGGAATCCTGCTCGGGTGTGCGCATCAGCAACTGCAATATTGATGTAGGCGATGACTGCATTGCAATCAAAGCGGGAACCGAGGATACGAAAGAGCGGATTCCCTGCGAAAATATAACCATCACCAACTGTACGATGATTCACGGCCATGGGGCGGTGGTGCTGGGCAGTGAAATGAGCGGCGATATCCGCAATGTGACGATCAGCAACTGCGTGTTCAAGCAGACCGACCGCGGCATTCGCATGAAGTCCAGACGGGGCCGCGGAGGGACGATTGAGGATATTCGCGTCAGCAACATTGTGATGGAGGACGTGATTTGCCCCTTTACACTTAACCTGTATTATTTCTGCGGGCCCCGCGGCAAAGAGAAATATGTCTGGGACAAAAATCCGTATCCCGTTACGGCGGAAACGCCAACATTTAGACGGATCCATTTTGAGAGTATTACCGCACGGGGTGTCCATGCGGCTGCAGGTTTCCTGTATGGGCTGGCGGAGCAGTATGTTTCGGAGATTACCTTTTCGAATGTCGATATTTCAATGGCCAAGAATGCCGTTCCCGGCCAGCCCGACATGATGACAGGCATTGAGGATATGAACAACCGCGGATTTTTTCTGGGGAATGTACGGGATGTCCGGTTCCAGCAGGTGACGGTTGAGAATCATGAAGGCCCGGCCTTTTATATCGAGAATGGTGAAGAGGTTGAAATCATCAACTGCCGTTCAAGAAACACCGCCCAACCGGAAAAGCTGGTGGAGCAGGTGGAAGTAGAGCCGGCAAACACATAGTTGCACATGCTGAGAACATACACCGGAATGTTACGGCGCTGTACCTAAGCTATGCTGCCGCTTACCCGTTTATCTTTTGTTCAATATGTTTACTAGGAACTGTGGCCCGTTTAGGCCATAGTTCTTTTTTTTTGATCTTCGGCGAGTCCAGGGAAATATTCACTTTACGGCTTTTTCCTTTGCAATATTGGCAGGTATCGCATATAATTAGTACCAAGTACTAAGACCAGATACTATTAAAGAGGTGATTTCATTGACGGGTGCGAAAATTACAGCGATTGGATCTTATGTGCCAGTCCGGAGGCTGACCAATAGCGATTTGGAACAGATGGTAGAGACAAACGATGAGTGGATTGTCCAGCGAACCGGAATCCGCGAGCGGAGAATCAGCCGTGAAGATGAATATACCAGTGATTTATGTGTTTCCGCCGCGCAGGATCTGCTGAAGCGTTATGGCAAATCTGCCGGGGACGTGGATATGGTTATTGTGGCTACCAGCACGCCTGACTTTTCTTTTCCTTCTGTAGCATCCATAATTCAGCACCGTCTGGGGATTCCGCTTACCGCCGGAGCTGTCGATATGAGCGCCGCCTGTGCAGGTTTTGTCTATGCCTTGCATACAGCCCACGCTTATGTCGCATCAGGATTGCACCGCAAGGTTCTGGTTCTTGGGGCAGATGCGCTGTCCAAAATTACGGACTATACCGACCGCAGCACCTGTATCCTTTTTGGGGATGGGGCCGGGGCGGTTCTTGTGGAGAGCGATGAGCAGGAGGACAACTTCCTCGGCTTCCATCTGGGCAGTGACGGCGGCGGAGCACATCATGTGTACCGCACGGGCCTGTCGCATAAGGTGAACGGGATTGAACTGATGAATCCAGGCAAGCTGGTGCAAAATGGCCGGGAGGTTTTCCGCTGGGCGGTAAGAACCGTCCCCCAAGGCATCCAGCAGGTGCTTAAAAATGCGGGGGCAGAGCTTGTGCAAGTGGACTGGCTGATTCCGCACAGCGCCAACCTGCGGATGATCGAGCCCATTTGTGAACGCTTGGATTATCCTCTTGAGCAGGCTCTGTACAGCCTTGAATATTTCGGCAATACGTCGGCTGCAAGCATACCGCTCGCCCTGGACCTGGGTGTCCGCGAGGGCAAAGTGCTGAATGGCCAGCAGATTCTATTGTACGGATTCGGCGCGGGTCTGGCCCATGCCGGTCAACTCCTAAAGCTGGCGCTGGACCCGCAGGTCGAGCTTCCGGCGCAGCTTTAACCGGAACCAGCCGTCTTCCCCGGAAGCGGCTGGTTTTTTTATGGCCTAGATGATGTATTTGTGTTCAGATCTCCACTTGCCCTTATAGTCTTGACAAGGACAGACTACTCGCTGCATACTAATTAAATAGGGTTTATTAAGTGACTTTATTATATGTCGGAGGATGCATATGGAGAAGGCTAACGGTTACTTAATCAAAGATATTAATCTCAACCTTGTGCGGCAGGCCATGAAGCAGATTGGAACGGGATCTAAGTCACAGCTGGCAGCATTGACCAAGCTAAGCGTAGTTACTATTAATTCACTGGTCAAGGAATTGGTTCTGCTCGGTGAATTGTCGGAAGACGAAACGGTCCCATCCAATGGGGGCAGACCTGCGCTTACTTACCGGTACAATTACGGATTTAGCCTGGCGCTGGTCATTCATATGAATGAGAAGCAGGGTGCGGATGTAGTTGTTGTGATGGTAATTAATATAGGGGATGAGATTATACAGCGGGAAGAATACGGCATACCGCTGTTCAATCTGGAACGGTTTTATGAATTGATTGAGCAATATTTGTCGAAACACCCTACCATCAAGGTGATTGGGATCGGTATTCCCGGCCAGTCAGTCAATGGGGAAATCAAAGTAAGCAGTCATGAAAAGCTGAAAGGCGTAAGATTGAGCGAAGTTATACAGGAGCAATTTGGATTGCCGGTTGTATTGGAAAACGATGTGAATGCTGCGATCAGCGGGTACTGTTCCCGAAACGAGAAAGATGATAATCAATGTGTGCTTGGTGTATATTTTCCAAGGTCCTATCCTCCCGGCATGGGGATTTATTTGAACGGGAGTGTGGTGAAGGGCAAGGACGGCATGGCCGGTGAAATTAAATTTCTTCCGGTGGAGGTGGACTGGAACAATCCGGTCAAGACTGAGGTGTTTATAGAGGCAGCCTGCACGATTATTCATACGGTGAATGTTGTGCTTGCTCCGGATGAAATTGTTATTTACCAGAGCCTGATGGATGAGGAAACCTGGGGCAGCGCTTGGGAATTGTACAGAACTCAACATGCAATGCCTTCCATGCCCAGCATCATTCTGCTCGATTCATTTCATGAAGACTTTGAGGCAGGCATGCGCTGGCTAACCTTAAAACAGCTGGAGCCTGATATTTGGGGCAATTGATGCCCTGTTATCCGGGAAATGACAGAGAGGAAGAAACATAACTATGGCAACTTGGTTTCTAATCATTATCTATCTTTCATTTATCAGCTTGGGCATTCCCGATTCGTTGCTGGGGTCCGCCTGGCCGGTGCTGCATCTGGAAATCGGCGCTCCCTTTGGATCGGCGGGTCTCGTTTCCATGATCATTGCCGGAGGAACCATCGTCTCAAGTCTGGTAAGCGGCAGCATCATTAAAAAGCTGGGCACAGGGACGATTACCCTGATCAGCTGCTGTATGACCGCTGGTGCGCTGCTGGGCTTTTCCTTCGCGCCTTCACTGGTTTGGTTGGCGGTTCTGGCCATTCCCCTGGGACTTGGAGGCGGAGCGGTAGATGCTGCGCTCAACCATTATGTAGCCGATAATTACAAAGCCCACCACATGAGCTGGCTGCATTGTTTTTGGGGTGTCGGTGCGACAGCGGGGCCGATGATCATGTCCTATTATATTGCGAACCACAATTCGTGGAGAGAAGGCTATTCGGCCGTTTCAATCATCCAATTCGGTCTGGTAATCATTTTGCTTGTTACCCTTCCGTTATGGAAGCGGGTAGCGAAACTGCATCATGCTGCAAAGGTTGTGAATTCGAACGAAACCCAGTCTGACGGGCTCGAGGGGAGTAACACCGGCTTAAGTTCCCCGCCTGCCAAAGTGAAGGTTCATCCCACTCGTCTCAAAGGCGTTAAATTCTCGCTTCTCGCATTCTTGTTTTATTGCGGTGTCGAATCCACGGTCGGGTTATGGGGGGCCAGCTATTTAGTAGGGGCAAGAGAGGTGTCAGCCGAATTAGCCGCAGCCTGGATTTCTATGTACTATGGCGGAATCACAATCGGCAGATTGATTACCGGATTTGTGACACTGAAGATCAGCAACCGGGTGCTGATTCTGGCGGGTCAGCTTACAGCTGCCCTAGGTGGATTGCTGCTGCTTCCGCTGCCTGATGTTATGACCCTCGTTGGACTCATCCTGATCGGACTGGGGCTTGCGCCGATATATCCCGGGCTGCTTCATGAAACACCGGCCCGGTTCGGCAAAGAGAACTCCGCGCAATTAATGGGGTACCAGATGGCAGTAGCCTATACAGGAACAACCTTGCTGCCCCCATTGTTTGGTCTGATCGCTTCCGGAATTAGCATCAGCCTGTTTCCGGCCATCGTATTGGCGTTTTTGCTATTGATGATGCTGAGTTCAGAGCAGGTGAACCGGGTCTTGAAACGAAGCCGGTCAGAAGCGTAGACCGGGTACAAGAGATCAGCCGGTATGAATATTCTTATAGGCAAAAGCTGATCAAGCTTTTAATCTATAAGACAAAGGAGGCACGACTATTGCTAGTGATCGAAATCTTGTTTGGTATCGTATTTCTTATAGTGTTGTATTGGATCGTCCGTAAAATTGTCAATTCTCCTTCGGTGCAGAAACATGCGGCAGAGAGGGACAAAAAGTTTAAGGACGATTTCGAACGCGGGGCTTATAAAGAGGATTGGTGAGGCTTAGCATTCAACCGGCTGCCGCAGGATTCGCGGACGATTAGCGCCGGTTCAACAACAAACGAACCGCCGTCTGATTGATTGTTAATAAGATCGAACAGCATATGGGCCGCAAGTATGCCAAGCCGTTCTTTGTTCTGGCGGATCGTAGTCAGCGTAGGGCTGGTGTATTTGCAGGCCTCAATATCGTCACAGCCGATGATGGCGATATCCTCAGGGATGCGCAGTCCGTGCTCCTTCAAGGCGCGGATGGCCCCAAGTGCCAGCAAATCGGAAGCGGCAAAGATCGCTTGCGGCAGGCTGCCTTTCTCGATGAGAGTCTGCA
This sequence comes from Paenibacillus sp. IHBB 3054, assembly GCF_051594305.1. Classification (NCBI taxonomy): domain Bacteria; kingdom Bacillati; phylum Bacillota; class Bacilli; order Caryophanales; family Paenibacillaceae; genus Paenibacillus; species Paenibacillus sp. IHBB 3054. The sequence continues at coordinate 27,867 of NZ_JBOFBG010000011.1, read as the reverse complement.
TGGCCGCATAACCGCTAGCTTCAAAGAAATCCTCTCCATGCACGAACCACGTAGGATTCATCGCCAGACCAAAATCTTCGATTGCCTTGATATACCCTGCTTCCCGCCGGTTGGAAATATCCGAATCCGCCGTACTGCCGATAAAGCCAAGCTCCCTGTAGCCCAGCAGATAGAAATGCTCCACAACCTTGGAGGAGATTTGATAGTTGTCCGACATCACATACCCGGATTTTTTACCCTTAAGCTCCAAATCTACGCCGATGCAGGGAATGCTGCTCATATCGAGGTCGCGGATCGCGGGCTCCATCTTCTGCCCCGAGATGATCACGCAGCCATCCACATGAAAGTGCTGGCAGCGTGCGAAATAATCACCGCTGCTGATAAATTTCTCGTTGGAGAAAAAAATCAGATCATACCCCAGCACGCCCATCTGTTTCTTGAAGGAGTTCAGCACCTCGATGAAAAAAGGATGGGTAAATTCGACATTAAATTCACCGGCAAAAATGACCCCGATCAGACTCGATTTTTTGGTGGCCAGTGTTTTCGCGGAATTCGAGGGGGAATATCCGGTTTGTTCGATAATCTCCAGCACCCGCTGTTTCGTTTTTTCCGAAACATCGCTGTAATTATTCATGATTTTCGAAACCGTTGAGACGGAGACACCTGCCATTTCGGCAATCTTTTTAATATTCATTTGCATGGTAAAGCCACCCTCCGACTGATCATGAATTCCGGGGAAAAGACTGATATACTGCGGTTTTGGTCCATCGCTTACACTTTATCCGTTGCAAAAATCAGTTATTTCTAGTCTATTAAACTTGTTGATACAAGTCAATCGGCAGCCGTTATTTCCGAAACCGATTTCGGCCTGAATTTTCATTTATAAATCCGCAGCAAATGGTAAATAATAAACGGCCATAGCCCCTTTGCGGGGCCATGGCCGTATTTATTATGCGGAGCAGCAGGGAGCTCACGCTCCGTGTTTACTTTTCTTTGGGAATAAAGTCGAATATCTTGCCGGTTTCCAGGGCTTCAATCAGCTTCAGGAGCCAGCGGTAGTATTTAATGGCTTCTTCAATTTTTGCTTCATCTCTATTCAGGAGCTTCTCAATTTCGGGATTGTCAGCATACTCGTTTTTTATTTCTTTGATTTCAGCAAGCGATTTAGCCAGTGCGGACATATTTCCCTCTACGGCTTTTCTCCATTTAATTGAGAAATAGTCACTGAAATTCTGATGCCAGTCGGGAACGACCTCGAACAGATCCTTTCGGGTTCCTTTTCCCCACACCTTGTCGATCATCTTCAGGTCAAGCAAGGTGCGCACTCCTGTACTCATGGATGTTTTGCTCATTCCCATCGTACGGCTTAGCTCGTCCAGCGTTACGGGGCCTTGATTAAAGTACATGTAACCGTATAAATGCCCAATGGATAAGGTGATTCCGTACAAATCCATGTTTTTGCCAATGGAATCAATGACCCGCTCGCGGACCTTGCTGATTTTCTCTATTTGCTCGGGCGGAAGCCCTTCTAAATCGTTCATGATGTCCCTCCTGAGGATTAGGCTAATAAACTGCAAACCTCTCCAATGTATTGTAATCAAATCTGCTGCAATAAGTAAAGAATTCATGCAGAACGGAATATGGCGTAAAACAGAGTATTCTATACGTAAAGTGTGTAAAGTTAAAACTGTACACTAATTTTTTAGCGAATATGCACTTTGCGTCGCTTTTCACAACTCCGTTACACTTGTTGAGGAGCACAAACGTGAAATATAAGGGGAAGAAGGAGGTCACCATGGCAATTATAGAGGTAAAAGAACTTACCAAAGTATTCGGTCATGATGCGGGACGGGCACTTCCATTACTAGCACAAGGTTGGTCTAAAGAGAAGATTGCCCGTGAAGCCAAATTGACGGTTGGTGTCAACAAGGCTGAATTCAGCATCGAAGAAGGAGAAATATTTGTCATCATGGGTTTGTCAGGCAGTGGCAAATCCACGCTAGTCCGTTTATTGAACCGTCTGATTGAGCCCACAGGGGGCCAGGTCTTTTTTAAAGGCAATGATGTGGTCAAAATGAATCCCGAAGAGCTGCGCCGGTTCCGGCGTAAAAATATCGGCATGGTCTTCCAGAAGTTTGCATTGTTTCCGCACCGCACGGTGCTGGCCAATGCCGAATATGGTCTTGAAGTACAGGGCGTGGAGAAAAAAGAGAGAACCCGGCTTGCCATGGAGGCACTGGAGCTTGTAGGCCTTAAAGGCTGGGAGAACCACCGCCCTGATCAATTGAGCGGAGGCATGCAGCAGCGTGTGGGTCTTGCGCGCGGTCTTGCCAATGACCCGGATATCCTGCTGATGGATGAAGCCTTCAGTGCGCTTGATCCGCTGATCCGCAAGGATATGCAGCAGGAGCTGCTGGAGCTGCAGGCAAGAGTGAAGAAGACGATCGTATTCATTACGCATGACCTGGACGAGGCCCTGCGGATCGGTGACCGGATTGCTTTGATGAAGGATGGTGTGATCGTCCAGATCGGAACTCCGGAAGAGATCCTTATTCAGCCTGCGAACAAATATGTGGAGCGGTTTGTGGAGGATGTAGACTTGTCGAAAGTCTTGACAGCTGCGCATGTGATGCGTCAGCCGGAAATGATCCGGCCGGAACGCGGTCCGCGTGTTGCGCTTCAGCTGATGCGGGACAGCGGCGTATCCAGTCTCTATGTGGCGAGCAATGAAATGAAGCTGCAAGGTGTACTTACGGCAGAGAAAGCGCTGGAGGCACTCAAGGAGAATAAAAGCATTCTTGAAGTGATGGTCCGTGAAATTCCCCGTGTACGTCCGGACACGCTGCTGAACGACCTGTTCGAGCTGATGTCCGAGACACATCTGCCGGTTGCGGTTGTGGATGAAGAGGATAAGCTAAAGGGCATTGTGATTAAAGGGGCAGTACTTTCCGCCCTTGCAGGCAATGCGGTACCGGAAGGAGGCATCGGTTCATGAATTTACCTAAATTACCTATAGGCAAGGGGATTGAATGGCTGGAGGACTGGCTGACTACGTATTTCGGGCCGTTCTTTGATCTCATTCATGCGGTTATTGGAGGTATGGTGGACGGAATCGATGCGGCTTTAACCTTCCTTCCGGCTATCGTCCTCACGGTGATTATCGCCGCCTTGGCTTACTGGATCGGCAAATGGCGGATGGCTTTATTCGCAGTGATCGGGCTGCTGCTAATCGACAATCTGGGTTTATGGGATCCTTCTATGCAGTCCCTGGCCCTTGTGCTTACTGCATCACTGCTTGCTGTGCTGATTGGTGTTCCGGTTGGCGTGTTTTGCGCGCAGAGTAAGACTGTTCAAAATATTGTGACTCCGATACTGGACTTTATGCAGACGATGCCAGCGTTTGTGTATCTGTTGCCGGCGGTATCCTTTTTCTCGCTTGGTGTAGTTCCCGGAGTCATTGCTTCTATTATATTTGCTATTCCACCTACGATCCGTCTGACGAACCTGGGGATACGCCAGGTGTCGCCGGAACTCGTAGAGGCTGCGGATGCGTTCGGTTCGACGGCGAGCCAGAAGCTGTTTAAGCTGCAGCTTCCGATTGCCATGCCTACGATTATGGCCGGTATTAATCAGACGATTATGCTGTCGCTGTCGATGGTCGTCATTTCGTCGATGATCGGCGCACAAGGGGTAGGGGCCTATGTATACCGGGCGGTATCACAGGCTAAGACTGGCGCAGGCTTCGAAGCAGGGATTGCCATTGTAATTATAGCGATCCTGCTTGACCGTTTGACGCAGAAGCTGGTTAAACCTAAACAATAATGACGGGAGTGTTTTATTTAGATGAAGAAAAAAGGATTCGGATTGCTGTTGACGGTGTTGCTGGTACTTGCAATTGCCGGCTGTTCATCAAGTGAAGGAAAATCCGTGAAGCTGGCATATGTGGCCTGGGATTCGGAAATTGCCAGCACGTATGTAGTCAAAGAGGTTCTGGAGTCCAAGCTGGATGCGAAGGTGGAAATGCTTCAGGTTGATGCTGGACCGATGTGGGCCGGCATTGCGGACGGAAGTGCGGATGGAATGGTAGCTGCATGGCTGCCGAGCACCCATGCTTCCTATCTGGAGCAGTATGGAAAAGATATAGAGGATCTCGGGGCCAACCTGGAAGGAACAAAGACAGGTCTTGTTGTTCCCACTTATATGGACATCAACTCCATTGAGGATTTGAACAATCCGGAAATGGCAGCAGCGCTGAACAACCGGGTTGTCGGGATTGAACCCGGAGCAGGAATTATGATGGCCACCGAAAAGGCGCTCACTGACTATAAACTGAGTGATTATAAGCTGCTCGAGAGCTCGTCGGCCGCTATGGTTCAAGAATTGGAGAAGGCATATACCAATAATGAGCCGATTGTAGTAACGGGCTGGACGCCGCACTGGATGTTCGCCAATATGGATCTGAAATATCTGGAAGATCCCAAAAACGTATATGGCGGAGCAGAGCAGATTCACACTATGGTACGCAAAGGATTGAAGGAAGATATGCCGGAGGTGTACAACTTCCTCGATAAGTTCACATGGACACCTGAGGAAATGGCCCAGGTTATGGTGGAGATTCAAGCCGGGAAATCGCCTGAGGATGCTGCCAAGAGCTGGGTTGAAGCGAATGAGGATAAAGTGAATACTTGGATTGCTGCAGAATAATAATAACTGTGCCGCTACTGCAGAGTCATTTTGCAGCGGGTTAAGATGTGTGCTATGATTAGGTCAATATAAGGCTACAATTTTGTAACCTGTAGCCGGACATTGTTCCCGCCATAACACATTCTTTAGCAGGATCATCAACAAACACCCCATAAGGGGTGTTTTTCTTGAAGAATTAGTGATTTATAAGGACTCAGCGGAGCTGATGCTGAAAGGAGTCACGAAAGGGGACGGCTCCATGACGGAGGTCATAAACGGCTGGATTGATTGGCTGCTGCAAAGTCTTGGGCTGAACGGGCCGTATATTCTGTTAGCAACGATTCCGCTCACGATTCTGCAGAGTTTGTTCGGGTTTTTTCCGCTGGCGATATTGATTGTTCTGCATGTCTCCGAATTTCATGTGATCGGCGGCATGCTGGTCAGCTGGCTGGCTTGTAATTTAGGCGCCATACTCGTGTATTTTCTCTTCCGGCGGTACCTCTATGGCTGGTTCGACGAGAAATGGAGATCCAAGCTGAAGCGCTATGACAAGTGGCAGCGTTATTTAGACCGCTACGGCATCTGGACGCTGGTGCTGCTTCGCACCATTCCGATTGTTCCCAGCAACGTGATCAATTTCATGGCGGCGGTCTCACCGATCAAAGCCTCGGCTTATATTTGGGGTACGGTGCTCGGCAATCTGTCCTTCATCTGGCTGTTCGGAACGATCGGCTCTTCACTGGTTGTCCCCAGGGAGGAATGGAACGGATTTCTTGCCTGGTATGCGGTTTTTATTATTATTTTGCTGGGCATTTTTATCCGGCGGCATTGGGGCCATCTGCAGGAGGATAAGCGGAGCCGGATGGAGTAATAGCTTTAGAAATCATGGACATGAACGTTTCTCACGGTACTTCGCACCGTGAGAGGCGTTCTTCTTTTTTGTCCTCTTCCCGAATAGCCTATAGTAAGGGGCGGCGGCTTGACCGCAGGGATGCAGGGGGGACTTAGACTCATGGGCAGAATAAAGAAATGGGGAAGCCGCAGGGCGGTTATGCCAAGCCTGCGCCTGCGGGTGCGGCTGCCGAAATTCAGCTTGGGCAGCATGCCAAGACCGGCCGGGCGAAGCCCGGCGTTTAAGGCGAAACCGGCCAAGCCGGGAATCAGAGCCGCTGGACAAGGAACGCGGTTCTCGCCAAAAAGACGGGGGAGCAGGTTCAGCTTCTCCGGCGGAGGAGAGCGGAAGAAGGTGGTTTCCGTTTCCGTCCAGAAGACGCAAAAGCCGCGCAGACGGGGCCGCTTCTGGATCATCCTGAGCCTGCTGCTGATATTGGCGGTGCTTCAAGGGCTGCGTTATATCGAGCAGCATTTGAAGCCGCCGATTATTCATTTGGCGCAAATCCGGGTGAAGCAAATTGCTACGGAGTCGATCAATAAGGCGATTACCTCACAGGTGGCCGATGCAGGAGATGCTGAAGCGCTGATTGACTGGAAGACGGATAAGGAAGGCAAAATATCGGGATTTATGCTCAATTATAGAGAGCATATGCGGATTACCTCGCAGGCGGCGGAGGTCATTCAGTCCACGCTGCAGGAGCTGCATAATCAGACGGAGCGTATCCCGCTCGGCCAGGCGCTGGGCAGTCCGCTCATCGCTTCCTTCGGGCCGGATGTGCCGATCAAGATCGAACCTCAGGGCGCAGTTAAAGTAGAGCTGAACACCCGCCAAAAAAATGCCGGAATTAATATGATTCTGGTTGAGGTCTTCATTCATGTTGTCACTGAGGTTGCGGTTGTCATTCCGTTCGACATGGAGCCGCAGGTAGTGGATACAGAAATTCCTGTATCTTATCTGATGGTTGTCGGCGATGTTCCGATGTACTACTACGATAATCAAGGCCAGCCAGTCGGTGAGAATGGAAACAACGCACCGGGCATTGCCATTCCGGCTCCGCAGGCAAGCGGGGAGAAGAGCGGAACTGGCGAGGGCGGTTCGGATACTGATGAAAGCGGCGAGAGCAAAGATCCGCAAAGCGGCAGCACGAATGATCCGCCCGCGAGCAGTAATACTTCCGGCAATGCCGGAAACGCAGGCAATGGCGGAGCGGAAACTGAGGGTGGCGGCGAATAGTATAGGTGAATTGGATTTAATTTGGGAGAATCCGGAAAAATCCGCCAATGGAACAGGGATATCACCGCGTAGCGTTCATACACTATAGGTAGCACAGTTTTAACTAATGGAGTGTGAGCCTGATGCCGTATGATTCTATGGATTCTGTCCGCTTGGAGCGTCTGGCCGGAAGATACAGCTATCTGGAGCGTGAAGGATTACTGCCGCTTCCGGTAATAGACGGAATAACAATTGTGGTTGAACTGCGCTGCGCCGCATGGGGTGCAGAATGCTTGCGGCTCCTGCTGCTGCATTCCGGCCCTGGCGTCCGTGTGATTGGCGTTCCGCTGGAAGAGGATTTTGCTTTGCTGCCCCTCTCAGAGCAGTTCTCTGGAGAACATGCCGTGTCTTTTCTCCCCTACAGGAACGGGGAATATAGGGTGAATGAGGCCTTGGCATATGCCGAGACCTCATTTGTCGTATTGCTTCAGGATTCTGTCATGGTCACTGCAGGCTGGCTCGCCGATCTGTTCTGGCCGGCCATTGATGATCCGGTTGTCGGAGTAGTTGCCCCGCGTTCCTCTACGGAAGAAGCGGAAGGCAGGGAACTGCAGCTGTTTGACGATTTCTCTAAACTGTCCGCATACGTAAACCATACCCGGCTTCGGCGGCAAGGCGAATGGCGTAATGTGGAGGTGCTCAGCGGTGCCTGCCTGCTCTTCACCCGGGAACTGCTGCTCAGAGTGGGCGGTTTCGATGAATCGCTCTGCCAGCGGCGCCTGATGGTGGCCGATTGGTGCCTGCGGGCCCGGCAGCTGGGGAGAAGGCTCGCGCTCAGCGATGCTCTGTATGTTCACGCGCTTCATCCGCTTGAGGACGGAAGTTGTTCTTTGAATGGCGTGGACCAAGGAGCTGAGGAGGAAGGCGGGCGGGCGTACTGCGCCAAATGGAATTTACCCGGCGTCTCTGGGGGTGGAAGAAGTCTCCCGGTACCTGCGGAGCTTTCCGTCTATCCGCAGCAGCCAGCGATACCGCTCGGCAAATCTTCCGTGATCGTTCCACTGGTGACAGCGGTTGTTTATTTTGAAGAGAAGTGGAACACGGAAACATCGCTTAAGCGGCGTCAGTTGCTGCAAGAACAGCAGAGTTATGACAATATCCGCTGGGTATGGATCAGAGACAGCGCAAACGATGTTGCTTCCGAATTTCCGGTTCAGGAGAGGGACGCGGTGATTACGGTACAGGGAGAAAAACCTTGGCTGCATGCGCTGGAGAATGTCTCCGCACTCTACGAAAGCGCAGCAGTAGTGTATTTGTCCGCTTCTGCAGAATATGACACCCGTTATGTGGAGAGAATTGTGCAGGCTGTGCGGCAGGGTTCAACCGATATTGTGGTGAGCCAGGAAGATGGGCTGCAGGGGCCATTGACCGGGGGGCTTCCGCTGTTTTTTCCGCTTGAACGTACCGCCCACCGGGGCGGAATTGTACCTGGCCGAATTGGGCGGCGGGAGGAGCCGACCCGCCGCAGCCTGCAGCTCGTTCCCGCAGAAACGGTGACTATAGGGTATATTGGCGGGCTTCGTGGTGGAGAAGCATTGCCATCCCCGAGTAACGGAGGGGGACGGCGATGAACTATCTTATCCTCAGTTCTGTTCCCTGGGACGCCTATAAATACAAGAGGCTGCTCGACCTCCTGCCGGACCGCGGGGAAGTTTTGTTTGCGGGGGGAATGACACCGGGCCAGCAGGAGGAATATGACATCCAGTCCTTGTGTCTGGCGGAGATTTACAAGCTGAATGCCAAGGAATACACGGTGCTCGTCTCCTCCCCGTATTGGCTGCCGGATGTAATGACACTGGAGCCAGCCTATACCGTGGCACTGCTGGAAGCTTGTCCCGAAGGCGAAGACAGCGGACTGTGGGACAAATACAGCGCGCTGCTCGCTGCCAGAGCCGATCTGGTGGCCACCGCTTCAGAACGGCTATATCTGGAGCAGAATCTGCGCAGAGAGGGGGTCGTCTATCTCAGCGGGGACAGTCTCTTATCGTACGGAATCATCCGCCGGGGAGACCGGCTGTTCTTTCTCTCCGGCTATGAAGCGATATGGACGAGAGCGCTGGGAGAACTGTGGCAGCCATCCGCAGGATCGCATGTGTCTTGGCTTGATATCCAGCGGCGGCACCGTGCGGAGTTTTATCTGTCCATGTGCGAGAAGCTGCCCGATCAGCCGACCGTGCATTATCTGGCAGCCTCCTACTTATATTTGCTTGGGGACGAAGCGGCCTCCCGGTATTTGACGCAATCCTTCGAGCTGATGCTGCTGCATGATTATACGGACTGTCTGCATTCCCATTACCGGTTTTTCTCGGCTATTGAAGCCAAGCAGGGCCATCTGGAGCTTGCTGCCGCGCAGTATGCCATTACAGCCTTTACGGACGAAGAAAGAGCGAGGGCAGCGGAGATGCAGAACTGGCTGGACCATGGTCAAAAGGAGCTGCTTCAGGCGGAAATCTGCCGTGTGAACGAGGATTCGGCGGCGGCGATCATGATTTTGTCCGGTTCATCCTATATGGAGGCGAAACCGCTGCTGCTGCTGAACTACATTGAAACCTATCAATGGGAAAAAGCACTGCAGCTCCAGCGTGAAATGGAAGCCAGCAGCGATGCGGGGGTGGGTACTGCTGCGGGAACGCCACCTCCAGCAAGAGGCGGGGCGGCGGCAGCTGCAAGCCAGCAGCTGCCGGTGATCGAAGGTACGCTGCACCTGCTGCATGGCAGGCGTCATGCCGCCATCCGCAGCTTTCTGCGGGCGGCCGGAGCAGACCATCAGGCCCGGCCGCTGTTTGCCGAAATGGCCGATCTGGAAGAGGCAGTCGGGCGACTGAGGGGGAGAGTAGATGAGTAATCGTGAGCCTCTGCGCAAATCCTCCGGCAACCGGCTGACCGCGATGATGCAGGTGCGCAATGAGAGCGGGCGTCATCTGGAGCTGGTGCTGGAGGAACTGAGCGATTTTGTGGACGATATCGTCATTGTCGATGACGGAAGTACGGATGGTACGGCGCGGCTGTGCAATTCTTTCGCCAAGGTGTCAAAGCTGGTGACGCTGGAAAGCTCGCTGTTCAGCCGGGAATGGATGCTCCGGCAGACGCTCTGGGATCTGGCGGTGTCCACCGGACCAGACTGGCTATTATCTGTCGATGCTGATGAATTCTACGAGGAAGAGGCGAAGCGGGAGATGCGGCGCCTCATTGATCAGGATGTTTACGACTGGGTAGCCTTCCGCCTGTATGATTTTTGGGGCGGAACTACCCATTACCGTGAGGATGAACACTGGAATATACACATGAAGCATACCCGCACGCTGGTCCGCTATCTGCCGCATTTTCATTATTTTACGCCCCGGATGGATCATCATGTTCCCCGGCTCCCGCTTTCCTACGCCATCCTGCCGGGTTTTCTAGCCGAACTGCGTGTGAAGCATTACGGCTGGGCTGTGCCGCCGGAAGAGCTCCGGCAGAAATACGAGCGTTATCTGGAGCTTGATCCCGAGGGCAGATGGGGGAGTCTGGAGCAATACCATTCCATTCTGGATGAGAATCCCCGTGTAGTAGAGTGGAAAGAAAAGCGCGGCACGTAAACAGCGGTGTATGGGTAATGGTTGCCTGCACAGCTATAAACCGGCCTTGAGAGCATGCTATGAAAATAATATGCTGCTCTGAGCAAATAACCCCCGTTCCCTGATGGCAAAGGGACGGGGGTTATCCAGGTTTGCTGCACTGTACTGCACTGTACTGAACTGGAAAGCCCTCTGTTAAAGCTTCTCCCGGAGGGCCGCTCTTACAAGCAGCAGCCAAGGGATGCTGCCGGAAGCAGCGCCTTGCGGATGGACTGCTGCTGCGAGCAGCAGCTTATGGTAGCTCAGGCCCACCGCAGCTGCCCTGCTCCCCGATTGCTGCAACGCGCGTTCAGCTGCGGGCTCCAGCAGGGGAGTCAGCCCGCATGAGCTGGCTACCGCTGCGTACAGCAGCCACTCCGCCAAGCCGGCAGGAGTATGGCGATGATGCTCTTGTGCGGTGTAGATCGAGCACCATTGCCTCTTTATCGCTGCGGGGGCCTGCAGCAGCCCGCACCACAGCGGTTCGGGCAGCTTTGACCACTGCAAGAGTGCAGCATCCGCATGCTTGTATAACGCCAGCAGGCTGCTCCAGGCTCCTGTCTGGAGCAGCAGCTGCGCGGCGTAAGAGAGATCGGCGAAGCTTGGCGACTGACATCCGGCTGAATCAGCCGGAGGGTTCACCAGCAGCCGCCGGACAGCGGTTAAACCTGGCCTGTAAGCGGCCAGGCGCTCCAGCCATTGTCCTGCGGCAGCTTCATCGCCGATGCGGCAGGACCAGGCCCACAAATAGCCATGGATAAATGGCTGTTCGGAATCCTCCTCCAGCAGCTGTGCCAGCAGATGGGCAGCTTGCGGTGAGGAGTGCTGCTGCGGGAGGAGCTGCAGCAGCACTTGAATGAGCCGCTGGACGTGAAGGGGCAGCTGCCCCGCCTCGCCCAGCACCTCCAGCCAGCCGAATGCGCGGGCATTCAACGCAGCAGGCACAAGCTTGCCAAGCAAAGCCGAAGATAAGGACGGGGCGTGGAGCCGGGTTAGTGAAGACAGTATTTCTTCTTCCCCTGACAACAGGCACAGCGGCACGAGTTCATCCCATGCGGCACTATAGTCCGCTTCATAACCTATGGCTTGCGTGTAATGCTTGTGCGCTTCCTTGTACAGGAACAGCCGCTCGCAGACTTGGCCGGCAAACAGCTGGGTGCGGCTAGTACCGCTGCCGGAAGAGGAGGGGTATTTATGCGCAGTGTTTCCGCTCTGCAGCGCCTGATGCAGCAGAAGACGGGATACCTGCAGCTCCCCTTCTTCGAGCAGCAGCCCGGCGTAACTCTCCAGGAGATCTGTGAAATCGGGAAATAAGGAGCGGCCGTTTGCAAAAACGGTTTTGGCGTCGCTGCTCCGTCCGCCGGCTTGCAGAGCATAGGCTGTTTTGAGATAGATGTCCGCAGCATAGCCGGAGCCGGCGGGGATTTCAGGGAGCAGCGGGAACAGGATATTGGCGGCGGCAGTGTACTGTCCTTGCTGGTAATATTCGGTCCCCAGTGCATATCGCAGGGATATACTCTTCGGATCAAGCTCCAAGGCGGTGAGGATAAGGCTCAGATTGCGGCTTGCTTTATCCTTGCGCTGCAATTCATCATCCAGATAGCCATAATGATCAATGGGTAGCTCCGCATAATCGACATGCCCTTCCGGCAGTGCCCAGATGCTGCCGGCGGCCTCCTCATGAATACTCCCCTCAAAAACAATACGTGCGTCATTCCGGAACAGCCGGCATACATTATCCGTCACATATTCCCGCCCGGAGGTATTGCCTACATAGTGGATAAAAGGCAGAAAGTAACCCTGCACCTTCTCCGCCTCCAGCAAGGGCTGCAATACTTCTTCCCGCCAACCGGCAATGGCCTCATCCGCATCCAAGACCAAAATCCATGAACATGAAGCCGCCCGGAGGGTTAGATTCCGGGCCTTGGCAAAATCATTCTCCCACGGAATTTCGATCACCTGCGCACCGAAGCTGCTTGCAATGCCGATGCTGCCGTCACTGGAGCCAGTGTCGCCGATAATAATCTCCGATACCCAGCCCTGAACTGAAGCCAGGCACCGCTCCAAATGGCGTTCCTCATTCCTGATAATCATGCAAAGTGAAAGATCGGGAGTGGCCATATGAAAGATCCCCTTCCTAATCTGTAAATCTGGGAAGCGGCAGCGCCATCCGCGCTCTTCGGACTGCCGGACCATAGACGGGAGCAGCGGGAGCTGAGGCCAGCACCCGGTCGGCCAGCAAAATCCAGGAACGGCCAAGCTGCAGGGCAGGTGCGGCTGCAAATGCGGGAGCAACCTGGTTACAAATAGAGGGATGGTTCAGCAGGGACAGTACATCCCCTTGGCTCAGCTGTTCTGCTGGAATTGTCCGCACCTCGTGTATTAGTTCTATTAAGGAGTTGCCGGGAGCTACGGCAATATCTGGCTCTGGTGCATGCTCAGGCGTTGCCGCAGCCCGCTCCGCTCCATGCTCTGCTCCACGCTCAGCGGCTGCCGGAGCTGGACTAGCCAGCCTCTCGGCCGCCGTCGCTTTATCCGTCGCGGCTGCTCCTCCTGTCGTTGCCTCCAGCACGGCTGAGTTCTCTGCGCTGCCCAGCATGGCCGTATCAAGTCCCGGTGTTACCTCGGCCGATGCGGCTTCCGCTTCGCCTAGCAGCTCCGCTGCTGCGGTGTAACAGCCATCCCTCAGCAGCAGCGCCGGAAGGCTGCCGTGCAGCGCGGCCCATGCATCGGGCAAATGGGCCTTTAACCAGCCGGTTATCTCCTGCTCACGGCCGCTGTACTTGAAGATCCGCAGGAGGCGGGCAATAAGCGGGCCGGGCTCCGGATGAAGCTGAGCCGCCCGTGTGCAGCAGGCGATGGCCTCGCCATCTTCGCCCGTTTCCTGGCATAGCTGCCCTAATGCAGTATAGGTCAAATAGGTCCCGAATCCGGATTCCGTGTGGTAGCCCGGAGGAGAGACGCCGATGTCCAGTGCGCGGCGCAGCGCCGCTTTGGCCTCAGCAAAAGCTCCCGCCTGCAGCAGCAGGACCCCCTTGAGATGATGGAGATCAGGGTAATCGGGGAACAAAGTTATGCCCCGCTCACACGCTTCCAGCGCACTCTTCAGTTCCCTTTTGGCGGCCCGGCAGCGGATTTCGTATTTATACAGCAGATGGACATAACTTGTATCCGGCTCGACCTCCTCCAGCGAACGCTGGATATGGTGAAGAGCAGGGTCATATTCCCCTAAACGCATATATTCCACAGCCATGTTGAAATGGTGAAAAGCATCGCCGGGGTTCAGCCTCAGCTGCTCCTTCAACAGCTCAACGTTGCGGCTGATCTTGTCTTTCTTCGCTACAACACCATCGGCATAGCCGTAATGATGTATAACCACAGTGCTCAGATGCATTGCGGCAGCGGGAGTGGCCTCCACGATAACACCAGCAATCTGCTCGTGGATAATTCCGTTGAACCGGTACTGAGGACGGTTGCGGAACATCCGCAGGATTGGATTCACCGTGATGGTCTGCGAAGCGCGGGAGGTTCCATTATGGTTATGAATCCGCAGGAAAAACGCCTCATACTCCGTATGCTCCGCACACAGCAACAGTTCTTCTTTGCTTCCTGCATCGAGCTCTTCATCGGCGTCCAGTATGAGGATCCACGTTCCCTTTGCCTGCTTCAGGCCTGCATTGCGGGCTGCCGCGAAGTCTCCGTTCCAGGGGAAAGAGACGATGGTGGCACCGAAGGAACGGGCAATTTGCACAGTGCTGTCAGTAGATCCGGTATCGACAACCACCAGCTCATCAGCTACTCCGCGCACACTTTTTAAGCATTGGGCCAGACTCTCGGCTTCATTTTTAACGATCATGCATAACGAAATCAGCGGCTTGCGGCGCGGTTTGGTCATGGTGTTGTTCCTCCCTGGCGCTGACGGTAGCTCCACTGCGTATGCCAAGGTGTGCGGTTCAGTATGGCCATGGAATTTCTTATCGCGGCAATGTCCTCCAGGAGTGGACCATGGGGATAATCCTCCTTAAAGCTTTCCACAACCTCTTCCAGCCCAAGCCTCGCCAGTTGAAGATAACAGAGCGATAAGCCGGTTCGCGCAGCCTCATTCCCGGGTGCTTCTTCCAGCAGCTGTTGAAACCACCCGGCAGCCTCTGAATAATGGCCCTTGTCAAAGAGCATTTCCCCGATATAAAAGAGAACTTTTCCCTCCGCCCGTTTGTCGCGAACCAGGTCTATAAACAGCTCCCCGGCTTCCTTTAATTTGCCTTCCTCATACAATGCTGCAGCCAGATCCGCCGTATGTGCGGGAGACAGCTCTGCCAAAGAAGCAGCCAGCCCGTAACGCTGCAGCTTCACTGATAGCTCAATCAGTGTGGTAATGAGCGGAGCAAAGCCAGGTTCAGCTGTGAGTTCAGACGGATGGGCCCTTTTGTACGATAAAAGTTGGTCTATATCATACATCTTTTTGCAAAAGGGTTCGGATACATCAAGCAGCAGATCCTGCGGCAGCTGCTTCCCCATTTCCCAATGGCATATCGCCTCAAGCTTCCACAGCTGCTGTAATAATTCTTGATCCATATTTTCGCCGCTTAGAGATGCCTTGTGCTCCTTAAGGGCATTTTCAGCCTCCTGAAACTTCCCGGCAATGATCCAGGCGGAAAGGATAGACACAAGTGTATCCCGCTCCAAAGGAAAACTCTCCCGTGACAATCCTGCTATAGCCCCGTAAGCGCCAATCGCAAACAGGGTGGTGATGACTGCCGTTCTTGCGGCTGCCTGCTCCGGCGGGACAAGCTGGACAAGCAGTGCAGCAATGTCATTATCCGGTACTGCAAGGCGCTGGAAGGCAGCAGCGATTCCCAGCAGTGCCGGGGCATATAGGGAGTAATGCTGAAGCGAGCGGTGGAAATACCTTGCCGCCTCTTCGAGCTGGCCAAGCTCCTGCGAGAGTACACCCATGCGGTGCAGCGGACGGAAGGTGCACATGCCTTGTTCGCGGACATATTTTCCGCTTGGTGTTGCACTGTCACAGAGTGTTGCTGCCTGCTGATAGGACTGGAAGGCGCGTTCTGGCAGACCTTGACTCTCCCAGGACTGGCCCTGAATAAAATGCAAATCAGGATAATCCCCGTAACGTTGCAGTTCTCTTGCCAGCAAAGCATCGATCGCGTTCATTTTTCCCAGAGCGAGATAGATTTTGCATAAATCACGGATCATGGCCGGACGATAGGAGACTTGAAGCGGAGCGCGGCTGACGGTCTGGCGCAGTAGTTGCTCCGCCTCCTCCAGATTGCCGTTCTGACAGCAGGTCACTGCCAGATTATAGCTGTAGAAGTCATCCTCCGGCTGTTGTGCAAGAGCGAGGCGCAGCAGATGTTCATTGCGGCTGATTTTATTTTTGCGGGCCATCATCTCTGGTAAATATCCAAAATGGACAATCCCGATGTCACTGTCCTGGATTGCGGAAACACCCTGTTTGCTGATAATTGCGGCGTCTACGCCTTCATGGATTTTCCCGCTGTAGCGGTATTCCTGTCGATTGCGGAACAAACGCACCAGTCTGTGGTTTAAACGCTCTTCGGGCCTGCTCCCAAACCAGTTTTCTATGTCTACTGTGAATGCTTCGGCTTTAGTCTCACGAAGTAATTCAATAATTTTCTGCAGAGGGGTCTTCAGGATCTCATCGGCATCCATCACCAGAACCCAATTGGTCCCGGCCGCGGTCAATCCGGCATTGCGTGCCTCCGAGAAATCATCGGCCCATTCCCTGAGGAGCACTTTGGCTCCGTAGGCCCGGGCGATCGCAACGGAATCATCTGTCGAGCCAGTATCCACGACGACAATCTCGTCAGCTCCAGCCAGACTTTCCAGACAGCGGGGCAGGAGTTCTGCTTCATTTTTGACGATCAGATGAACGCCAAGGGTAGGGGTATTCACGGTTTTTCCTCCTTTGGAAGGCGATTTCTTCAGTTCTGTGTTGATGGAGGTGATGATTGTCCGGCATATGTAGATGCAGAGTCTGGTTATGACAAAATAACTGTCAAAGTGCGGATTCGGTTCATAGCATGATCCAAGTACTTTGCAGGGCTCCAAAACCAAAGAAAGAGTACATGGACAACCATGCACTCTTTGTCTCTACAGGATATGACGGACCTCTTGCTTACGTTCCCTGAGCGTCAAAAATGACATTAATGGTAGAAGCCGCACCCGGGGTCGCTGATTGATAAGCGAGACGGGTATATTTCAGGAATCTTGCCGGAACGATGACATCAACAGAACCAGCAGGCAAAGGATTATCGCCGGTCGTATCGACAAAATAATTGGTTCCATCCGCACTGATCTCAACCTGCGTATTCACAGGGTTGGCTCCAGTGTTCAAAATGAAATAGGAGTAGGTACCCAGCACGCTCGTTGTATTGGCCGGCAGCGGCGTGAAGACATCGGAGGTTGGAATTCCGAGTGTAGCCTGCTCAATAAAGCTGCGCTGTGAGATGGAGGTCACACTGCTGAGTGTACCGGCAGTAATCGTAGCCCCCAGTACGCTGGTGATTGTACCGTCAAGCAGGTTGGTAATTGTACCAGCGGATGACAACGTACCGGCAGTAATGGTAGCCCCCAGCACACTGGTAATCGTACCGTTAAGCAGGTTAGTGACCGTACCAGCCGACGACAACGTACCGGCAGTAATGGTAGCCCCCAGCACGCTGGTGATTGTACCGTTGAGCAGGTTAGTGACTGTACCAGCCGACGACAACGTACCGGCAGTAATGGTAGCCCCCAGCACGCTGGTGATTGTACCGTCAAGCAGGTTAGTGACTGTACCAGCCGACGACAACGTACCGGCAGTAATGGTAGCCCCCAGCACGCTGGTGATTGTACCGTCAAGCAGGTTGGTAATTGTACCAGCGGACGACAACGTACCGGCAGTAATGGTAGCCCCCAGCACGCTGGTAATTGTACCGTTGAGCAGGTTAGTGACTGTACCAGCGGACGACAACGTACCGGCAGTAATGGTAGCCCCCAGCACACTGGTGATCGTACCGTTAAGCAGGTTAGTGACTGTACCGGCCGACGATAATGTACCGGCGGTGATGGTAGCGCCAAGTACACTAGTGATCGTACCGTTGAGCAAGTTGGTGACTGTACCAGCGGACGACAACGTACCGGCGGTGATAGTAGCCCCCAGCACGCTGGTAATTGTACCGTCAAGCAGGTTGGTGACTGTACCAGCGGACGACAACGTACCGGCAGTTATGGTAGCACCGAGTACGCTGGTAATCGTACCGTTTAAGAGGTTGGTGACTGTACCAGCTGAGGATAATGTACCGGCAGTAATGGTAGCGCCAAGTACACTAGTGATCGTACCGTCGAGCAGGTTGGTGACTGTACCAGCCGATGACAACGTACCGGCTGTAATTGTAGCGCCGAGTACGCTGGTAATTGTACCGTCAAGCAGGTTAGTGACTGTACCAGCCGACGATAAAGTACCGGCGGTGATGGTAGCTCCAAGTACGCTGGTAATCGTACCGTCAAGCAGGTTAGTGACCGTACCAGCCGACGATAAAGTACCGGCAGTAATGGTAGCCCCCAGTACGCTGGTAATCGTACCGTTTAAGAGGTTGGTGACTGTACCAGCGGACGATAATGTACCGGCGGTGATGGTAGCGCCCAGCACGCTGGTAATCGTACCGTTTAAGAGGTTGGTAACTGTACCAGCCGACGACAGCGTACCGGCAGTAATGGTAGCCCCCAGCACGCTGCTAATCGTACCATTCAGGATAACAGTGGTCAGGTTACCGCTGGGATCCGTAGTAAGGGGAAGATCGTTAAGTGAGACGGGGTCCCGCCCGAAAATAAGCGTGCGCAAATTATCCGGATTGGACTGGAATGAACTAAAGTTCGGCAAAGTTATTCATCCTTTCTTCATAGAATAGAAACTGCAAGCTTACTCGTAAAAAGACCCAAACCGTCGCCTGGGTCTTAAACATCATTGCTACCGTCCTAGCTAGAACACAGCCTGTACGGATAAAAATAAACCATTCGAATGGTGTGATATTAATATATGGAGGATTGAAGAGGATGACTGGGTTGGCATGGCAAAATACGCAGATTCCCAAACAAGCCAGTTAAAGCCGCACAATAGGAAAATATTTTTAATGACATAATGATGAAGTGAACCTTAACGATTGGACGTTGAGGTTTATTTTTCTTAAAATGGTTAAAATAAGGCAGATACATATAAACCTATATAGATTGAACTTGAGAATTACATGTAGGGAAAAGTGGTGGAGGGGAATTTTGGAACTGTAGGAGCGACAGCGTCCGCCTTTAGGTTTGGATTTCTACCGCGATTCGCGGTTAAATTCAGGAAATCGAAACCTAACAGCGGTCCAAACATTCTCTGGAGTCACGGCCAATCCCAAAATATAAGAATTATAAGTTCAATCTATATAGCTTTAAAAAAATCTAAACGAAAAGAGGAATGGTTATGGATAGCTGTTTGTTTATTCATGGCTTCACCGGGGGAGAACACGAAATCTCTCCGTTGTCACGGTTTATGGAGCAGCATAATTACCATTCCAGGACCTTCACGCTTAAAGGGCACGGCGGCAGCAGAAAAGATCTGCTTCACTCGGACAGGCATGATTGGCGGCAGAGTGCCGAAGATGAATTAAAGAGTTTGCTGAACCAGACGGAGAGCGTTCATCTTATTGGTTTTTCTACCGGAGCGTTGATCGCTTCCCATCTTTCGGTACAATACCAAGCCCGGATTAAGTCGCTTACGCTGCTGTCGGCGCCTGTGTTTCCGCTGAACGTGCTTGAGATTCTCAGAACGTTGGGCAGCCCAGCCATGCTCAGGAATTATTTCAGCAAATTCGGCTCGACGCCGGCGAAGGCCACCCGGGAATTTCAGCGGCTGGTCCGCGAAAGCTTTGAGGTCTATCCGCACATCGAGATTCCGACCTTGATCGTGCAGGGCAGAAGAGATCATCTGGTGAAGACCAAAAGCGCCGGTTACCTGCAGCAGACCATTCCTTCCGGCCGCAAACAGGTGCTGATGGTGGAGAACAGCGGTCATATGGTTTGCCATTGCGATGACAGTGAGCGGATCATGAACGAAGTACTCCAGTTTATCGAGCGCTCAGGGGCTTCCTGAATAGTGTGTGAAAATAATATATCAAGCGCCGCTTGCAGAGCCTCTTTCACCGATGAGTGTGAAGCAGGCTCTTTCTTATTTATAGAGTTGATTTGCATTGACAACGTATACAGCGCATGGTAATTTTTATGAAGGAAACCGGTTTCCCTAACGGGTTGAGTTTGTCCGGAAAATTCCGGGACTGATAACAAAAAGGAGATTGAAAAATATGTCAAACCACTGGTTTTTGTACCATACGTCAGAAGATCCTTTTGCCTTTCCCGCTGGACCGGGAGCCCTGAAATTGCGGCTGTTTGTGCCTGCCGGACAGCAGTTAAGCTGTACTGTGGTTCACGCTGACCGTTATGATTCCCCGGGCAGTGAACAGCCGCAGTCTATGGAGAAAATCGGTTCAGCCGGCGCCTATGAGATTCATGAGGCGGTAATCCGGACGGAAACCGGCAAATGCAGATATTTGTTCTATGTAAAAAATCCTGCGGGTGATTATACTTGGTACGGGGAACGGGGAGAGTCCCAAAACCGCGAACGTGCCGGGTCTTTTCAATACGCTTATCTGCATGCCGACCAGGCGCTGGAGCTGCCTTCATGGACGAGCGGAGCCATTGTCTATCAGATATATCCCAGCAGCTATAACCGTGGAACACTGCAAGGAATTACAGAAAAAATACCTTATCTGCAGGAACTCGGCGTAACCGCCGTCTACATGACACCTATCTTTGAATCTCCTTCAGAGCATAAATATAATACATCGGATTATTACAAGATTGATCCTGATTTTGGTACAGCCGAGGAGCTTAAGGAGCTCGTCGCTGAGGCACACCGCCACGGAATCAAGGTGCTGCTGGATGCTGTGTTCAACCATTCCGGCGATACTTTTTTTGCTTTCAGAGATGTGCTTGAACATGGGGAGAATTCGCGGTATAAGGATTGGTTCTTTATCCATTCCTATCCGGTTGAGCAGTCTCCGGTTCCAACCTATGAGACCTTCGCAAAGGCCGAAGCCCAAATGCCCAAGCTGAATATGAATCATCCTGAAGTTGCTGATTATATGCTCGGTGTGGCCAAACATTGGATTCGTGAAGCGGGAATTGACGGCTGGCGTCTGGATGTGGCCAATGAGGTCCATCCGCTGTTCTGGTCGCGGTTCCGCCGCGAACTGAAGGATGAATTTCCCGAACTGCTGCTGATTGGGGAAATCATGCATGCTTCCGGCCCGTGGTTAAGGGGTGACCAGTTTGATGGCGGGATGAATTATGTGCTGCGTGATGCGGTGCTGGAATTTTTTGCGGAACAATCCACGGGCCCGCAGCGGTTCATGGAGCAGCTGCTCCATATCGAAGCACTCTGCAATGATCAGGCTAACTCGGCAATGTTCCAGCTGCTTGGCAGCCATGATACCCAGCGGTTTCTGACAGCCTGCAAGGAAGGCGGCCGCGGCTGGAACCGGGCGGGAACGGCCCTCCAGCGGATGAGGCTGGCTATATTTTTTCAGATGACCTATATTGGCCTGCCAATGATTTATTACGGAGATGAAGTCGGAATGGAAGGGGCCACCGATCCGCACTGCAGAAAACCGATGCTTTGGCACAGGCAGGAGCAGAATGAGGAACTGCGCAATTGGTATAAGGAGCTGATTGCCCTGCGGAAAGCACATAACGTCCTGCAAAAAGGCGCATTCCGCCCCTGGTTCACTGATGAGGCGCGTAATGTCCTCGGCTTTGTGCGGCGGGGTGATCAGGACCCAATAGGGCTGATTCTCAACAACTCCCCAAATCATTATCAGCTTGAGCTGAGCAGTTTCAGCCCTGACCCAAATGAACTGACCGACTTGTTGAGTGGAAGGACCATCCGGAATGCCAAACAGATTCTTGTGGAGATTGAACCGTTCGGCTGCCTGATGTTGAACTAGCCGAACGGTGCGGATGAAATCATACGGCCGGGCTCAGGTTCATGATTTGTTTTTCTTATTTTTCCTAAGTGTCCGATACTCCTGATTCTCCCATTGCTTGAGCAAAGGGTAAGGATCGAAGGCCCACTCAGTAATTCCCCGGTCGCGGTAGATGCCGTAATGCAGATGGGGAGGGAATTTGCCCTGAGTTCCGGGTTTGCCGTACCCCGAGCTGCCGACCCAGCCAAGGGTCTGCCCGGGTGTGACGATATCTCCGCGGGAGATGGATTTCTCATACCCGGCCAAATGGGCGTAATAATGGTATCGGTTCTCGATATCACGAATGCCTATTCTCCAGCCGCCAAAGCGGTTCCACCCCTTGGTCTCCACTACTCCAAAGCAGGTGCTGCGCACAGTCATTCCGTGCGGGGTGAACAGATCCGTCCCCTCGTGAATGCGCGCACCTCCCCAGCTTCTGCCGGTGCCCCAGGTGCTGCGGTAAGCATACATCGTTCCGACAGGCAGCGGAAAAGCGCTGCCTGACAGGTCGAGCCGTCCGAAATGCTCATACAGCTTAGAGAATTGCGCCACCCGCTGGGCCGCGCGGCCATTATGATAATACTCCCAAATTCCAATGTTGAAGTCATTCACAGAGTTTCCATAATTCAGCAGGTGGCGTGCCATGCTGTAGAGCACATCGGCATCATTTGTGGGATCGGCAAGATCGTCCCCGGAGCCGTCCTGCCCGAAACCGCCGAAGAAGCTGATGGAATCAGGGGACTTATCGGCCTGATCCGGATTCAGCGGACCGGACCATACCGGTGCAGGAATGGCGATGCTGGTAAGACGGGAAGAAGCGGATACTTCTGTGCTCCCCTTCTTCTTAGCGATCGTCCGCTCATACTGGTCAATCGCAGCGAATCTGAACCAGGGAATGCCGGTAGCAGCACTCATTTGCTCATAAAGCTCCTTGCGTGCAGCCTCAACATTCACCTTGCTGCTGGCAGGAACGCCGCTGGATTTGACGGCCGGGAGGTTATGCCCCCGGGTGGCAGCTGCAACAGCCGCTTCCCCGCCGCCCGACAGCAATAGGGCAGTCGACAAGCAGGATACAGTGATCACTTTTCTATAATTTCTGAATGGGGCCAGCATGATAACAACCTCCTAATTTCCGCCGTGGAATTGTACAATACATCGGGCAGGTATTGACAGATGCACTTCTTTTTCTTTTAATTTGAAGCAAAAGGGATGTTTTTATCCGTACTTGTCTAAAGCTACCAAGTATGAACAAATCCCCTGCAGAAGGAGCTGCCGTCTATCTGAAGTACAGAGCAATCAAGTTAGCAAGTTGAATTTCACAAAAACAGGCAATTGCTAATGGCACATGATATAATATGAGGCAGCAACTTTTTAACAATGGAACTTATATTCAGGCGAAAGCGGGGTTCACCACTTTGACTAATAGAACAGCCAAACAACCCAAGCCGGACTGGATTAAAATCAAGTTAACGACCGGTGATAATTATCAGGATATTAAAGGCATGATGCGATCCAAAACTTTACATACCGTATGTGAGGAAGCACGTTGTCCCAATATTTATGAATGCTGGGCGAACCGTACGGCTACATTTATGATCCTGGGGGACATTTGTACACGGGCCTGCCGTTTCTGTGCCGTGAATACAGGTCTGCCCACCGAGCTGGACCTGCTGGAACCGGAGCGTGTTGCTGAAGCTGCGGAAAACATGAATCTTAACCATTGTGTGGTGACAAGTGTAGCCCGCGATGATTTGAAGGATGGCGGTGCGGCGATTTTTGCCGAGACTGTTGCTGCTATTCGAAGACGTCTTCCGCTGTGCAGTGTGGAAGTATTGATCCCGGATTTTCTAGGAGACCGGGACAGCCTGGAAATTGTAATGAACAGCCGCCCGGACATCCTGAACCATAATATAGAGACGGTAGAGCGGATGTCGGACCGTGTGCGAGCCAGAGCCAAGTACCGCCGTTCCCTGGAGCTGCTGCGCCGGGCGAAGGAGATCAAACCAGATATTCCTACCAAATCCAGCATCATGCTAGGCGTTGGAGAGGAATGGGACGAAATACTTCAGGCGATGGATGATCTGCGGGCGGCAGATTGTGATATATTGACATTAGGGCAATACCTGCAGCCTTCCCCTAAGCATTTAAATGTGGAGAAATATTATCCGCCGGAGCAATTTGCTTTGCTGAAGGAAGAAGGACTGAACCGGGGCTTCAGTCATGTGGAAGCGGGCCCGCTCGTCCGCAGCTCTTATCGTGCGCATGAGCAGGTCAAGTCCGCTGCGAAAGCCCGTGAGGAGCGTTCAGTTTCACAGTAAAAATAAAATTTCGGGGAATAAAATTGCCTTCGTGACGGAGTCACAGGGTTTATCTTTAGTCTTTAGTCTTTAAGGTTTAAGGTTTAAGGTTTAAGGTTTTAGGTTTAAGGTTTTAGGTTTTAGAGGGAAAAGGGCCGATTGTGAGCCGTAGGCGATCAGAGGCCCTTGGGTTATTGTTGTAGGTCCACCCCATCACGCGTTGATGGAGCCGTGGAGCGGAATTTCGAAATTGGAGGAGCGCCAGCGTTCGCCTTTGTTGTCCGATTTCAACCGCATGGCGGTTTAAATGAAGAAATCGGACAACAACAGCGGCCGGAAATTCGAAATTCCGCGGAACGGCGGCTTATCAACGCCCCCGCTCCCGCTCCCATTATGCAAAAGAAAGGCAGGCGACACACGCTTGATCGTTATAGGTGGAAAAGGCTACGAGCTCATGTTGGATCATAAGGACGGCTGGAATCCGGAGGCGTTTCGCGGGAGATACAGCGAGGTGCTGGACCGTTACGATTATATTATCGGTGACTGGGGATACAGCCAATTACGTCTGAAAGGCTTTTACCGGGACAACCATCCGAAGGTGAACCGGGATACGGCTATTTCAGGCATGGTGGATTACATTAATGAATACTGCAATTTCGGCTGTGCCTATTTTGTTCTGCATAAATTGAAAGAGCAGCCGAAGGAAGGCACATTCAAGGATATCTTGATTAAAGAAATACCGGAGCCGGCGCTGGAGGAAGACCTTGAACAAGAGCCTGCTGAACCGGATGCTGTAATTAAAGAGCAGCGGGAATCGAAATCTTCTTATTCTAACCCGGCCCGGGACAAGGGTACTGGCGGAAACGGCAGGGATCATTCGTCTAAGGATAGACCTGTGCGGGAACATCAAAGCCGGAACCACCGGAACAAAGACAAAAAAGGCAATAAAGAGTTTCAGGGCAGACAGCAGCAGAACCAGCAAAGCCCGCAGAACCAGCAGAATCCGCAGAACCCGCCCCAGAATTCTTCGAACTAAGCAAAGGCGGCAACTGTCGTCTGTTCTGGGATGGGTATAAAACAAGGATGCCCCGCAGCCATACATATATGGCTGGCGGGGCATCCTTTTGTTTCAGCTGTGCGATATATCCGCTATTTAACGGATAATTTCAATTGTTTGAGTGCGGCGTCATAGCTCCAGGTTAGCGCAGGGAATTTCTTTTTGAACGCATTGAGTTCAACATAGGTCTCATCATTCTGGGACAGGGCTTCTTTGGAGGCTAAGGCGAAGCTGGAGATGCTGCCGGCTCCGTTCGTGACGAGCACTTTCTTGTTCTTGGCGTCCCAAGCAACCTCGCTCTCGACAAGGGTTGCCAGCACGCGTGATGAAGCATAAACCTTGTCTCCTTGCTTCAAGAGACCGACATTTCCGGCAAAAGGACTTCCATTGATGTTCAGAATATGGCTATCTCCGGACGCCGTGATGTTGGTCATTCCGGCAATTTGCAGGGCGGTAATCAGCTGTGCGGTTTTGCTTTGGACTTCAATATCCGGCTTCAGGCCGATCTGGTTAAAGTCCTCCTTGTTCGGGGTCAGGTACTTTAAAGTCGTCAGCTTCAGTTCCCCGCCGTTGGATACGGGCACAAGGTTTTGAATTCTGGCTTTGCCGTATGTGCGGGTACCGACGATAGTCGCGATCTTATTATCGCGCAGAGCGCCGGTCAGTGCTTCGGAGGCACTGGCGGAGTTTTCATTCGTCAGGACGACGACAGGCACGCCGATTTTACTGCCACCTTTTATAATTTCCGGAGTCAGTGCGCCACTTTGGTCGGAGGTGTACATCATAATGCCCGACTCCATAAACTTGGAGGTAATGTTCTTGGCAACATCAATATAGCCGCCTCCGTTATTGCGCAGATCCAACACGAGCGATTTCATCCCAGCTGCCCGCATCTTATCCAGCATAGCGGAGAATTCCTTGTCGGCATTTTGCGTGAAGCCGCTTAATGCGATGTAGGCGATTTTCTGGCCGACAATTTTGCCGGTGACAGAGGTTGTTACCATACTTTTCAGGGTTACGTTAACGGATTTGGCCGCTCCGTTTCGGTTGACCGTTAGGGTCAGCTTGCTGCCCGGCGCTGCGCTAAAGGGATCGGCCTCAAGATCAGCGATGGCCGTACCGTTGATCTTCAGAAGAACGTCACCGCGTTTCAGACCCGCTTGTTCGGCTGGAGAACGGGGGGTGATTTCTTCAATGTACACTTCAGTCCCATTTCTCGCCAGCGAAAAACCGATACCGACATATTCAAGCTCAAGCTGATGTTGAAATTCAGCGGCTTCGTCAATGTCGAGGTACATGCTGTAAGGATCATTAAGCGTATAGATCATTCCGTCAATTGCACCACGGATCAGGGTATCCTTGTCTACCCCTTCCACGTTGTAGGATTCAATATAGTCCATAATTTCGTTAATAATTTCCGTGTTTGAATCGGTCTGTGCGCTCTCTGCCGCTGAAGCAGCAGGTGCTAAGAAGAGGGAGAACGCAAGACAGCCGCTAAGAACGGCCGACATGATTTTACCGGATTTCATAAGTGCATACGCCCTTTTTTATTATATTTGATGATGCATTACAGCTGTCTTAAGATTATGATTGATCTCCATCAAAGCTGAGGGTATAGGTTTCGTCGACCGTCCACGTACCGTCTTCTGACTTCACAAAGAGGAAGATGAGTGACTGCTTGTAGCTCTCCCCGCTATCGGCATCCTTAATGGTGGTTTCCGCATACACAGCGGCTTCTTCGGGAGAATAATAGAAGATATTCGAATTATCCAGGGTATAGCGGTGATCATAGGTGTCAAAATAGTCCTGCATATCCGACTTCGTTGCCGCATCGTACTCCTCCCCGTACGAGGTCATCAGGGCGGAGATAGCATCCGTATTCTCAGCGCTCATATATTGATAATACTTGCTGAGGTTATCTTTGAGGATTGCTGCTGTAGCTTGCGGCACAACTGCCGCTGTCATTCCCTGTTCACGGGTCAGGAGCACCGTTCTGTCTTGCACCTCCATCGAGGCGATCTTCCATCCCCCGTCCTTGCGGACGAGCTCATACAAATATTCAATGTTCTCGTCAGGAACATAAGCGCCGCCGGTTCGAACGGCTTTCTCAACCGTGAGGGCAGTCGCTTCATTTCCCTGGATTTGCAGCACCTTGAGGCTTTCTATTGTATTCTTGACATCATACAGCTCAAAGGATGAATCCATATCGGCTACCATTTCCGAAGTGTCCTCACCTGCATCCGCAAGCGAATAAAAGCGGCTGGCTTGTTCAGTATTATAATATTGATTGGCCAAATGAATTAAGGCCGTAATATCCTTCTCGTCGTTGACAGTGGACACAGCGGCTTTGATCTTGACGCTTCTGCTGCCAGAGTCCCAGACGGCTGTGCCGCCGGTAGCTTCAGCAATGAAACGCAAAGGGATATAAGTAGTGCCGCCGATGGAGAGGGGCGCTGTACTCATTTTTTTGACGGTTCCGTTCAGGGTTGCCCGGTTGCTGCCGATTTTGAGGCTGAGCTTAAGCGAGGAGCTGGTGCCGGTGATGGTTCCCGTCTGGGCATTATAGAGCACCTGAAGTCCAAGCTTTTCGAAGATGACACGGAAAGGAACGAGTACAGTATTATTCTTAAGGTAAGGAGTGCCCGCAGTGAATGAAACATTGCTGCCGTTAATATAGACCTTAATCGGTTGTTCTGCGGCAAAAGCGGGGACTGCCAGCACAAGTGCCAACAGGCTGGTGCCTAATAAAGATATTAATTTTTTCAACGGTTATTCTCTCCTTTAAAATAAACATAACTATGTAAAATAGGTTCATTATACCAATGGAAATTCTCCCTGTCTATCAACTTGTGTTAGCTGTAATAGAAGAGTTTGTTAAACGCCCCCAAGCATAAAAGAGCCGGGAATGTCGTCGCATTCCCGGCTTTCTTGTGCGCCTCACAGTCGCACCATCTAGGTGGTTCAAATCCACCCGGTAACTTTACCC
>NZ_JBOFBG010000010.1:0-199313 GCF_051594305.1 Paenibacillus sp. IHBB 3054 | reverse complement strand
ACCTATGAAATTAGGACCAGCTCCCTAGACCAGAAAAGCTTCACGGACACGGTTCCAGAAAGGAAACGGACGGTATCTGGCAAAGCTGATTTTTTTGTCGGATACCTGGCAACGGACGGAGACCAGGTCATCCACTGGAATATTGTTATGGTCAATCGTCAGCAGCAGGCGCTGGTCTTTGCGGGAAAAGATGTCGCAGTGATGATGCTTGGGCAGCAGCAACGGCGAACCCATCGTACGGAACACACGATTGTTGATCGATGCAATTTCGGCAATTTGCAGCGCTTCAATCGACGGATGCACCATAGCGCCTCCAAGGCTTTTGTTGTAGGCGGTGCTGCCCGATGGCGTGGAAAGGCATAAGCCATCGCCGCGGAACATCTCGAAGGTAACGTCATTAATGTCAACCTGGATGACGACCGTTCCGTCAACACCTTTAAGGGTGAACTCATTCAGGGCAATATGCGAGGTTGAACCTGATTTTTTATGAATTTCCAGTTCTAGCAGCGGATACTGCACGATACGCGGTTTATGGGGCATAGAGTCGCCCACTCCGCACATATAGTCGATCAGTGTCGGAAGCTCTTCGGCTTTCCAATCCGCGTAGAAGCCCAAATGTCCGGTATGCACACCTACAAAAGCCATATTGGGAATCTGATCGATAAAAGTATGAAAAGCGTGCAGCATAGTTCCGTCACCGCCAATGGAAATGACGATTTCAGGAGATTCGGCATCCAGCTCCAGGTTTCGCTCCGCCGCCAGCTTGTGAAATTGCTCCGCAAGTTTAATGGACAATTCGTCTCCGCGGTCCAGAACATAATATCTCAAGATGTACAGGCTCCTTTGTATGATTCAGTCATACACCGATCATAATCAATCTTGACCCGGAACACAATATAAGTGCGATGAAAAGACTGTCCTCCTTGCGTATATTGTTCAGTATTCCACTTCAGGATTAATGCCGTCGCCATGTGCGCGCTGCTATGCCGGATAGCATTATAAGCAGCGACAGCAGCAAAGCCCCACCCAGCAGCAAGCCAAGCAGACTTAGACTGGAGACGAAAGCAGAGGCGGGAGAAGCAAGTCCGGAAGCGGCAGGCAATGAATTCCAATGCTCTGACAACCCGGAGCTTATGACGGGCTTCCAGAGCAGCAGCAGCAAGCCCGCTGACAGAAAGGCGTGAACCAGCCTGGCAAGCATGAAGGGGAGATAACGCAGTCCTGTGCCATTCAGGATGCTTGCCACCTGGGCATGTACGGATAATCCGCCCCAGGAGAGAATAAAAGCAGCTGCAGCTGCTTTGAAGTGCAGCGGAATTGAAGCACCCGCCTCACCGGCTGAACGGGCGCCGAGTGTAACCTCGAACAGGCCGCTGACCAGAGCGGCCGACAATTCAGGCGGGAAGCCCGCCAGAGAGAGGATACGGTCTGTCAGTCCAAATAGAGTCGACATGATGCCGGCGCGGGCCAGCAGCTCCATCAGCACGGTGAAGAATACAACCAGCCCTCCTACGACAATAATAAGCAGCAGCGAAGATTGCACAGCGCCCATAAGCAACTCGCCGAAGCTCCGCCCGTCTTTGCGCCGCGCCTCGGCCATGGAGCTCAGTGCCATGCGCAGCCGCCCGAATTTTTGTCCACTAGGGAGAGCCTGATTTTTAGCGGATAATGTATGTTCTTTCCGTCCATGGAAGGACATCAGCAGCCCTACGATCAAGCCCCCTCCGTAATGGGCAAGCGCCAGGACTAGTCCTAAGGAAGCATCATGAAAAAAACCGACCGATACGGCACCCAGCAGAAAAATAGGATCGGAGGAGGTGGTGAACGCAACGAGGCGCTCCCCTTCCACCCTATTGACCAGGCCCTGTTCCCGCAGCTTTGCGGTTAATTTGGCACCAACTGGATATCCTGATACATATCCCATGGCCGCTACAAATCCGCCGCTGCCGGGAATATTGAACAGCGGCCGCATCAATGGGTCCAGCAGCGCACCGAAGAGATGAACTATGCCGAGGCCGAGCATGATTTCGGAAATGACAAAGAACGGAAACAACGAGGGGAACAGCACGTCCCACCAGATGGCCAGCCCGCGCAGCGCTGCAGCCAGAGCGCTTGCCGGATGAGCCAGCATCAGCAGGATGCAGCCGGCAAAGATGAGGCCTAGCAGGGGGCCGGCAATCTTCTTCAAGATCATAGTCAACGCCTCCAAGTTCTATGGTTAGATGTATGCCAAAAGAAGGACAAACAGCACAAAAAAAATGCAGAAAGCGGTTACAAGACGCGATGCATTTTTGCTTGAATTATGATATTATTAAATTAATCAATGCACACCTTTTTTAGAGTAATAATTAGGGATGGAGTGATGGTGATGAGCGTAGTTGCCGGAGTTCTCGTTTGTGCTTTTGTATATGTTATCCGGATCTCTCTCGTCCCTCCTGGTGATGAGGAATTTCGGACCTATTAAATATGATGTGACGCTAAACACCGGGTTTAGCGTCTTTTTTTTGCGTTCGACAGGATGACATGAGACTAAAGTCATTGTTTAACCGTGCAGTGCTTTTTTTGGTATAATAAAACAGACGCTTCAATTAAAATGAAAGAAAGCTGGTAACCTCCAATGAATTCAAATGACAGCTTATTCGACAATCTGGGGGGCGCAGAGGGGCTTCACCGTCTGGTTGAAGTATTCTATGCAAAGGTGCAGCTTCATCCGCAGCTGAGCCCGTTATTCCCTGCTGATATTACTCCGGTTCTGGAGAAGCAATATCAATTCCTCAGTCAGTTTTTCGGCGGACCGCCGCTTTACTCCGAGCTGCATGGCCATCCGATGATGAGAGCTAGGCATATGCATATTCCTATCACGCCGGCACATGCCGAGCAGTGGCTTAGGTGTATGAAGGAAGCACTGGAGGATACCGGTGTTCAGGAACCGCTGTGTTCATTTGTGCTCAGCCGGCTTGCAGGACCTGCACACCATTTTGTTAACATGCCCCAGGAGTAAGGAGCAGTTGATCGCGAAAGGATGAGGGCATTTGCCAGACTTATTAATACCTTTGTACTCGATTAAGGTTATATGCTGCAACTGTGAACAGGAATTCTCAACCTCACGGGTACGTCCGAGCCTCAAAAGAGCAATACGCCGGGATGCGGATTTCTGCTCCTATTACAAGGAGGAAAATCCGGATTATTATGTTGTGCGCGTCTGTCCGAAATGCGGTTTTGCCTCTACAGAGAACTCTGCCGACAAGCTGGTCGACTGGCAGCGCAAAGCCTTTAATGAGCAGGTGGGGACCCGTTGGAAAACCCGTGATTTCGGGGAGAAGCGCAGCTGGGAGCTCGCACTGGAATCGTACAAGCTTGCCCTGATTTGCGCTCAAAGCATCAAGGATAAAGACCGGATTATTGCCAGCCTCCTGCATCATATTGCCTGGATGTACCGTTACCAGGGGGATACAGCACAGGAGCAGCGCTTTTTGCGTTATTCGCTGGATGAATATGTAAAGGTATTCGAGAATGACGGGATGGGTGGAAATGACGCCCGGCTGATGTATCTGATTGGTGAGCTGAACCGCCGTATAGGGGAGTTCCACAGTGCGGTGAAATGGTTCTCACGTCTGATCAACGACCAGAGAATCACCGATGCCGCGATGATCCGGGCTGCGCGCGAACAGTGGGCCCTGCTGCGCGAACAAATGCGTGGAGAAGATATTGACCCGGACGCATTGTCTGCGGGAATCTGATGCTTTTCTGCAGCTCCATGAACGGCAAAAAGCGCAAAAGCGATAAACTCACTTTTGCGCTATGCAGGTGTGCCTGATTGAGGGAATGGGAGACCATAGGCGGTCAGCGGACCGCGCGGTCGAACAGCAGATAGTCCCCATCGTTGTCGATGACTGTCGGGCTAGTGCTGCAGCATGGAAAGACAAGCAGTTTCTTTTTGCCGTCGCGCACGATTTGCAGTTCCTTCGGTTTCATGGGGAGAAGCACATTCTCCGAGTTGCAGAACGGGCAGTACTGCACGTACAGATCTCCAAGAATAATGTCATAAGGCCAGGTATGGCTGAATGGGATCATTGCTCTTCCTTCTCAGCTGGCGGCGTCTCTGCAGCCTTACCATCGGTCTCAGCGCTTTGCTTCTTCGATAATTCAGCGATCTTTTCCAGCAGGATATGTTGAGGCATATGCATCAAGTGTTCCAGGGGAACGCCGAGCTGTTTGGATAAAGTTATAGCCGTTTCCGGTGAAATTTGCAGTGGCTTCATGTTGATGCCCTCCTAAAGTTTAATGAGCATAGCTGCTTAGAGTCATTTCGTACAAAGCTGCCTCAGAAGCATATGGCGGTACCCATTAGAATAAATATGACTATTTGGCCTCGAAAGCAGAGGCTTGGGGTTATCGTAATTCACTTTACCATGGCTTCAGGCCAAATACAAAGAAAACCAATTCAGAGCAAAGGAATGGTGGGAAGACATGAAACAACCATTATCACTGACATGGGAGCTGGAGTCTATTTTTCCGGGTGGTTCATCCTCTCCGCAGTTTGAAGAATTCTTGAAGCAGCTTGAAGCGGATATTGAGACCTTGCGGCAGCAGGTTGCCGCTTCCTTATCCCCGGCTGATTCCGAATCAACCAAATCCCTGGATTCTGTGATCGAATTGCTGCAGAGCTGCTCCGGACGTCTGATCCAGGCGTCGGAATTTGCCGGCTGCCTGGGTGCCCAGAATCAGCAGGACAAGGGTGCTGTCCGGTTATCCTCCAAAGTGACCGGTTTGCGCGCCGGATTCGAAGGCGTCAGTTCGCAATTTGACAATGTGCTGCGTCAAACGTCGGATGCGGTATGGACGGAGTGGATGGCCCGGCCGGAAATTGCTCCGCTTGCTTTCGTACTAAGCGAAAGCCGTGACCTAGCCCGCGAGAAGATGAGCCCGGAGCTGGAAAGTCTGGCGCTTGAGCTCGCCGTTGACGGATATCATGGCTGGAGCGAGCATTACGAAACGATTGTCGGCTCCATTCAAATCCCGTATGAGGATGAGGGAGGAACCAAACAGTTGTCTGCCGGACAGGCCTTCAATAAGCTGGCTGATGAAGATCCGAAAGTACGGGAGGCCATGTTCCGCAAATGGGAGGATGCCTGGGGCGGTGCCGCGGATTATTGCGCGGATACCCTGAATCATCTGGCGGGATTCCGGCTGAAGTTGTACAAAGGCCGGGGCTGGGAGGATGTGCTGAAGGAGCCGCTTGGCATCAACCGCATGTCGCACACAACATTGGACGTGATGTGGGACGTCATTACCAAGAGCAAACCGGCGCTTGTCTCCTACCTCCAGCGCAAAGCCAAACTGCTGGGTATGGACGCACTCGCCTGGGTGGATGTAGAAGCGCCTGTCGGCAAATCCTCCGGCAAAATCCCTTATGATCAGGCAGCAAAAGACATTGTTACGCAATTCCGCAAATTTAGTCCGAAGCTGGCGGATTTCGCTGAGCATGCATTCGACAATAACTGGATCGAGGTCGAAGATCGTCCGGCTAAACGTCCCGGCGGATTCTGCGTCTCCTTCCCGGAGAGCAAGGAATCCCGCATATTTATGACATACAGCGGCACGCCCTCCAATGTGTCGACATTGGCGCATGAGCTTGGACACGCCTACCACTCTTTCCTGCTGGACGACCAGCCGCTGTTCAACCAGAATTATGCGATGAATGTAGCAGAGACCGCCTCTACCTTTGCAGAAGTCATTGTATCCGATGCACAGGTGAAGGCGGCTGCTGATCCGGAGGAGAAGCTGGCGCTGCTTGAGGCGAAAATTCAGAACAGTGTAGCCTTTTTTATGAACATCCACGCCCGGTTCTTGTTCGAAACCCGCTTTTATGAAAAACGCAAGGAAGGTCTTGTGAACGCGGAAGAGTTGTCGGCACTGATGGAGGAAGCTCAGAAAGAAGCCTTCTGCGGTGTGTTGTCAGAGTATCACCCGCATTTCTGGGCCTCGAAGCTGCATTTCTACATTACGGATGTGCCGTTCTACAACTTCCCTTACACCGTAGGATATATGTTCAGCACGGGATTGTACCGGCTTGCGCTGGAGCAAGGGCCTTCATTCGCTGACAAATATGATAATTTGCTGCGGGATACAGGGGTAATGACACTGGAGGATCTGGTCTCCAAACATCTAGGAGTAGACCTTGCGGAGCCGGATTTCTGGCAGGGAGCCGTAGATCTGATTGTAGCGGATATCAACGAATTTCTTGCAATGACAAACTAATCTGACCGAGAATATGACAAAACTAAGACAAGAATTTTTTGTCGAATGGAAATCGATTCGCTTAGAACTGGTGTGAATACGCAAAAGCCCCTTTATCGGGGCTTTTTTTTGCGCGGTATAGTGTCGAAAGCGATCGGTTTATAGTGGAATTTATTGGATTTTTAATAAAGATTGCGCACATATAGGGATTTTAACCCAATTATGTTGAATAATGTTGTACCTTGTAAAGTACTGCCCTATAATGAGCCTAAAGCCTTATATAAGGCCTGCTAGGAAAGAAATACGAAGGTGGTTTGTACGAAGAATAATCAAGAAGCAGTGCTCTCACAAAACGAAGCGGAAGCTTATGAAGCAAGTTTTGTACGAAGAATAGAACTTCAAGAAGCAATGCTCACAAAACTTTTAGGAGGTACAATATGCTCAGGACAGAAGAGCTATCGCTGGCAAGACAGATGGATTTGGTATTCAAGGAGCTGCAAGAGGAATTGTCTGGACTGTCTTCCGGCACGGTTTTTGTGCAAATCAGAAATAATGTCATCGGTAAGTTTGGGATCCGCCATAATCCGCTGTCTGGACGAAGTGGTGTATTTAAGGATGAGCAGGAGGGGTTGAACTCAGGCCAGTTATCCTCCTTCCGGCTTATGGCGCTGGAGAGTCTGAAATACAAACGGCGCTGGACGCATGGTGAGATCAGCTATGAGTTCGCCATCCGCCAGGGGATGGTGGTTGTAGATGCGATCCTGGAGTCCAATTACAATATGGCCAACCTGATGATCCGCTATCCCCGTAATTCTGCTGACAATTCTGATCAAAATTACGGCTGAAATTATACATAGCTACACAAGCTAAAAGCCCGCCTGCGCTTCGACGAGAAGCGCAGACGGGCTGAGAAGCTACTCCGTTTCAGGCGTTAGCCCTACCGGATAAATCACTTAATGATAAGGCGACTACGAACGACCGGACAGTTGTTGCTCTGCCAGTTGTACCAGACGTTTGGTGATGTATCCTCCCAAAGAACCGGTTTCGCGGGAAGTGTAGTTACCATAATAACCGTCTTGTGGAATCGTTACTCCAAGCTCTTGTGCTGCTTCATATTTCAACTGCTGCAGCGCTGCATTCGCTTGAGGCACGACCAGGTTATTACTACGGCTGCTACGACCTTGTTGACCTGCTTGACCCATGTGTGTCACCTCCTTCGCCCGTTGTGAAGATAGTATGAGCGCGAGGAGATGAATTCATGCACGATTTTGAAAGAATTTAAGGATGGTAATTATATGAAATTAAGAAGTTAAGGATAGAGTATTTCGAGCATGCTGGAAAGCGCAAGCGTCTGACCGGGCTGCAAGGTAATGAGTCCTGTAAAGGAAGGGTTCTTTGGAATATTCGGAGCATCCGGCAGCCATGTGTAGGGTTCGATGCACAGAAACTGCTCTGCAGGCCCTTTCGTATATACCACCCAATGACGGAAGTAATCTTTGTCTGCAGTATAGCGAAGCCCATATCCGTCATCACGGAGCAGCAAGGCTTCCGCGGGCTGTTCTTTTCCGATCCTTAGCACAGTATCCAAATTAGTACCTTGAAGATTCATTCCTTGGTTCAAGGCTTCCAAATCACCGAGTGGCAGCAGGCTGCCGCTGGGCAGGAGCTCGTTGTTCAGTTCATAAATGCTTTCTACGGGCAAATTCAGTTTCCAGCGGCCGGGCTCACCGTCAATCATGAACCAGGTGTGATAGCCAATCCCGAATGGAGTGACTGTGTCTCCTAAGTGAGTGACCTTGAGCGTTTGCTGAACGCGGGCATCCTGAAGCCGGAACGTCATTTCGAATCTCAGAGGAACAGGAAATTGCCTCATCCAGTTAGCGTCGTCGCCGGTATTGAATTCCGTCGTCACCGCACAGCCTTCTTCGTCCTCTTCAATATCGCTGACACACCAGCTTTGCGTCCGGTGCAGTCCATGAATATGATTGTCCCCGTCCGTATTCTGATCAAACTGGTAGCTTGTGCCCTCAAATTTAAATTGACCCTTGCGGATTCGTCCGGGTGGTACTAAGAGCGGGATGCCGAAATGGTAAGGCTTCTGCAGATAAAAAGATATGTCGCTTTCATCAGGCCGGCGCAGGATTTCCCGATTCTCCTTACGGTCCCACAAGGAGATAATGTTGTTCCCCAGTCGCGGTAAAAGCGTGAGTTCAAGTTCGCGACTATGCAAAATATAGGTATCATAGCCGCCCCACTGCCCTTTGGTCACCTGTTTCATGAGAGATATGCTCCTTTAACTTAATCTGAAAGAATGCGAATAACCTTATCATAACAGATTTATGTTTTTGTGGTTAACGGATTTGACATCTTCTCAGTATCGCTCTATGATGAATGCATTAATGAACGATGACAATGCGATGACAGGGACAAGTAGGCGGGAACTGCACCTTCAGAAAGCCGGTGGCTGATGTGAACCGGCGGGACACTTCCGTATGAATGGACCCTTGAGCGCCGCGCTTGAACGGGCTGGAGAGCCTCAGTAGACCGGCCGGCACTTCCCCGTTACCGGAAGCAAAGGCTGTTTGCCGATGTCCTCTATGGACCCCTCAAGCAGCGAATAAGGGTGGTACCACGGTCTCACGTCCCTTGCGGATGTGGGGCCTTTTTGTGTTCTTCGAAAGTGGAAATTACATTTTATGGAGGGTAATTCGATGGCTAAAAAAGTATTGTCGGGCATTCAGCCCAGTGGTTCACTGACACTCGGGAACTATATCGGAGCGATCAAAAATTTCGTAAAACTGCAAAAAGAGTATGAGTGCTTTTTCATGGTAGTGGATCTTCATGCCATTACTGTTACTCAGGAGCCTGCGGCACTGCGGGAAAATTCAGAATCGGTAGCGGCACTTTATCTTGCTGCAGGCATTGATCCGGCAATCTCAAATGTCTATATGCAGTCCCATGTACCACAGCATGCCGAGCTGGGCTGGATCATGACTACGCTGACTGCAATGGGTGAGCTGGAGCGGATGACCCAGTTCAAGGATAAGTCTTCCGGGAAGGATTCTGTGGGCTCAGGCCTCTTCGTCTATCCATCGCTGATGGCTGCCGATATCCTCATTTACAATGCCGATCTCGTACCGGTTGGTGAGGATCAGAAGCAGCATTTGGAATTGACGAGAGATCTGGCCGGACGTTTCAATCACCGGTTTGGTGAATTCTTCACGGTTCCGGAGCCGTATATTCCTGAAGTGGGCGCACGCATTATGTCGCTGGACGACGCCAGCAAAAAAATGAGCAAAAGCAATCCAAACGCGGGCAGCTATATCGCACTGCTTGATCCGCCGGATGTGATCCGCAAAAAAATCAGCCGTGCTACGACCGACTCCGGCCGTGAAGTGGTGTATGATCCCGCAAACAAGCCTGAGATCAGCAATCTGATGAGCATTTATGCCGAGTGCTCGGGAATGAGCCTGCAGCAGATTGCCGACCGTTATGAAGGCCAAATGTATGGAGGATTCAAAAAGGAGCTTGGTGAAGTGCTGGTGGCTACGCTAGAGCCGCTTCAGCAGAAATATTATGAAATCCGCAGCTCCGGCACGCTTGGTGATATTCTTGCCGAAGGCGCGGAACGCGCCCGCATCGTGGCGGCGCAGAACCTTGCCGCCGTTAAGGAACGGATGGGCTTCCTCCCGTTACGTTAAGAGGCCTGCCTTGCCTCCGCTTTGCGTCTCAGTCTGGCTTTGACAATAAACCCCCAGCCGATGTTCAGGACACAGAGAACGCCAAGCAGGAGCGCAAGCCAGATGTTAAAGCTGATGGAGATAGAAGCAGCTGTTAGCATTAGAATCGAAGAACATGCGAACCAAAGCGACAGACCTTTACCCATAATTGCCAGCCTTCCTTTCTAATAATAGTAAGTGAATGATCCCGCAGCGCTTATGTGCTGCGGATTTTTTGTAATATAAGGAACTATATAATATGCAGTAATAAATGATGCTTAATAAACATCTAAAATTCATTGAAAACGCTTTATGGTGATTGTGCCTTATGTTGCGGCAGGCGTCAAGAGCGGTAATTCATGCCAGAGCAAAGAAGGCGTCCGGGAACCGGACGCCTTCTGCTATGGACTACAGCTTTGCGGAGCCCGGATCAATGGCGAACCGTTCATCCAGTTTCTCGCTGCTGAGCCAGCCTACATAGGTGTTAAGCGGATGATATTGGTTATCCATTACAAGCACCGCTACGAAAGGGAATTGCTTGCGGTGTAAATAACGCACATCGCCCCAGCGTACAATATAACCGGAGGGCAG
The DNA here is from genome assembly GCF_051594305.1 of Paenibacillus sp. IHBB 3054. NCBI lineage: Bacteria > Bacillati > Bacillota > Bacilli > Caryophanales > Paenibacillaceae > Paenibacillus > Paenibacillus sp. IHBB 3054. Next base: position 188,763 of record NZ_JBOFBG010000010.1, on the reverse strand, counting down.
TTCCTCGACCTCGGCTACAGCATATGAGGTGAAATAAAGAAATGCCTGAATGTCCGGATGGGATTTGGAATGTTCTACAGCGGGGTGGGTGGAGCACACCGCATGTTTGAACCATTCCAGCCGCCCACCGCTCAGCAATCCGACGTTATAGCTGCCGTCCGGTTTGGCTTTGACCACATTCCAGCGCGATGGCGAGATCGTGGGGATGACATAATAACGGTCGCCGGGATTATGATGCATATCTTTGTTCTTGATATTGCGCGTAATCCGGGCATGCACGAGGGTCCGCCAAATATAATAAATCACGATACTGGCATACAGGGTGATAAACAAAGGTGCCGGTGGAATCATCCCGCTGACCCAGAGAATAATTGCCGCGGCATGGCTGCCGAATATAAACGGATCAAAAATGTGGATAATATTCCAGGCAATCCATTTCTCTGTGAACGGACGCGCGGCCTGTGTCCCATACGTGTTGAACAAATCGGAGAATACATGAACGGCTACGCCGATGAAGCTCCACAGAGCAATATGGCTTAGAGAATGTACATCGGTAAATCCGAATAGCGGTCCGATCACCAGTGTGATCAAAGCCGGCCACAGCAGCAGGAATGGCAGGGAATGGGTGATTCCCCGGTGATTGCGGATATAAAGCGCATTGTCCTTGAGACGCAATGCAGTATCGGCATCCGGTGCTTGCGAGGCCAGTACAGTGGCAACCATGACAGCCCCGGCTAGTGTTCCATGGGAGGCGACGGCGGGATCAACGAAGGAAAGGCCGGCCAGTCCCAGGCCCATAACAAAATGTGTAGCAGTATCCATTGGTCAGATCTCCTTTGTACGGAAGTTCTCTATTAATAACTACCCAATTTTGCGTCCAGTTATTTAGGGAGGAGGAAATAAATATTTTCACGTAATTGTCAAATTGATGAACATCTTGGTCAATGATTGTCAAAGTCTTTCCCGGTTTGATATGATAAAGTTAACAGCGGAGTGGTAAAAATTCTTAATTAAGAACGATAAAATGGTTCTTGACTCCGGCGGAACGTTAGAAGTCCCTTAGAAGGAGGAACACCAAACGTGGACAATCAATTGAGATATCAAGCTTCTTCCGATTCCGCAGCCATGTCTGCCAAATCACCCAAGGAAGGTGCAAGCTGGCGTGACTTTATTACAGTGACGAAACCCGGCATTATCCGCTCCAATCTTATCGCTGCTTTTGCAGGATACTGGGTGGCTTCGGGCTGGGACGTGCAATACGGCCGATTGATTCTGACCTTGCTCGGTACAATGCTAGTCATGGCTTCGGCCTGTGTATTTAATAATTATTTTGACCGCGACCTGGATATGAAGATGGAACGAACCCGTGAACGCGGACTGCCTACGGGCCGACTCAAGCCGAATACGGTTCTGCTCTATGCCATCGGGCTTGGCATTGCCGGTCTTGCTGTGCTGTTTGCATTCTCCGGTGTGCTCAGCGGGCTGTTCGGCATACTCGGCATGTTCGTTTACGTAGTAGTTTACACCCTTTGGCTGAAAAGAACATCTACTTGGAGTACTTCTGTAGGTGCAATCTCGGGAGCCATGCCTCCGGTTATCGGATATGTTGCAGTTACAGGTAATGTGGATCTCGGTGCCTGGCTGCTGTTCGCAATGCTGTTTCTGTGGCAGCCGCCCCATTTCTGGGCTCTGGGCATCCGCCGCAAGGAAGAGTACAGAGCTGCGGGATTTCCGCTGCTTCCAGTCGTTAAGGGAACACGCCGCACCAAGTTCCAGATGATTCCCTATGTGGCATTGCTGCTGCCTATTCCGGTTCTGATGTACGTTTATGATTATGCAGGGATATTCTACCTTGTTATTTCTGCCGCGTTGTCCGTTGCCTGGCTGTACTTGACATTGACGGGCTTCAAGGCAAAGGATGACGATGCCTGGGCGAAGAAGAACTTCTTCTTCTCCATTAATTACCTGACCGTCAGTCTGATCGTGCTTGTGCTGAATACGACTCACGTTTAAGAGGGGGAGAGTACACCTGTGCATACCTTGAAACGTTACAAATGGACCTGGCTGCTGTTGGCCCTGGCTTTGGGAATGGCCCTTTACTTAGTGATTCAATCCTTGGATTTAGGGAAAAAGCAGCTGCCGGTCATCGGGGAGGTACAGGACTTCTCTCTTGAAAATGTGGATGGCAAGCAAGTAACACTTGCGGATACGCAGGGGAAAGCGCGGTTGGTTTATTTCTTCTTTACGGAATGTCCGGATGTATGCCCCATCACTACCTATATGCTGTCACAGACCCAGGATTTGCTGGTCAAGGACGGCAGCTTCGGCAAGGATGTGGAATTTGTCTCCATCTCATTTGATCCCAAGAATGATACACGCGAGGCCATCAAGACGTTCGCAGACCGGTTCCACGCCGATTATAACGGTTGGTATTTTCTGCGCGGAGATCAGGAGCAGGTGCGGCAGTTGGCTGCCGATTCGTTTAAAGTGCTTATTTATGGGAATGACAAGGATAACTTTGCCCACGCTAATCTTATAGGTCTTGTAGACCCGGAGAACCGGTTGCGCGGACTATATGATGCGGGAGATACAGAAAATGTGACACCTGAATTCCTTGCCGGTGCTTTGAAGAAGCTGGCGCCCAATTAAAATGTTTTGAACATTAAAACGCCTTGCTTCATCCTCCGGTTACATGCGAAGGGTGAACAAGGCGTTTTTTGCTGCCGCTATGGTTCCAGGAACGGGAATGGCTGCGGCTGCGGATAGATGATGTACTCCTCCAACCCCGCTTTTTCAAGCTGGGTGAGATTGTATTCATCGGGAGTACCTTCTACTCCCGCATAGCCTTTTCGGGTATAAATATGGACCGCGTCTGGAAAAGCATCGCGCAGAATTCCGCGGATTTTCTTACCCGAGCTGTCGTTGTCCATATATAGATAAACTTCTCCGTCTCCGATTTTACGCCGCAGCGATTCCAGCTTGAGTGTATTCAACGTACCGAAGGTGCACAGGATGTCGACCTCCGGCGCCAGCAGTCGCCGCAATCTGCTGCGGTCGTTTTTGCCTTCGACAATGATGATAATGGACATAATCTGTCGCCCCCCCGGATAATAAGTGGTAATGACGGGATTTGTGATCTTAAGCATGTTAATGAACACGGTCATATGCTTATTAAGTATATTACCTAAGCTTCGTCATTTTTAACAGCTGAGGGACAAAATGTGTTCATTCCCCGGGAAATGTCGTAAAAAGCAACAATCACCCGGCTCAAAGAGAGGCCGGGTGATTGCGGGGTTGACTGGCAGATTTAATTCTGCCGGACTGATCATTATCTTCAATAGATAAACGAGGGGAACTGCAGCTCCTTTTTTGCCGGCTCAAGCGGCATGGCTGTTCAAGTCCGCACGGTAGGCCGCGCTTTTCCCGGTATCTCTTGGAGGTAATAGCAGAAGTGCGGTCATGAGCAGGACAAATGCAATGAAATAAGGAGAAACGAAGTCCCTTAGCTGTCCTGCAGCCACCGGTCCGGCAAAAGCGCCGAGAGACATCGCAATGGATTGCAGCGAGAAGGTACGGCCCAGATGGCCGCCTGCCCCGAGACTGATGAACAGCGAAGCCATCGCCGGAAACAGTATACCTTTCGCTGCTCCCAGCAGGAAGAGGACAACCCCTGCGGGAATGCTGGTGAATGCTGCAAGTGCGAAGAAACACAGCGCCATGCCGAGCAGTGCCACAGCAATTCTTGCAACCGGAGAGAGCCGGTTCAGGAAAAACAGGCTGAGCGTCAAGAGTGCCCCCAGGCTGAGAAGCGAAAGCAGAATCCCGGTGGATACGATCCCGTTGCTCCCCTGTGACAAAGGAAGCTCAAAGAACAGTACCCCCTGCGAGCAGGAGACGAAAAAGGGCAGCAGATAATATCGCTTGGTAACGGATGAATGTGGTTTTTCAGATTGAACCTGGTGCTCTTGCAGCGGCTGTAGGGTTTTAGCGGCTGCCATACTGCCGGAGAACTTAGGTACACTGAAGAAGGCCATCACACCAGTGGCAATCAGCAGCCAGCCCAAGGTGCTGAAGGTGCCGGAATACCCGGCCTGGTGGACGATAAAGGCTCCGGCAGCTGGCGATACAACCGAAGCCAGCGTATGGATGATGCCATGGCCGGACATATACTTGCCCTGCGTGATGGGATCTGACGAGAGGGAAGCCAGCAGGGTCATGCAGGCCGGAGACAGAAATGCCAGGGCGAAGCCGCTGGCCGCCCGAAGCAGCAGCAGATGCCAGGGAAGCTGAGCGTGGGCCTGAAGCAGCAGAATGGCGCCTGCAACCGTCAGGCTGAAGACGATGTAGCGGCGGCTGCCGTTGCGGTCAACCAGTACCCCGGCCAGAAGGTTGCCGGGAAGATGGGTCAGGGAATACATGCCCATCATCCAGCCGATGAAGGCCGGTCCCGCCCCCAGTGAGATAGCAAAGGGGGTAAGAATGGGGTACTGGGCATGCAGATCAAAGAATGCCAGGAAAAGAAATAAATACAGCCACAGTGCGGTTTTCACGGAATACACCTCCGAAAGGGCCGTTTCTGCGCTGGCGCAGGGTGGCGCTTTTTAATGGGGAATGGTTAAGCCTACTTGTACTTTACGTGAGTCGAGGGGGGCTTATACCATTTTATTGGGGGATTCCACCTGAACGGGTGGGTAATCATGAATTATAAGAGGCATTCATGTATAATAATTAGTATTAATGGGGACTTGCTCCCTGGTGTGATGAAATTTTTGATAGGGGTGTTGGGAAATTGATGGATCCGGAAGTATGGTCACAGTTTATCAGAGAGAATTGGCTAGTTATCGTTATTGCGCTAGTACTGCTGTTTGCCGTTGTTAATCTGGTCAAGACGGTTCTGAAATGGGCGATTGTTATTGTTATCGTTGCGGGTCTGTTCATTTACAGCGGGGTTACAATGGATCAGATTGGAGACGCTGTGAATAAGGTGGCGGATGGAACGGTCAGCACCCTGAAGAGCGAAGCGCAGGAAGTTATGCTGAAAGAAGCGAAAGAAGCAAAATATACTTCAGGCGGTGACGGTACGTTTACGATCACAACACCCAATCTTGAAGTGAAGGGTGCAGCTGGTGAGGATAAAGTGGAAGTGACTTTCCGCGGAGTCAGTCTTGGAAAGTGGAGTGTTAACGATACTACCAAAACCTTTATTGATGAAGCCCGGAAGAATGGGGCCGGTAATTAAAATACAAGCTGATGCGAAAGAAAGGGAGGAGAGGCTATGCTGAACAGCTGGATGGACAGTATTAGTGATGCCAATATCATCACTATCCTCCTTCTGCTGATAGTGCTCTTCTCGCTGCTGCAGGGCTGGAGCCGGGGGTTTGGCCGCTCAGCGGGAGGGTTGTTTGGGCTGCTCGGAACCGGGCTGCTTGCCATAGCTGCATTGGCCCTGGCCATTCCGGCCGCCTTTTACCTCTCGCCCCGTGTACAGACCTGGGCAGGTGGAATTGAGCTTCCGGATATCCAATTAAGCCAGTGGCAGCAGCTATACTATACGGCGGTGTCCGTTCTGGCGGGTTCGCCGCTTGTGCGTTTTTTGCTGCTGCTGCTCTTGTCCTACAGTCTTATCCGCCTGCTGCTGGGCCTGCTGTTTATGCTGCTTCCGATTTCCCTTCCGCGCCTTTCGGGCAGGTCCGGAAACAGGAAGATTACTCAGGTGAGCCGTCTCAGCGGAGCTGTCATCGGTCTGGCTACCGGCCTTGTGCGCGCCCTGTTGCTTGTTTTTGCTTTGTACATCGGCGTGGGCTTGAATCCGGACAGCACGTTCAGCCGTTATGTGGAATCATCCCCAATCTACCGGCAAAGCGCATCTGCGGTCTTCGAACCCCTTGCCGGTGAGAATGTGCGCAGTAAGTTGCCGGTTCTGACCAAGGCGGTTGCCGCCGAGATGACGGATATCCTCCGGCGGAAATACGAAGTGCTCGACCATGAGATTTCACCCGACATCGTGGGTGCTGCCTCCGATATAGCGGGACAAGCCGGCGAGGATGAGAAGAAGGCCAGACTGCTGTATGATTGGGTCGGCTCCAGGATCTCTTATGATTATGCCAAAGCCGAGAATTATGAGCAGAACCGGATTTGGAAGGAGCAGACTCCGCAGGATACCTTTGATACCCGGATCGGTGTATGTATTGATTATGCACGTCTTTATGCAGTGATGGCCCGCTCCCAGGGGCTTCAAGTGCGCGTAGTGACCGGTCAGGGCTACGACGGCCAAGGGGGATCCGGCCCCCATGCCTGGAATGAAGTGTACATCACGGACCGGCAGGCCTGGATTCCACTCGATTCCACCTGGGCAGTCAGCGGGGATTGGTTTAATCCCAAGGATTTCGATAAAACCCATGTCAAAGAAAGTATGCTTTGAGCAAGGAAGCGGAATGCCTTGATTCTATGATACAATACAGCATGTGAAACGATGTTGAGGAAAGATAATATGAACACTCTCGTGCGCACACTGGCCGCACGTGCAATTTTTGATGCCTGTGACTGGGAATCGTGACTGGACCAAGCGCCTGTAAGGAACTTTTGGCCTTACATGGAGTCAGCGCAGGTACAAAGGTTTATTTTAGATGTAGAGGAGTGAAAAACTGTGAGTTTTTTCCGTAAGCAGGCCTCACCCCCAGAGGAAAGCAACAGCAAAAGTTCGCTTGGCCTACGGATCAATGTATTCTTTTTTAGCACATTTGTTATCTTTTGTGTAATCATTGTCCGTCTTGCCGTTTTACAGTTCGTCGAAGGGCCAACTCTGACTGAGGTGGAGACAAGCCGCGATACCAAAAATGTGCCGCTCGCCGCAATAAGAGGGAACATTCGTGCAGCGGGAGGGGAGCCCATCGCTTACTCGACTTCTGTGCAGTCGCTGTATATTACACTTACTAAAGAATACACGGCCAAGGTTACGGATAAGGTGACGGGAGAAACCGTGCTCACGCCGGAGGCGCAGGCCCAATCAGATGCCCTTGCGGCCAAGCTGGTTAAGGACTTTAGCGCCTATGGTGATCCGAATGCTGAGAAGCTGACTGAAAAAGATATTATTGATTCCCTGGATCTGTATTTCCGGAAATATTCGGGTTTTATGGCGCGGCGCATCAAGGCCGGTCTTACTTCGCAGGAAGTGGCCTACTTTATGGAGCACAAGAGCGAATATCCCGGACTTGAGATTGTGGAGGAAAGCAACCGGCATTATGACAAGGAATCTGTAGCCGCACAGACTGTCGGATATATCAAACCCTTTAAGTCATCCAACAGCTTGAATATTTATAAGAATATTCAGAATGCGATGAAACAGTTGGATGCGGACCCCGGCCTTACTTATAAAGACGATGAATTTGTCGGATTCGATGGCCTGGAACTGCAGTATCAGCGGGAGCTGCGCGGCAAGAACGGATATCAGGTGATCTCGGTGAGTCCGCAGAATATGGCTGAGAAGGTGGAGGCGGTCGTGCCCCCCGTCAAGGGTAACGATGTCTGGATGACGATCAACAAGAACGTTCAGCTCAAGACCGAGCAGGCCATTACAGAGCAAATCAGATGGCTGCACTCGAATTCGGTACAAGGCAAGACACACCCGAATGCATTGACCGGCTATGCCGTAGCTATGGAAGTCGATACCGGCAATATTGTTGCGATGGCCAGCATGCCTGATTATGACACCAACGTGTGGACTGCCGAGAAAATGGACACCGAGGTGTGGAAGAAAATAATGGGCAACTACCAGAACGGAACCATTACACCGTATTCCTCCGGGATGTCGGGTCATGAGTTCGGCTCCACGGTGCTGCTCGGTTCAACCATTAAACCTCTGAGTGTGCTTGTAGGACTGAATGAAGGCTTATTCACTACTTCGACTATCTATACAGACAGAGGGATTGCCCACTTCGGGAAAAATGACAAATCCTCCGTGCGAAATTCTTCCGGCCACGTGTATGGCCCTATGGACCCGTCCAGAGCGATTGAGAAATCCTCCAATGCGTTCATGGTGGACATGGTTGGCAAGAAATTATGGGAGAAATATCATAGTGAAGGTATTAATGTCTGGGATAAATATATGAAGGAATTCGGCCTCGGTGTATCTACAAAAAGCGGACTGCCCAATGAATATCTCGGACAGATCAACTATACCGATACCAAGGCTGCCGGCAGTGCCCAGGCTGCGCTGGTCTATGCTTCATTCGGACAGCAAGGACGCTATACGGTCCTGCAGCTCGCCCAATACGTAACGACACTGGCGAATGAAGGAGTACGGATCAAGCCGCAGCTGGTCAGCAAAATCACCGATGCCAAGGGCAACGTGGTTAAACAGTTCAAACGCGAGGTACTGGATGAAGTTACAACCTTTGATAAATCCTACTGGAACGAAATCAAAAAGGGCATGAACAGTGATGTTACTGCGTTTAATGACTTCCCTTATGACTTTGCCCGCAAAACGGGAACCTCACAGCAGCTGGGTAAAGGGGAATTGCGCGATAACGGGGTATTTATTGCCTATGCCCCGCGCGAGAATCCCAAGCTTGCTGTAGCGGTTGTTATTCCGGAGGGCGGGTTCGGCTCCAGCAGTGCCGCTCCGGTTGCACGAAAAATATTTGACGCGTACGACTATGAGTACGGACTGGATGGAGTGCCGAAGAAAAGTCTGAAAACCGATGCCAATGCAGAGGGCTCAGACTCGGCAAGCGGAACAGACGGAACGACGAACAACTGACGCGGCCATGCTGCCGAGTCGTGAGACCAAATAATTAGCTCTTGAAATGAGCATACAAATTGGAGGGGTGGCAATGACTGCCAAATACCGCCTGTTAGCACTGGATATGGATGGGACCTTACTGAATGATGAACAAATCATTACCCCAAAAACGGTAGAATGGATTCAAAAGGCAGTTGATGCAGGCGTTCATGTCTGTCTCTCCACAGGCCGCGCTTCCAAAAGCGCCATGCCTTATGCCGAACAGCTTGGACTTAAGACTCCGATGATTATGGTGAATGGTAGTGAAGTATGGCGGGCTCCGTATGAGCTGTACCGCCGCTCGCTGATGGACCCGGTGCTGGTGCAGCAGATGTATGACATTGCCCAGGAATACGATATCTGGTTCTGGGCGTATTCGGTGGATGAAGTGTACAACCGGAACAACTGGGATGGAGAAATTCTGAGCAGGGAATGGCTCAAATTCGGTTATTCCACAGAGGATGATGAGATCCGCCATAAGCTGCTGATGCGGCTTCAGGATATGGGCGGTCTCGAAATTACCAATTCATCACCGCATAATCTGGAGATCAATCCGCTTGGTGTCAACAAGGCATCCGGTATACGCGAGGTTTGCCAGCTGCTGGGTCTCGAAATGTCACAGGTTGTTGCCGTTGGCGATAGCCTGAACGATTTGGCTGCCATCCAGCAGGCCGGATTTGGGGTTGCTATGGGCAACGCCCAGGAAACCGTCAAGCAGGAGGCGGATGCTGTGGTAGCGTCCAATAATGACGATGGAATTGCTGAAGTGATTCAAAAGTATATCCTGTAGTAAGTGCTATCAAAACTTTGAAGGAGATGAGCCAATGGCGATTCTGGGTTGGATTCTGATTATTGCTTTATTCGCGGTCGGACTGGCCGGGGCTGTATACCCGATTCTCCCTGGTGCGCTGGCGATTTATCTGGCCTTCTTTGTATACGGGTGGTTCTTCAGCTTCGAGCCCTTCGGAGCCTGGTTCTGGATTATTCAGACACTGATTGTCGTCGTATTATTTGTAGCCGATTATGTCGTCGGGGCCTGGGGGGTCAAAAAGTTCGGAGGCTCGCGTTCTTCGGTCATCGGCAGCACGATCGGTCTGATTCTGGGTCCGTTTGTCATTCCGGCGTTTGGACTGATCCTCGGTCCGTTTATCGGGGCGTTCGTAGGTGAATTGCTGGCTGGCTCAAATCCCGGTAAAGCAGTCAAGGTTAGCTTCGGTGCATTGCTTGGCCTATTCAGCAGTACGGTAGTCAAAATCATACTGCAAATTGCCATGGTGGTCCTTTTCTTTATCTGGATCGTAATAAATTAACAGCGAAGAAGGCGAAACAGTTTGTCCAAGAAAGAATCTTTTGTCAAAGGCACGCTTATTCTGGCTGCGGCTGCGCTCGTGGCCCGGGTGCTCGGGCTTGTCCAGCGGGTGCCGCTGGAGCATTTATTCGATGATATCGGGAACGCTTCGTTCACGCAGGCGAACAACGTCTACCTGCTGCTGCTGCCGCTGGCCACAGCCGGAATCCCCAGCACGCTAAGTAAAATGGTATCCGAGCGTTACGCCCTGAACCGGCCGCATGAAGCGCAGCAGGTGTACCGGGCCGCACTTATATTTGCCGCTATTGTAGGTGTGCTGATGAGTACAATCTTGTACATAGCTGCTCCTTATTATGCGGAACATACCAAGGTTCCAGAGAGCACCCTGGCCATTCGGGCGATTGCGCCGGCACTGCTGCTGTTCCCCTGCATCGCGATGATGCGCGGTTATTTCCAGGGACGCAACAATATGATGGCTGGAGGAATCTCGCAAATTGTCGAGCAGATTGCCCGGGTATCCACGGCCGTGCTGCTCGTTTTTATTTTGCTCCGCCAGGGATACAGCAATACATGGATGGCAGCCGGCGCGTCATTCGGCAGTGTGCTCGGCAGTATCGGTGCATTTGGCGTCATGTTGTATTATGCAATAAAGCTGCGCCGCAGTGAGGAGCAAGTGGCCCTCTATAAAACCAATGAAGCCAAATTACCGCTGCTGGGCATTTACAAGGATATTTTTAAGCTTTCTATACCCATTGTGTTATCTTCAATTACGGTTCCGGTAGTGAACTTTATCGATACTTCCTTCATTGTGCCATTGCTTAGTGGACAAATCGGCATGGCAGAAGCGACCCAGGCTTTGGCGATTTTTGGCAGCCGGGCGCAGAGTATCGCGGGAATACCTCCTGTGTTGTCCATTGCGCTAAGCACCTCGCTGATTCCGATTATCTCAGCGGCCTACGCCCGGCGTGATGAAGAGCATTTGAAACGCCAGGTGACGCTCGCGATGCGTATTTCGATATTAACGGGAACACCGATTGTACTTGCTCTCGTTGTATCAGCCTATTCTGTGAACGGACTGATCTTCAGCAGTCTTGACGGCAGCGGGATTGTTGCGATGCTGACGCTTGGTACGATTTTTCAGATTACAATGATGACGACCAACTCCATTCTGCTGGGAATGGGGAAATCACGAATTTCCATGTATTATGTGATGGCAGGTCTTCTCGTGAAGTTAGGTTCAAACTTCCTGCTGAGCCGCGCCTTCGGGATATACGGTATTATCGCAGCAACGGCGCTTTGCTTCTTCATCATTACTTATCTTAATCTGCGTATGCTCAAAACCATTGTTCCTTTTGAGATTATGGGTAAACGCTGGGGCGGATTCACCGTTGCAGTTCTCGCTTCCGGCGGAATTGGCTACGGCCTGAACGAAGCGGGAGTTATGCTGACCCATCTGATGCCTGCACGGCTTGCTTTCCTGATTACCTGTCTGGTTGTGGGAACGGCTGTTGTTGTAATTTATCTTGTACTCCTGATTGTGCTGGGTGTGCTAAGCCGCCAGGAGGTTGCCAGTTATCCGCGTGCTTTGCAGAAGCTGCTCAAACCACTGATGAAGCTTCAGCCTGAACGTGTTCGTACTAACGAATAATGCTATGATTAATGTCTTATTTCGTCTATTTTATTTGACTTCCTGAGCACATTTTGCTTCACTTAAAGGGTAACCGACTCAATGATGAAGAAAGGATTGGATAATCCATGGATAAAATTTCTTCCCCTGCGGAATTTCAGGTAGCGATTCAATCACCGCGCTTGAGCGTAGCTATATTCAAGGCGGATTGGTGCTCCGATTGCAAGTTTATTGATCCTTTTATGCCTGAAGTAGAGCAGAAATACGATGGACGTCTTACGCTTGTAGAGGTGGATGTTGATGCGGTAGGCGATGTCAGCCAGGAACAGAACATTCTTGGAATTCCCAGCTTTGTCGCTTACACCGACGGGCGTGAGCTTGTAAGATTCGTTAATAAGCTGCGCAAATCCCGTGAGGAAATTGAGAATTTTCTGAATACGGCGCTTGAGGTTTATCTGAGTATTCACAAGTAATGAAGTTTGCACACCGCTTTCGCCTTGATAGAGCAGAAGCGGTGTTTTTTTAATCTTTCTTTCCTTATATTATCCAGTTCATTATATTATCCAGTTCATTCCTATGAAAAATGCGGGTGATCCTATTGACGACAAATCAATTGAAAACGCTTAGCTACATCACTTGCCTCACAATGTTTTTTGCCTTGCTTGGAGGCGCTGTGGTCACGAAGACGGGATCGGGACTGGAGTGCGGACATGATTGGCCGCTCTGCCACGGAAAGCTAATTCCAGCCTATACCTTGGGATCAATGATTGAGTACACCCACCGCTTGTTCAGTGGGTTGGCGGGTTTGGTGTCGTTAATATCGATGTTTGCTTTTTGGCGTTATGCCCGCAGACAGAAGGAACTGCTCGTTTATGCTGGGCTGACACTTTTTTTTGTAGTGGTACAGGGTGGAATGGGAGCGCTTGCGGTCATGCGAGCGCAGTCTGCTGCGGTGATGGCGCTGCATATGGGCTTCTCTTTAATTGCTTTTGCCAGCTCACTCATGCTCGCGCTGGGTACGAAGCGGCGGCATGAATCTAGAGCCGTAGAGGAGGCTTACGGGCAAGGGGTAAGCCGGGGGTTCCGCAACTTAACGTGGTTTACGGCGTTATATTCATATATTGTCGTTTATATCGGAGCTTATGTTAGCCACACGGATTCACAGGGGGGCTGCTCCGGCTGGCCGCTCTGCAATGGGGAATGGATTCCCGAGCTGTCTGGTGGTGTAGGCATAGTGTTTGTACACCGGGTTGCGGCGGCACTGCTGTTTGTTCTGATCGCACTGCTTGGACATTTAGCCTATTGGAAACACAGAGCATGGCCTGAGCTGCGGGCTCTGGGCGTTGCCGCGGTTGTGCTCTGCCTGCTGCAGGTACTCAGCGGTGCGGCTGTGGTGCATACGCTGTATAACGAACAATTGTACATATTTGCTGCGCTGGCCCATATTTTGCTGATTGCTGGACTGTTCGGAGTCTTGTGCTACATGAGTGTGCGTGTATGGCAGCTGAGCAGAAAGAATAAATCAAACTAAATGCAGGCAAAATGTTCGTCTGTCCTGTATCGTTAGTTCTCAGTAGAGACTGCCAATCAGACTTTGGGCACTCAGCCAGGTTTGAGGAGGAACAATAAAGTGGGATACGATAATTTGCGTCAATGGATCGAGCAGTTGAGAAAGGATAAGGATCTCGCTGTGATTGATACTCCGGTGGACCCTTATCTTGAACTGGCGGAGATTCATCGGCGTGTGGTACGGGAAGAAGGGCCGGCATTGCTCTTTACCCATGTAAAAGGAACCCCTTTTCCGGTCGCGACAAATTTATTCGGGACGGTCCGCAGGGTAAACCAGGCATTTGGGACCCGGCCCGAGCAGCTGATGAAGTCGCTGACGGGGGCGGTGGAAACTTTGCTGCCGCCCACCCCCTCGGCGATATGGAAAGAAAAAGGCCTGCTGTATGATCTGCTCAAGGTCGGCGTCAAAGATGTGCCGCAGGGTGAAGCGCCTGTGCTGGGCATATGCCGCAGTACCGACCCGCTGCAAGAATTGCCCAGAGTAACAAGCTGGCACGAGGATGGCGGGCCGCTGATCACCCTTCCGTTAGTATATACCGAGAGTATTACCAATCCGTTAAACCGTAACCTTGGAATGTACCGTGTGCAAATTTATGATGACAATACAACAGGTGTCCATTGGCAAATCCATAAAGGCGGCGGTTTTCATCACCGTGAGGCTGAATTGCTCGGTGAGGCTCTGCCAGTCTCCGTATTTCTCGGCGGCCCGCCGGCGCTGATTGCCGCAGCCATTGCTCCCCTGCCGGAGCGGCTGCCTGAACTGCTGCTGGCTTCGCTGATGCTGGGCCGTCGGCTACCCATGGTTAAGGATCCCATGGGCGGACACCGGATTCCCGCTGAATCCGAATTCGCTATCCGCGGTCTTGTAACGCCGCTGGAGCGTCGCCCGGAGGGACCTTTCGGAGATCCCTATGGATATTATTCCCGGCAGCATGATTTCCCTGTCCTGCATGTTCAGCGGATGTGGCACCGCAAGGATGCGATTTATCCGGCAAACCCCGCCAGGAGGATTATTATTTGAAGGATTTTCTTCAGCGCCTCCTGTCCCCGGCCTATCCGCTGCTGATGCCGTCAGTCAAGGCGCTGTGGTCTTATACCGAAGCCGGCTCGCATTCGCTCGCATCCGCCGTTGTGCGCGAAAGCTATTCGCGCGAAGCGCTGGCATCGGCTTTCCGCATTCTGGGAGAAGGCCAGCTGTCTTTGACCAAATTTCTGCTGCTGACGAATGAGCCGGTGGATCTTTGCGATTTCCCCAAGCTGCTGGAGACGGTACTGGAGCGTTTCGATCCGCAAACTGATCTGGTTGTGCTGAATAATACGGCTCAAGATACCTCGGATTATACCGGACACAAGCTGAACCGCGGCAGTAAAGGCGTAATGATGGGCGTCGGATCCCCGGTTCGGGTGCTTCCCCGTACCTATAATGAGGGAGTGCTTCCCGGAATTACCGGCGTTGTTCCTTATTGCGGAGGATGTTTAACGGTATCGGGTGCATCCTATATAGACGACCCTGAACTTCCGCTGAGACTGATCGCCGAACTGCGCCACAACGAAACAGAATGGCCGCTCGTCATCCTGGTGGATCACGCCGCTGAAACCGCTCAGACGCAAACCTCCTTTCTGTGGACTGTGTTCACCCGGTTTAATCCGGCGAGCGATATTTACGCAGAATCCGAGGTTAACCGCCATCACATTGGCTATAAGCTGCCGATTGTTATCGACGCCCGCATGAAGCCTGATTATCCGGATGAGCTGGAACCGTGCGGGGATATTGTGAAGGTGGTCGACCAAAAATGGAAGAACTATTTTCCGATGCTCGCAAAACTAAGTTAATGCTTCCGAAGTTAGTTTTGTACGAAGAAAAATCAGGAAGAATTGCTCACAAAACTAAGCGAATGCTTCCGAAGCGAGTTTTGTACGAAGTAGATTCAGGATGTAATGCTTACAAAACTTTGAGGAGGACAAAACATGCTGCGGATATTACTGGGAGAACCGCCGCGCGAGAACGGCGGTGTACTGGCTGAAGCCATGGACAACATGGCGAAGCTTGCAGCGATGCTGCGCAAGGAAATGAACGCGCATGAGGACCACGACCATGAATACCGCAAGCTGGAGATATGGACGCGCGGGCTGATTTCCTCCCTGGACGAGTTGGAGCAAAGCTGGTTCGCGGCAGCCTTTTACCGGAAATTGGTTGTTGCCGGTTATATGGATGATATGACGGTGATCGAGCAGGGCGATTATGCCCGGTACGTTTATTTTTATAAAAACGGCTTTATTCGTGTCTTCTCACTGCTGGACAAGCTTGGAACTGTATTGAACAGTCTGTATAATCTCAACACGACCAAGGTCAAAGCCCATTTCTCGTATTTCACCGTGTTGCGGCAATTTCAATTGCTCAAAGCGCATGCGCCGCTGGCGGAAGAACTGGAGAATATCAAGAACTCTTACCGGGAGCCGCTGCAGAATCTGCGCAAACGCCGCAACGCCGAAATTCATTATATGAATGCGGAAATGCAGGATGATCTCTGGCAAAGACATCAAGGCCTGCATGACAAAATTCAGCTTGAAGATTTGGACAGTCATCTGGAGGATTTGAAGCAGTGCCTCGAGATGGTGTGCAAATCTTTAAGCGCTTCGTTCCGTTACAGCAATGAGCAGTGGCGTAAAAACGCGGCAGCCTTGAAAGCAGGGGACGGCACCAAGTAAAACTTTCCCTTTGACAAAAAACCTGAAACTTACTATACTTAGGCATGCATTCGTTTCTCACAGAGAACGGCAACTAATTTCATATCATAATCTTATCGAGAGCGGCGGAGGGATAGGCCCGATGAAGCCCGGCAACCGATTTGTGTAACACGCGTCAATCCGCGTTTTAGATGAATGTCATGGTGCTAATTCCTACAATACCGCGCGGTTTGCGGTCTTTGGCAGATGAGAAGGCATTGTTAATAAACGCACAGGGCCTCTTGCGATCTGCAATCGATCGTAAGAGGTCTTTTTGATGTTATAGAAATAGAAATAAAGAGAGGGGGACAGCAATTGATAGAGCTAAAAGGTTTAACCAAGGTCTACGGAAAAGGCAGCAAGGCCGCTACAGCGCTCTGGGATCTGAACCTGTCCATCAAAAAAGGTGAGGTTTTTGGAGTAATCGGCCATTCCGGAGCGGGAAAAAGCACCCTAATCCGCTGCATTAACCTGCTGGAGCGTCCGACAGAGGGTGAGGTATGGGTGAACGGTGTGGATCTGACGGCGCTGAATCAGAGGCAATTGCAGGTGCAGCGGCGTAAAATCGGAATGATTTTTCAGCATTTCAATTTGCTCACTTCGGCTACGGTATACGATAATATCGCTTTTCCGCTGCGGCTGATGGGCACTCCGGGAAAAGAAATTGACCATAAAGTGAAGGAACTGATAACACTGGTTGGTCTCGAACAACATCTGAACAAATATCCTGCCCAGCTGTCCGGTGGACAGAAGCAGCGGGTGGGCGTGGCCCGTGCCTTGGCCAGTGATCCGGATGTGCTGCTATGCGACGAAGCGACCTCGGCGCTGGATCCGCAGACAACGGATTCCATCCTGCGTCTGCTGCTCGATATCAACAAGCGATTCAATCTGACGATTGTGCTGATTACGCATGAAATGCATGTCATACAGAGCATCTGTGACCGGGTCGCAGTCATTCATGGCGGCGGTATTATCGAGCAGGGGGATGTCGCAGAGGTATTCCTGAAGCCCAAGCATGAAGTAACCAAGGAGTTTATCCGTAGTGAAACTCAGCAGGACGGGCCTCTTCGGGCGGCCATTGATGCAGTGAACGGTGAATTCGGCAAGGCCGTCAAGATTACCTTTTTGGGACAAAAAACGTACGAGTCTACCTTGTCCCATGTGGCCCGCGGCACCGGGGTCAACTTTGCGATTTTGCAGGGGACAATCTCCACAATTAAAGATGTGCCTTATGGCCAACTGATTGTCCGTTTTGAAGGGTCTCCTGAAGCGGTTGAAGCCACAATCGCCGAGTTAACGGCGCAGGGGCTTGATGTGGAGGTGATTTCATAGTGGGCGGCTTGAATTTTAATACGATTAATTGGGAAGAAATGCTCGATGCTACAGTGGCTACACTAAAAATGTTGGCATTTTCCGGAATATTCACAATTATTCTTGGTTTACCACTCGGAATTGTGTTATATTTATGGGGAAGAACAAATAACATTGTTATCAGGGTTATTTACTCGGTATTATCGCTGCTTGTAAACATCCTGCGTTCCGTTCCATTTCTCATTCTAATGGTAGCATTGATTCCTTTCAGCAAGTCGATTATGGGGACTTCGATAGGTGTGCTCGGTACGATCCCGGCGCTGGTCATCGGTGCGGCTCCGTTTTTTGCCAGACTGGTGGAGACGGCACTGCGTGAGGTTGACCGGGGCGTGATTGAAGCAGCACAAGGAATGGGAGCTTCCACAGGGCAGATCGTTATGCGTGTGCTTTTGCCCGAGGCTCGTCCAGGCTTGCTTGCCGGAGTGACCATCACTCTCGTTACGCTCGTTTCCTACACCGCGATGTCGGGTATGATCGGCGGCGGCGGTCTTGGTGACCTGGCAATCCGCTACGGTTATTACCGGTATGAGAAAGAAGTTATGATTATCTCCGTAGTGCTGATGGTTATACTAGTTCAGCTGCTGCAAATGGCCGGAGACCGGCTGGTCAAATTTTTCACCCGGAAATAAGGTACGTCCATATATAGCCTTATTCATACATTTAATAAAGGGGGATTTACAGATGAAGAAAGTACTGCTCACATTTTTCAGCTTGACCTTGGTATTGGTGCTGGCTGCTTGCGGCAACAATAACAATACCAATAACGTGGCCAATTCCGCCGCAACGAATGCACCATCAACAGATGCTTCTGCAGAACCAACGACCGAACCGGCTGCAGAACCTGTAACCCTCGTGGTCGGCGCATCTCCTGTGCCGCATGCTGAAATTCTCAAGGCTATCGCTCCGCTGCTTGAAGCACAAGGCATCAAGCTGGAGATCAAAGAATTTACAGACTATATCCTGCCGAACACACAGCTTGCCGAAAAGGCACTGGATGCGAACTTCTTCCAGCACAAGCCTTACCTTGATGACCAGAACAAAAAGAACGGCTCGGATCTGGTATCGGTAACTGCTGTTCACGTTGAACCTTTCGGCGCTTATTCCAAAAAAATCAAATCGATTGACGAACTGGCTGACGGCGCGAAAGTAGCGATTCCGAACGATGCCACCAACGGTGGACGCGCACTGATCCTGCTGGCTAAAAACGGCCTGATCACCTTGAAAGACGACACTAATATCACTTCCACCAAAGCGGATATTACCGAAAACAAAAAGAAACTTGAGATCATTGAATTGGATGCAGCAATGCTGCCACGCCAGCTTGATGAAGTGGATATTGCTCTGATCAACACCAACTTTGCACTTGAAGCCGGCCTTGTTCCAACCAAAGATGCATTGTTCATTGAAGGAGCAGATTCCCCTTACGCCAACCTGCTGGTATCCCGTCCTGATAACAAGGATTCCGATGCCATCCAGAAGCTGGCTGCAGCTCTGAACTCTGCGGAAGCTAAAGCATTTATCGAAGAGAAATACGAAGGTGCGATTATCCCTGCATTTTAAGCTGCTGCCTTAGCTGACTTAACAGAATTACAACGACGGAAAACCCCGCATGCCAGAAATAGGCATGCGGGGTTTTTCGCACTCCGGTTGTTGCGAAATGTGAAATCCTCTATAATACATATAACAAGTGGAAACGGCTTCGCCGTCCTCAAAAGGACGGTATCCGTTACAGCGAGAAATAGAAGGATAATTTATAGTGTGAAGCCTATAAATTCTTATAGTTCAAAAAAATCCCGGGTCTTCTTCTCAGAAGATCCGGGATCGGTATCAAACGGGATTAGAATACTTGAACAACTTCTTCTACGCCTTCTACTTCTTCAAGGAGGGCGCGTTCGATCCCGGCTTTCAACGTGATCGTGGAGCTAGGGCAACTGCCGCAGGCACCCATAAGCTTCAACTTAACAATGCCGTCTTCAACATCGATCAGTTCGACGTCACCGCCATCGCGCTGCAGGAACGGACGAAGTTTATCGAGCACTTCCAGTACTTCATCATACATGGTGGTGCTTTGTACATTCTCACTCATTTCTCAATCACTCCTTTCGTAAGTTCATTATAGTACAAAAAGTTAAAAAATAAAATGGTTAGTGCAGAATAGGGAGAGCATCATGAGACCAATTATTGAATTTTGTGCCAGTAATATTGGCCATGGCACGGAACCGCTGAAAAAAAAGCTGGAACAAAATCCGGAATACGATGTAATTGAATACGGTTGTCTGAACAACTGCGGCGAGTGCTACCTGCAGCCATTCGCCATGGTTGACGGCGAAATTATTGAAGCAGCTTCTCCAGAGGAACTGGAAGCAGCCATCGAGGCCGCTATTAAGGAACAGGAAGCATGGGACAATCTGGAACTGGACTAGCCGAAGGTTAGTCCTATCTTTGGCCTACCTTAATTTAACCCAAAGGCCGTTTGGACATCCAAAGTACGCCGCTTTTCAGCAGACGGGGGACGCGTCCCATGACGGAGCGGCGGCCCATCAGCCCGAAACCGGCATGTTTGCCCAGGGAACCAAGCGTTCCCTTCAGCTTGATCGCATGAAGCTTCGGTGTTTCGCCGCGCCACAGCGCTTGAAGGACATGTGCTACCTGTTCCCCTTGCGCTCCGGCTGCCTGAGCACTTGGAGCGAACGGAAGACTGGCGCAGTCGCCGAGCACGTACACTTCCGGATAATCCGCTATATTGTAATATTGGTCCAGCATGATCCGGCCACTGCGGTCTTTCGCTACTTCGAGCTGCTGGACTACCCGGACCGGCTGGATTCCGGCGGTCCATACAGTAACATCAGCAGGAATAGCCTGGGTGCCATTATAGATGGCATCCTTTTCTACATGAGATACGGAAATTTTGCCCAGTGTTTCGACATGGTGTTCGCTGAACCATTCTTCCACATACTTGGACAGCTTCGCCGGAAAAGCCGACAGCACGCGTTCCCCGCGATCGAGTATAGAAATATTCAGGTCAGGACGGCTTTCACGCAGCTCTGCGGCAATTTCCACTCCGCTTAATCCCCCGCCTACAATATTAACCGTTCCATAAGGCTTCACATCATTCAGCCGGCGATACGTTTCCCGCGTTTCTGAGAAGCTCTGGATACTGCAGGTATATTGCTCTGCTCCTTGAATGCCATGATAGTTATCTGTACAGCCGAGAGCGATCGCCAGGATATCATAGGAAACCGGCTCACCGGTCTCCATGAATATCATTCTGCTCTCCAGATCAATGGAGCCTACTTCACCATATCGGACGGTCAGACGCGGATGCACGGGAAACTGGATGCGTAAATGGTAATCGTTCACCGTCCCTGCAGCAAGCGCATAATACTCCGTCTTGATTCCCTGATAAGGCATCCGGTCGATTAGGACGATCTCCATATCATGAGGGAGATGGTTGTTGAGCAGTTCTTGGATAAGGGCAAGGCCGCCGTAGCCGCCACCCAGGACGAGTAATGTTCTCATGCAGACCGATCTTCCTTTCGAGTAGTGCTCAAATATGTTTTTGCAGCTGCGAAGGACAATTTCGGTTAACTTCAGTCGTTTAATTATTCGTAAACCTTGATTTCATTGTAGAAGGTATCCCGTTCAACCGGAATCCGTCCGGCGCCTTTTACGAGCCAGATCAATTCTTCGCGTGTCAGACCTTCAGGAGTTAAAGCACCTGCGGCGTGACTGATCCGTTCTTTTAAAATCGTGCCATGCACGTCGGAAGCTCCGAAGCTTAAAGCAACTTGAGTGAGCTGTGCGCCAATATTAATGAAGTAAGCTTTAATATGGTCAATATTATCCAGCATCAAACGGCTGATCGCAATCGTCTTAAGATCTTCATACGCCGAGTTGCGGCGCATAATCCCAGCGTTTTTGTTCTTGGGCTGCATGGACAGCGGGATAAATACCATAAAACCGTTCGTTTCATCCTGCAGCTCGCGGATTTGCAGCATATGGCGGATGCGGTCCTCGTGCGATTCGATGGAGCCGTAGAGCATGGTGGTGTGCGTCTTCATGCCCATCTGATGGGCAACCCGGTGCACTTCCAGATACTCTTCGACGTTTGCTTTATCAACACGCATTTTTTTACGGTATTGGTCAGAAAGAATTTCAGCTCCGCCTCCGGTAAGCGATTGGAGTCCTGCTGCGCGCAGCTGCTCCAGTACTTCACGGATGCTGAGTCCGCTGATCCGGGTGAAGAAATCAATTTCCGCCGCAGTATAGGCTTTTAAGGTAACTTCAGGAAACCGCTCATGCAGAGCTTTCAGCGAATCAACGTAATATTGGAAGGGCACCTTATCATTATGGCCGCCGACAATATGGAATTCGCGTACGCCGGGATGAATATGCTGTTCGACATATTGCACCATTTCCTGACCGGAAAGGGTATAAGCGCCTTCTTCTCCGTCATCCTTGCGGAAATTGCAGAATGCACAGTGGGATTCGCAAACATTGGTGAAATAAAGGCTCATGTTTTCGATAAAATATACCTTGTTTCCATTCTTGCGCTGGTTGACTTCATTAGCCAGCTGGCCGATCGTGAGCAAATCGTTGCTCTCATATAAATAAACGCCGTCTTCCAAATTTAATCGTTCTCCGCCGCGAACCTTTTCGATAATGTTCGCCATTCTGGCGTCTGTGTGGGGTGTGATAAGAGTAGACATATGATTTCCTCCTGAAGGTTTGGCGAGGTGAATACACCCGCAGAATCGTAACCGAAAATTACTAAAACACGCGTTGTCCAGCGTAAAAAATGGAGGCTTTGATGGCCTCCGTGACAATTTTCCGAATTTTTACGTATATCGCTTCCCCTATTATAAACCTCTCTCCAAGGGTGAGCAACCGCTGAGACTTGAAGTATAGAGCGGATAAATCCTTTCCAATGCACCAGATATGACTTGAGGGCATGGGAAGAGTGGGGTATACTTAATTTAATATAGAAAATTACTTTTGGCCGGAAGGCTGTCATAGCATAAGAAGCAGATAGGCTAACAAACTTTCAGGAGGTTGAGATCATGATTACAATTAGTGAAACAGCTGCAGAACAACTCAAGACAATGCTGGCTGAGCAGGAGCTGCCTAACATGTTCCTTCGCCTTGGCGTAACACCGGGGGGCTGCAGCGGGTTCTCCTACGCCATGGGCTTTGACGATAACGAGAGCGAGCAGGATGTCTACCTGGATGTCGCTGATCTCAAGGTAGTTGTAAGTAAGGACGACATTCGTTATCTCAACGGTCTTGAGATTGACTTCGAAGAATCCGGTATGACCGGCGGATTCACCATTAATAACCCGAATGCCACCGCCACCTGCGGCTGCGGTTCCTCCTTCCGTACGAAGGACGATGCTGGCAAGCCTGCGGCTGAGCCTTGCTGAATGGGAAGTGTCGTTTAGTGTCAAAGATACTGAAAGAGGCGTTAATATACGCTTTGATATTTATAACTATTCCAACAGTAATCAATCTTATCTTCACACCAGAAGATGTTGCAGGCCTTTTTGATTACGGCTTTTGGGTAGGAACAGGACTTTTCCTGACAGCTTTTTTTATTGTTTTTGTAGTGGTTTTCATGGTGCTTTTGCTAAAACGTACTTTTCGCAAAACGCCAGAGAAACGTTTGTAACACCCTTCATGACGTGCAGAATGAGACTTCAAGGTTAATCGCCTTGGAGTCTTTTTGTATTTCCAATATTTAGTGTGCCTGATATACTGGAGAGCATAAATGAACCATGCGGTGCATTACTACTATTAAGGAAGTGACCTGAATTGATCATTGAAACACAACGGCTGATGATCAGGGAGTTTTCGCCCGGGGATTTTGCAGCGGTTCACAGCTACGCATCGGACCCAAGGGTAGTAGAGCATATGATGTGGGGGCCCAACATGGAAGAGGAAACAAGAGCCTATCTTCATTTAACAATCAGCCAGCAGCATCAGGAGCCGCGTAAAGTTTTTGAATTTGCAGTGGTTCTGAAAGAGACCAATCAGCTGATTGGCGGTTGCGGAATTCATACGCCTGAGCAGGGCCAGGGAGAGATAGGTTATTGCTTTAATTCCCGGTATTGGGGGCAGGGGTTTGCGGCCGAGGCGGCTTGTGCTCTAATATCTTTCGGCTTCGGGCAACTAGCTCTTCACAGAATATATGCGACCTGCCGTCCAGAGAATACAGGCTCTGCCAAAGTGCTGCAAAAGGCCGGAATGAGGGACGAGGGGCATTTGAGAGGACACAAGTGGTACAAGGGAAGTTGGCATGATTCTTACCAGTATTCCATTCTGGAGGAAGAGTACACATCAAGCAAATAATCACTTATAAGAAAGGAGCGGACACATGGAGCGATGGGAATACAAAACAATTAAATTTAAGACCGGCGGATTTTGGGGCGGCAGAGTTGATAATTCGGAATTTCAGGAGGAGCTGAATTTTTATGGTAAGGAGGGCTGGGAGCTTGTATCCTGTTTTGATACCAGCCAGGCGCAGGGGGCTTCCAGAGATATTATTGTTGTCTTTAAGAGAAAGCTGATCGGGTCGTAAAGTACGGGTATAGGCATGAACCCTCTTTTGCAGAGATATTGCCCATTACCTGCCCGTCATAGCAATTGCTTCTATATAAATTGAACTAAAGAACTACCTAGAGGCAAAAGCAGCGGAGGGGGATTTTGGAACTGGAGGAACGGTAGTGTCCGCCTGAAAGCTTTCCGTAGGAAAGCTCGCTTCGGAAGCATAACCAGTCTTCGGATTTCTACCGCTATCTGCGGTTAAAATCAAGAAATTCTTACGACAACAGCGGCCGGAAGTCCAAACATTCACCGCAGTTGCGTTCTATGCCGGCTCGGTAAGTCTAAAGTTCAACTTATATATAAGTAGTTGATAGGTCTCAGCGAATGAAGCTGTCCATCTGCACAAGCCATCCTCTCACTCCTTCATAGAGTATAGTATCTGCAATGAAGGAGTGAAACGATCGCCGCAATCAGGCCGGAAGGATAAACTTGAAGTTAATCATAAACACGATTAAAGCGGCGGCTCCCATGGAGAAGGCGATACAACTGGCGCCAAGCACTCTGCGGCGGTCTTTTATAAACTTGAAGCCGAGCGCGCAGACAAGGATGGTGGTACCCGCCAAGACAACAGACATACCAATCATAGCCACCCAATACAATACCTCGAACAATTGTGCCACTAAGGATCCCTCCTCTTACCGCTATAATACAATGAATTTTAAGATTATTCCAGTTAGTCTGCGGAGGCTCTACATCGAATCATTTCTATTGAATCGTCAAAATAACCGCGCTGTTGCCGTCGAAAAAATGATTGTCGGATGATGCGGATGAATATAGCGCAGTACGGATAAAGTCCCAGGACATACGGCCCCGGAGCCATATGCCCTTTTTTGCTGTGAACGCCTTCTTACACGGACAATCATACAGGAAGGCGGGGCCGCTCCTGAGTAATGTATAGGGTAGGCTGGGAATGCGAAAGGAGCGGGATTAAAATGGCGGGAAGACAACTGGCCAGCAAATGGCTGAAGACCGAAGCGCTGCTTAGCGATGCGCGGGTTGCCGGTTACATTCCGAGAACAAGGGAATACAGTGCTGCCGGGCTGCTTAAAATGCTGAGAAGTTATGGGAATGTTGTGATTAAACCTGTCGTAGGCGGCGGGGGTTACGGAGTAATTAAAGTGTTTCTGGACGGGCGTGGATACGGCTTCACATATATGGACAAAACACGCGTGTACGGGGATTTCTCTTCCATGAGGCAGGCGCTTGAGCGTGTGAAGGTAAGACGGAAATATTTGATGCAGCAGGGCATCTCACTGGCCCGGATTGCCGGGCGCCCGATTGATTATCGGGTTAAGGTAGTAAAGAACGGAGCTCGTTGGGAGTTTCGCTCCATGGTGGGAAGATTAGCTCGTCCGGGGCTGTTCGTGACCAACCTATGCAAGGGCGGAACGATGATGAGCTGCCGTGAAGGGCTGAGAAAATCGTTGCCCCGTAACAGAACGGCCACCAAAAAAGCGGAGATGCGGCGACTAACCTTGGTATGTACAGAGCTGATGGAACGTCATTTTCCGGGAATAGGCGAGTTGGGATTTGATTATGCTATAGATAACTCCGGGAAAATTTGGATTCTGGAAGTAAATACAAGACCACAATAATTAAACACTATTTTAAGAATTGACGATAGTAATAGTAATAAGATAGAATAGCCTTTAGTTATGCCGCTTACGAGGTAATATGAGGTAATAAATGTTAAATACTTGAACGTGACAAAAATATTTTTGCGGAATATTCTGTTGTTTGTACCTGTGCATAACTATTATCCCCATATTCCACTGCGGAGCATGGGCCTTCGCAACCCTTACTCACATATTATGCACAGGATTTCCACAGCTGGCTGTGGATAATGAGAACGCTTGTTCGAAAAATGATAGTTTGCTATGATAGATTCAGATCCAAATAAAGGAAAGGTAGGTGAACGTTATGGTTGAATTGTCGGATGAGATGTTGTTGGACTCTTATCAGAGAGCTATAGAGCTCCAATTAGAGCATGATTTCATCGCTCTTTTACTCGCTGAAATTCGCAAACGGAACTTACACTCTCCAGTACATGCGGTTCTACATTAAAGATCATAGAATATTTCTGCAACAGCTGCTTATCTTTAACCGCAAGCGGCACTAAATAGGGTATCTTTTCAAGTTGAAGTGGAATCAACCTGAAAGGATACCCTTTTATTGTGTAAGTATTGGCAGTTGGCTTAAAGCTTAAGATTGCTGCTATGTCCCGGTGAAAGCTTGGCTTCAGGGTCGATATATACCTTGGCATTGTTCACAGCAGTAGGTGCCTCACCGAATCCTACAGCAATCAGCTTCAGCTTGCCCGGATAGGTGGTAATATCGCCGGCAGCGAAGATTCCCGGAATGCTTGTTTCCATACGCGAGTCAACAACGATGGAGTTGCTCTCAATCTTAATGCCCCATTCAGCGATAGGTCCAAGAGAAGAAACAAATCCGAAATTGACGATTACGCTGTCGACTTCAATTTCCTGTGTCTCTTTGGTCTTAATATGGGACAAGGTGACCTTGGTAATAAATTCTTCACCATGCAGCTCTGTGATCTCCGAAGGGGTAATTACCTTCACCTTGGAGGCCATGAGATTCTCTACACTGTGCTCGTGGGCGCGGAATTTATCGCGGCGGTGAATCAGGGTTACCTGCTCGGCGATCGGCTCCAGCATAAGTGCCCAGTCCACTGCGGAATCCCCGCCGCCGCTGATCAGCACTTTCTTGCCTTTGAATGCATTCAAATCGTTTACAAAGTAATGCAGATTGGCTTTCTCAAAACGCTGTGCATCTGCTACCTCCAGGCGACGCGGTTCAAACGCGCCTACGCCGGCGGTAATGATGACAGCCTTGCTATGGTATTCCGCTTTATCGGTAGTGACGACGAAATGGCGTTCGTCACGTTTCTCGACTGATACGACCTTTTCTTCCAAACAGATGTTAGACTGGAACAGGTCCATTTGCCGTGAAAGGTTGTCAACCAGTTCCTGTCCGGTAATTTTGGGGAATCCTGCCACATCGTAAATATATTTTTCGGGATAAAGAGCAGCGAGTTGCCCTCCCAATTGGGGCATACTTTCAATAAGGGTTACTGATGCCTGACGCATTCCGCCGTAGAAGGCAGCAAACATGCCGGCCGGACCGCCGCCTATAATTAGAAGGTCGCTCATAGGAACGCCGGATTGCTCTAATGTCACGTAATATTACACCTCCGAGTTGATATATTCAATTTGCCATACTAGTGTACTTACTCATTATAAACATTGTGGGACCACCCTGCAAAGGCTTTAAATGACCTGAAAATTGTGACGTTTTTTTGCATGATAATATTTGATTAAAACGATACTAAGGTTTACAATGGATATGGTTATTTTAGAAATCCTTTAAGTTTAATTGGAAATTCTTCTGAATTTAAGTGTATAAATTCACAAAAGAACGCTAAATATTTTTACAAAAAATAACACATAGACAGATTTACCTGTTGGAAGGAGCCGGAACATGAGCAGTATTCCAAAAATCGTTATCCTAGGCGCGGGATATGGAGGTATTTTAACTGCCCAGCGGCTGCAGAAAGCTTTGAATTACAATGAAGCTGATGTGACGCTAGTTAACCGACATGAGTATCACTATTTCACTACCCACCTGCATATGCCCGCTGCGGGAACGGACAGCATTGAACATACACGCGTATCTATCTCCAAACTGATTGATGAATTCAAGATTGATCTCGTGAAATCTTCCGTTCAGGAAATCCGTACCCAACAGAAAAAAGTCATTCTCGAGGACGGCACGCTCTCGTATGATTACCTTGTAATCGCGCTAGGCGGCGAGCCTGAAACGTTCGGCATTCCTGGACTTGATAAATATGCGCTGACGATTCGCAGCATCAATTCGGTAAGGCTGATCCGCGAGCATATCGAATATCAATTTGCCAAATACAAGAATGAGAATAATGCACAGGAGCATATCAATTTCGTTGTGGGCGGCGCGGGTTTCAGCGGCATCGAATTTGTAGCTGAGCTGGCTGACCGTATCCCAGCGCTGTGCAAAGAATATGATGTAGATCCTAGTATGGTGAATATCTACAACGTGGAAGCGGCCCCGACGGCGCTGCCGGGCTTTGCCCCTGAGCTCGTTGAGCATGCGATGACGGTGCTTACGAAAAAGGGTGTAACCTTCAAGATCGGAGTAGCCATTAAGGAATGTCTGCCGAATGGCGTTATTCTCGCAACCGGCGAAGAAATCAAGGCCTCCACAATCGTCTGGACCGGCGGAATCCGCGGCAACCGGCTGATCGAAGCTGCCGGTTTTGAAGCGATGCGCGGACGTGTGAAGATAGATGAATATCTGCGCGCACCGGGACATGAGAATATCTTTATTATTGGCGACGGCTCCCTGATGATTAATCCGGAAGGACGCCCCTATCCGCCGACGGCACAAATTGCCATGCAGCAGGGCGAATGTTGCGCATTTAACCTGGTGGCGGCGATCCGCAGCCAGCAGCCGAAGAAGTTCTCCTTCAGCAACAAAGGCACCGTAGCCTCCCTTGGAAAAGGACAAGGTATTGCCGTTGTAGGCGATAAGACGTACAAAGGCTGGACCGCGGCGCAGCTGAAGAAGGTTGTGGATATGCGTTACCTGTTCATTATCGGCGGTATCCCTCTGGTGCTCAAAAAAGGAAGATTCCTTTAAGATGCGCCACTGCAGCGTGCAAGTTCGCGGACTGTTGACGCGTGAAGAGCTGGACCGCTATAACGGCCTGATTGAGGCCGGTTCCTATCTCGAGGATCAAAGCCGGCACGATCTGGCTTATCATGTCCAGAAGGAAATTGATGTGCTCATTCTCCCGGCAATCGAACGGTTGAAGGATAAGGGACGGGCCCGCGACCGGGCAACGGCTGAATATCTGGAGAGCTTGCGGGAAGATGACGCGGACGAATAGCAACAAGCCTAATATGAAACGGAAAGCTTCCGGTTACGGGGAGTTTTCCGTTTTTTTCTGCGTACTAACGATTCATACCAGTGTTAACAATACACCCTACCCTATTTTATTCTCTCCTGATGTTCAGCACATAAAATGTACCCTATGAGATTGTCCAAATTTAGACAAAATGCGACAACCACTGGGAGGGTATGACGAAGTGCAAAGACATTTGCGAAAGTTCAATCCGGCAATCATTTTTCTGTTGCTCTTATCAATGTTTCAGCAAGGTGCAATGGCGAATGCCGCAATTGCTGAACTGCCAGCCAGCGAATACGGAACAATTATGGATATGCGCAAGACGGAGTTGGCACCGGGTACGATCTATACCTGGATGGATATTAAAGATGAAAGAGGACGGCAAAAAGTACATACTGTGGAGTTCAATCCGCAGAATACAGGCCTGCAGCTGCGGGCCGGAACAAAAAACGGCAAGGTATACGGAATGCAGGGTGTAACAGGTATGGCAACGTATGCGGATGCACCGGGAAACCGTGTAATTGCAGGCATTAACGGTGATTTCTATGAAATATCCGGCTATGCCACCGGTGTTCCGAATGGCCTGTTTATGGATGAGGGGGTTATCCTGAACAGCGGAGGCTCCTATGCTTTTGGGTTAAAAGCGGATGGTACCTCTATTTATGGACAGCCGGAGCTGTCTATGAGCGTGACGGTGAACGGGAAAACAACGCCGCTGAACAGTATCAACCGTTACCGGAATACGGATCAGCTCGTACTCTATACGAAGGATTACAACAGCTCTACGAAATCAACTGCTGATGGCGATGAAATCGTACTGGATATTGCTGAGGGCGAAGTCAAAAGCGGACAAACCCTGAAGCTGAAGGTATCGGAGGTCCGGACAAGCCAAGGAGATACTCCGCTTGCCCAAGGCAAGGTGGTGCTGTCCGCGCATGGCGCCTCCAGGTCCGTATTGCAAGGATTGGCACCCGGAGATGAGGTCACTGCCGCATTTGCATTGAAGGGCGAATGGAAGGATGTCGCACTGGCAATCGGCGGGCAGGGACCGCTAATCAAAGATGGGGTTGTACAAACGGGCGTCGGACCGGCAGGAGTGCATCCGCGGACAGCCATTGGTACGAAAGCGGACGGCAGCGTGGTACTTTTTGAAATTGACGGCCGTTCTCCCGGGTTCAGCGAAGGGGTGGAAACAGAGGAACTGGCAAAAATCCTCAAGGATCTCGGCGTCGTATACGCCATGAATCTGGATGGGGGAGGATCTTCGACCTTTGTGGCGAAAATGCCGGGGACGAATGGAGTCAAGATGCTGAATCAGGGGTCGGACGGGTTTGAACGGCAGACCGGCAACGGATTGCTGCTCGTCAACACCGCTCCTGAATTGACTGTGGCCTCGAAGCTTGCGATCCAGCCGAATGCTGAGAGGATTTTGAAAGGTTCCAGCTTTACCTTCACTGCTGCAGGCATGGATGAAAATGGCCACCCTGCTGCGTACACGGGGGCGCTGAATTGGCAAGTTGATCCGGTTCTGGGGACTATAAATGAACAGGGTGTCTTTACTGCCGGCTCTACAGCCGGAGTAGGCAAAATTAGTGCGGGAGCCGGGAATGCGCAGGGAGAAGGCGAGATTGAAGTCGTCGAAACGCTGACGGAGCTGGAATTCCCCGATGAAATCAAGACATACACATCCGGCCAGTCCGCTCAGTTATCGGTAAAGGCGCTGCGGGGCGGACAGACTATCCAGGCTGACAACCATAGCTTTGAGTGGCGTGTGGAAGGTGAAATTGGCACGGTGGATGAGAACGGGTGGTTTCAGGCAAGCAATGAGAACGGAAAAAACGGTAGGGTTTACGTGAAATATGGCAGTGTGGAAACCTCCTTTGAAGTGAATGTCGGTTTGCCGCCTGTTATGCTGGAGAATTTTGAAGCGGGGATCGGTAAGTATAAGGCATCCAGTGCAGCAGCCAACAGTGTAACGCTGGAGGAAGTGACAGATCAGGACTTTATCCGCAGCGGAGACAGGGCGCTGAAGCTGGAATATGATTTTATTGGAAAAACAGGCACCTCGGGAGCTTATGTCGCGGCAACGTCGACAGAGAACCGGATTCAGATACCGGGTTATCCGGAGAAAATCAGTATGTGGATCTATGGAGACGGGCAGAAGCACTGGCTGCGCGGCCAGATCCGCGACGGCAACAATGCGGCGGTTCCGGTAGATTACACTGATCAGGTGAACGGGGTGAATTGGACAGGCTGGAAATATGTCGAAGTGGCGGTGCCTAAAGGTAAAACAACCCCGTTGTCGATGGATATGCCTGTCCGTTATATGGAGACCAGCAATCTGAAAAAAACAAAGGGTGCCATTTATGTGGATGATATCCGCGCCCTCTATGGCCCATTGGAAGAAGACCAAACACCGCCGGTCATTAAAAATGAGTATCCTGGCGCCAATGAGATGGTCAAGACGGCAACGCCGGCCCTTTCGGTGAACGGAGAGGATGCCGGCTACGATCCGGTTGCGCATCCGGGAACAACTTTAATCGATGCCTCGAAGGTGCGGTTATTTATTGACGACCAGCCCGTAGAGCACGGCTTCTATCCTCCTAAGGGACAAATTACGTACAAGCCCAAGCTTCCGCTTGCGGAAGGCCGGCATAAGGTGAAGCTTGCGATCCGCGACCTCAGCGGCAATCAGACGATTAAGGAATGGTATTTCACAGTGAATCTGGGATCTCCCTTCTATAAATATGTCACGCCTGAGGTTGTATACGCCGGGAATACGTACACTGTGGATATAACGGCGGAGAAGGCGGATAAGCTGAAGGAGGGTTCAGTTGCTTTTGCCTTTGACCCTGCGGCTGTCCGCGATCTGAAAGTAATTGCAGGCAGCAAGCTGACAGAAGGACAGCTCGAACCGGTTATCGACGCGGCCAAGGGTACAGTGCTGTTGAAATTGAGCCGAATCCATGAAGCAGGGCTTGAAGACAGCGATCTGATCGGCCAGATTCAATATACGGTCCGCAATGATTATATCGGGCCTTATACATTGGAACAGCTTGGAGGACAGCTAAGCAAACCGCTGACCATTGAGAATACCTCCGGCTCTGTCACCTCGACAGAGGGCAGCGGAACGCCGATCAGCTTCATTGGCGCTTCACTTGAAAGTACAGTGATGACGCAGCTTAAGCTGACCTGGAATCATTATGAGATCGCCAAAGGTCTGGCGGCTTCCTTCTCGGTAAGTGAAATGGAGGGGGGAGCGGCCTTCCAGGGAGCCAAACTGCTGATCGACGGTGTGGAAGCAGAGGAAATATCCGGTGCGGATGGACTGCTGACCACGAAGTCCGCTACTGTAACGGAAGGGACGTTCAAGCTGCAGGCGGTAAAGGGCAACGCCTATAGTCCGGTGATGACGTTTAAGGTAGCGCCTTATGACGGCACGGCAGCTCCGCGCAACATCAATGTGACCATGGGCGAGGATGCCGGCACCAGCCGGCGTTTTGCCTGGCAGACTCAGCCTCAGACGGAGGGCAGTGTAGTTGAATTGGTAAGGCAAGCTGAGTTCACCGGCTTTGAAGGCAGCAACGTGCTCAGAATTGAAGGCGCGAGCACCATCTACAACAGCAATAACGACGGAACGATGCGCGTGCATAAAGCGGAAGCGGCTAATCTTGAACCGGGAACGGCCTATGTATACCGGGTGGGTGACGGAGCGGCGAATGTAAGTGCCCAGGGTACATTTGTAACGAGCGGTGGAGACCGTGAAGCTACCAAGTTCCTCTTTATTGGAGATTCGCAGGCGGATTCGCAGGCAGGCTTCGAGTTATGGAAGAATACTGCGCAGCAGGCTTTCCAGTACATGCCGGATGCGGAAATGCTTGTGCATGCAGGAGATATGGTCGACAAGGGCTTCGAGCAGGAGCAGTGGAACTGGTGGTTCGGAGCTGCACAGGAACAGCTGATGCACACTTCGCTTGTGCCGATTATCGGGAACCATGAAGTGATGGGCACGAACGGTGACGGGGATTATCTGGCCCAGTTCAATAACCCGCAGAACGGTGCGGCGGGTGTTAAGGGAACAAACTTTTCGTTTGATATCAAAGACACCCATTTTGTGGTGATGAACACGGAGCATAGTGAGGCGGAGTATAAGGAGCAGGCCCAGTGGCTCGATCAGGATCTGTCAGCCACGGACAAGAAATGGAAGATCATTTTCTTCCATCAGGGACCTTACGGCAGCATCTATGCCAATGAACGGGTGCAGCAGGTCTGGGTGCCGGTATTTGACAAGCATAAAGTAGATCTGGTGATGAACGGACATGATCACATCTATATGCGCTCCTATCCGATGAACGGAGGGCAGCAGGTTGCCGAAGGTGAGGGCACCCGGTATGTCATCGGCGGATCCTCCGGTCCCAAATTCTATGCGCTGACCGAAAGGTTCTGGCAGGAGAAAATTTATGACGAGGACGAGCAAATTTTTACTGCGGTTGAAATAAAAAATGACGAGATTACCGTCACTGCCCGAACGGTTGACGGACAGGAGATTGATGAACTGGTCATTGCCAAAGTGGCTCCGGAATCCGTTACACTGGACCGTACGGAAGCATTGCTTGAGCCTGGACAAAGTATGCAGCTGCATGCGCAGGTGCTTCCTGCCAATGCCTCCAAGGTGAAAATCCATTGGTCTGTTGTTTCCGGGCAGCCGGAGACCACGGTAACGGTTAATACTTACGGATTAGTGACCGCCCTTAAGCCGGGGACGGCAGTCGTAAGGGCAGCGGTTGAAGGCTACCCTGCTATATATGCGGAGAGCAAGATAGCCGTGGATGCTCTGGAGTCGCTCTCTCTGCAAGGCAAGCAAGTATTACGGGCGGGAGATACCGATCAGACGGTAACTGAAGCTGTGTATGCCTCCGGAAAGCGGATAGCCGTAGTTGAAGGGCTGAGTTATTCCAGCCAGAATACTGATGTGGCCACGGTTGACGATCGGGGACAGGTTGAGGCGCATGCTGTTGGTTCAACTGTGATCTCGGTAACGTACAGAGAACTGGCCGCCCAGTATAAGCTTACGGTGTCAACGGACGGTGCGCCAGTGTTGACCGGTCTGGAGATCGAAGGCCCGGAAACCCTGGAACAGGGAAGCAAGGGCGTTGCTGTAGTTCAAGCCGTGTACAGTGACGGCAGCCTTGTGAAGCTGGCCAAGGGGGTTCTGTTCGAAACCTCCGATCCTAAAGTGGCGGAGATTAGCGAGTCTGGGGAAATACACGCGCTAAGTGCAGGAACAGTAAAAGTCCGTGGGGAGTATAACGGGATGAGTGCAGAGTACGGACTGGTGGTGACCGCTGCCGGACAAGAGCCGACGCCAGTACCAACGCCGATACCGACGCCAACACCAACGCCAACACCGAGCTCACCCCCGGCACCTGGCGCGGTGATCTCCCCTGCTCCTTCTCCGACAGCTGCGGCAACGCTGGAACCCGGAGTCGTGGAGATTGTAGCTGCCCGGTTATCCGGAGAGCGGAATGCGCAAGGGGAGGTTGTAATTACAGCCGATCCAGCCTGGACGGAATTGATCCTGCCAGGGAATGCCGGCGAATTGCTTGGCAAGGCTCCGCTTAGAGTCCAATCGGCCGGCTTGTCCGTGGTGATTCCTGCCGGAGTGCTCGCCGAATTAAGCAGCAAGGTACCGGAAGGCGCAATCCCTGGCAGCACCATCTCATTGGCTGCTGAAGCGGTTGGCAGCGATACCGCGCAGGCCTTGATCACCCGTGCAGCGCAAATGTCGGGAGCACGGCTGGAAGCGGCAAGTGAAGTGAGGGAATGGAAGCTTACCCTTACAACGAAGCAGGGTCAGGAATTTGTCTTATCGCAATTTACACAACCGGTTAATATTGCTTATGAGGCAATTCCACAGGGGAATAAAGAGCTGCTGGGTATTTACTATATTGGAGAAGACGGGGCGCTTGAGTATGCCGGCGGTAGATGGACCGAAGGCAGGCTGAGCGCAGCTGTGAGCCATTTCAGTAAATATGCCGTTCTGCAATACGACAAAAGCTTTAGTGATTTGCCTGCAGAGCACTGGGCATCCGGCGCAGTGAAGCAGTTGTCTGCCAAGCAGCTTGTGCAGGGAGTGTCTAGAGAACGGTTCGATCCGAACCGGGCGGTTACCCGCGCAGAGTTCACAGCAATGCTGGTGCGTTCACTGGGACTCAGCGGACATACGGCTACAGGGTTTGCCGATGTCCAGCCGGACAAGTGGTATGCGGAGGCAATTTCTGCGGCGCAGCAGGCCGGAATTGTGAACGGCTTGTCGGGTTCCGCATTTGGGCCGGAAGCTGAAATTACCCGTCAGGAAATGGCAGTTATGCTCATTCGCGCTTACGGGTATGCGGCAGAGACGCAGGTGACCACAGCCTCAGCTGCAGCAGCTTTTGCCGATACAACAGACGCTCCGCAATGGGCCAAGACGGCTATTGAAGAGGCCGTGCGCCTAGGTCTCTTGCAGGGTCGTGCCGCAGGACGCTTTGAGCCGAAGCAGAACGGTACACGTGCCGAAAGTGCACAAATGATTGTGAATCTGCTCAAGTATATGAAATAGGCAGTAACGGAAAGCAAACGCACAAACAGACCGCAGCGGTTAGGCTGCGGTCTGTGTTTGTGTATCTATGAACCCGGCATAAAAGCCATAATATGAAATACAGTGTGCGGCTGTCCGCGGGATTACAGCTTCAGCATCTCTTCGAAGCTCTCCGGAGTCAGCAGATTGCCGACATAGAAAGGGCCGAATTCGCCGTAGCGGGCACTGACTTCGTCGAAACGCATTTCGTAGACCAGCTTCTTGAACTGGAGCGCATCCTCGGCGAACAGTGTAACGCCCCATTCCCAATCATCAAAACCGACGGAGCCGGTAATAATCTGTTTTACCTTGCCGGCGTAACCGCGTCCGATTAGGCCGTGGGAATACATCAGCTCACGGCGTTTCTCCATATCGAGCATGTACCAGTTGTCAGCAAGCTCGCGTTTCTTGTTCATCGGATAGAAACAGATATGCTTGGCTTGCGGCAGAATCGGCTTCAGGCGGGCTGCCACATGCGGATTCAGCATGGGATCGCTGCCATCCCCGGCGCTTCCGCCGGCAGCATAGTTGCTAAGTTCAACAATACTGACGTAAGAGTAGGATTTGGTGGTATATTGGGCAAAGGCGATTTTGTTGAAGGCGGTCTCAAGGCTATTCAAAGCTTCCAGGCTTTCGCGTAGAAACATCATCACGAAATCAGCCTTCTGGCCGACAATGGCGTATACGGTGGAGCTTCCTTCCTTGGCTTCTTCAACCGGGCCCCATTCCTGCATAAAAGCATGCAGCTCCTCGAGGGCAACGGCACGCTCTTCATCATCGGCAGCCGTCCAGGCCGTCCAGTTCAGCGAGCGGAAGTCATGTAGTGCATACCAGCCTTCCAGTGTCAAAGCGGCTTCGTTCATGTTCTCACTCCTTCAAAGTTTTACGAAGCATATGCCTCGTAGGAATCACAGCGTGTAAACCTGGCTTCGAAAGCTTACGCTTTAGTATTACGAAGCAAACGCCTCGTAGAAAATAACTTTGCGTAAAACTGGCTTCGAAAGCATACGCTTCTATGTATGATCCGATTGATCTATTTGCATTGTATCGCATGCGGGAGGCCCAGAGCAAACCCTGACACCGGCATTTGAGTTGAATGGAGCGTGAGCTGCAATAATGTTCATTGCTTCGTTACATTTTTTCTAGTAAACTTACTATTAATTAAGGCTTAGTGTGCGGTTCTTTATAGAGAGAGGGGATGGCGGTACGATGGGGTTTATTCCTGTGTTGGTTCTGGCCGTTTTATTCTTTGTCATGATGTTCGGCATTGGCTTTATCCTCAATATGTTAATGAAGACCACCTGGTTTCCCGCGTATCTGTTCGTGATTGTCATTCTGCCGATCGTAATTTATTCCATCTGGGATAGAAGCGCCATGACGCTCTGGGAGCATTTGTCCACCTTTCATATTGTGGATTATCTTACGGGGATTGCCGGACTTGCGGGTGCGGTGCTCAGCGGCTGGACGATCCAGAAACTGCGGCTTGGCGGCTATAAAATGTTCTGATAAAGATTTGCATCATACAGAAACGGCTGCACTCAGGCCGTTTTTTTCTTTTTTGCCCGCTATCGCCAGCAAGTGTTCATAAGGGGCCGATAATGCGGCGAAATGCGCCTTATTTGGTTCTTTTTTTACATTTCCGGCCGGGTGTTTTGTGATAGAATAGAAATCTATATGAATTCGTGTAGAAAAGGGGGAGGTATCCGCAGATGCGTATGAGCAACTTGCATCATTTCACCGAACATCATCGGTACTGCGTTTCCCGCGAATTCGGTCTAAGCAGTGTGGATGGACGTATGCTGGGTTCGGTCTATCAGCCGATGGTCGGAGCCTTTGCAATCAGCCTTTACAGGCTGCTGTTTGAACATATTCCGGCTGAAGCAATCGGCTACTCCACAGTGGAGCAGCAGCGCAGGCTGTTTATGACGCTTGGAGTTGAACCGAATGAGAAGGGCCGCAAATATTTAGTGGATCAGGCTTCCCGGCTGGAAGCGGTGGGGCTGCTTCAGACCTGCCGGATCTATGTCGGGGAAACCGAGGATTATATGTATGAATACGAGCTGCTGCCGCCGCTGTCGCCGGCTGACTTTTTTGCAACTCAGCATTTGACGCTACTCCTGCGGGACAAGATCGGCAAATTCGCTGTGCTGTCGCTGCGCGAGCAGTTCTGGAACCGCGAGCCGGAGGAATGGAGCTGCCGGTCGATTGGCAAAGAGAATATTTCCCTGCCCTTTTATGATATCTTTCAATTGAATACCCATGTGATAGATTATGAGCTGGAGCAGGCGCTGGCCGAGGTGGCTACAGTCCGCCAGCCGGGGACGCGCGAAAGCGGCGAGCCGGCCATCGGCTACAGCGATATTATTTTGCGGTTCCCCAGGGAATCGGTTAACCGGGTTCATGTTGAGAAGCTGCGTTTTGATCATACCCAGATGGGTGTCATTAATTATGTGGCCCATAAGTATGAGCTGAGTCCCCAGGATTTAAGCCGCCTGCTGGATGAGGACGGGGTCTTTACGCCTGACGGTGAGGTCATTCTTGATACGCTGCAGTACAAGGCGAGCCAGCATTTCCGCCAGGATATGAAGCGGCAGGAGAAACGGGAGATCGCTGCGGCCAAGGTAGTCTCGCTGCGCTCAGCAGCGGCTGAGGAAGGCGATGATTCCATTGCTCCGCCGGAGCAGTCGGTTGAGATGGAATATTATGTGGAGGTTCCTCCGCAATTCATGTCCAAATGCGATATTCACCAATATAATATGATGCTGCGCAACGAGCCTTATACACGGCTGCTGCAAACCTTTTTTCCGGGTGCGGTGCCGGGCCAGCTGATGGATATTTTTGAGAAAATAGATCTGAACTACAAACTCAGCGGTGAAGTCATCAATGTGCTGATTCACTATCTGATGACGATGGTGGCTTCGGGCGGCGATCAGCGGATGAACCGCAATTTCGTTGAGGCGATCGCCTCCAATATGCTGGTGAAGCAGGTGAACACGTACGAGAAGGCGGTGCGCTACATCCGTGACCAGTCGAAGGTCAAGGGCAAAGGAGCGGCATCCGGCTCCACCGGCGCGTCCGGAACACGCCAGCGTTCTTATGCGAAGAACGGGCGCTCCGCCAAGCCGGAAATTCCGATGGTGCTGGACGACGGCAGTGCCGGAACCGTATCGGAAGAGGAATTCGCGGCGATGATGAAGAAAGCGGCCGAGATTAAGGCCAGTAAGAAAAAGGGCGTTTCGAAGACGCCGTAAAGAAAGCGAGGTGCGGAAATGGCAATGGAGTCTATGGGCGAAGTGCTGCGTTCGATGAACAATTCCGCTCTGCGCCAGCGTTCGCGCGATCTTGAGCAGAATCTGCTGAACCATCCTTTGGTGAAGCAGCTGCAGGCTGAGCATCCGGAGCTGGAGGAGTCGCGGCTCAAGGTTCACTTGAGCCGGTTATATCAATATGTCGAGGAGAGCCGCCACTGTGCAAACTGTCCCGGCCTGGAGAAATGCCCGAATGATTTCCCCGGGCACTACAGCAAGCTTACAGTTGAGACCGTTAACGGCTCGTCGGATCTATATGAACGCAAGACAGCCTGCAATCTTAAGGTGGCACAGGATAATCAGGACAGCATCCGCAAACGGATCCGCAGCTTCTATGTAGACGAACGGGTGCTGAACGGCGGTTATGACGAGATGGATATTATGGGCAAGGACCCGCGCAGGGCCTCAGCCGTGAATAAAATATTTGATTATATTGAAAGAATCAAAGAAAACGGACTTACTTCGCAGGGGATTTACCTGCACGGCACTTTCGGAACAGGTAAAACGTTCCTGATGTGTTACCTGCTCCATGAGCTGGCGGTTGCAGGGTATAGCGGTGTGATTGTGTACATGCCCGATTTTATCGAGGATCTGAAGTCGATCATGCTGGACGGCCAGAAATTGAAGGAAACCGTCGATACCCTGAAGAATTGCGATTTGCTTATCTTTGATGACATCGGTGCGGAGAACCTGAATCCGTGGGCCCGCGACCATGTGCTCGGAGCAATCCTCAACTACCGGATGAACCGTAAACCTACCTTCTATACCTCGAATTATCCGCTGGACGGCCTGGAGAAGCATCTGAGCTTCACCAGCAAGGACGGCGAAGAGCTCTACAAAGGCCAGCGGCTGATGGACCGTATCGCTCCGTTTGTAGAGGTTATTCCCCTGCACGGGGAGAATCAGCGCGGAACAGGCAGATAAGGCAAAGAACCAGCTTTAAACATACAAACAGCGGCAGCCCGGGACGTTAAGTCCAAGGCACCGCTGTTTTTTTTGAAAATATAAGAATTTATATGTTTCACACGATAACTTATCCTTCTATTTCTCGCTGAAACGGTACCGTCCTTAAAAAAGGACGGCAAAGCCGTTTCCACTTGGGCTATAAACCGGATTGACGCAAACAAACCTCCAGCGTTTTCCTTGTGGGGAAAGGCTGGAGGTTTGCGCTGTGTGATAAAGCCTGCCTGTCTATTCGGAGAGAATGAATTTGACGATTACCATTCCGAAGAAAACAAGCGTCATAAATCCCGTCATTCCAAAAAAACCGGCCAATAAATCACCTAAATCGTTGCGGGGCTCCTCATTGAAGTGTTCCCGCGGGTCCCGGACCTTAGCATTGACATCCATAGCTTGCTCCTCCTTGCGGTTGCATGCCTGCACTTAAATAGGTTACAGTTATACATGTGAGAGAAGTCATTGACAATTAATGCGCTTTCCTCAAGTATACGAACTCAGCGGTGAGATGTAAAGATGAGT
This sequence comes from Paenibacillus sp. IHBB 3054, assembly GCF_051594305.1. Classification (NCBI taxonomy): domain Bacteria; kingdom Bacillati; phylum Bacillota; class Bacilli; order Caryophanales; family Paenibacillaceae; genus Paenibacillus; species Paenibacillus sp. IHBB 3054. Next base: position 148,415 of record NZ_JBOFBG010000010.1, on the reverse strand, counting down.
TTCTCTTACAAAAAATAGATTTTATACAATGTAATTGTCTAAAACATTTCCCAAAAGCACTGTATATATGTTATACTGTTGATGTGTCGGTAAATGGTAATTTGGTTATCATATTACATGAAACATTTTTATCCCGCTAACATTTCGGAGTGAATTCGCTCGAACTAGCGTACGCTATAGAAGCGGATATTGCTTCGCAAAACTTAAAGGAGGAACAATATCATGGCTATCGTGAACGTGTCTGACCAATCCTTCGTCGGCGAAGTGGAAGGTCAAGGTACTGTTGTAGTAGATTTCTGGGCACCTTGGTGCGGCCCTTGCAAAATGCTTGCCCCTATTCTGGAGGAATTGTCCACCGAGCTGGGAGACAGCGTTAAAATTGCTAAATTGAATGTAGATGAGAATCCGGAAACGGCTTCCCGTTTTGGAGTAATGAGCATTCCTACGCTGATTTTCTTCAAAGACGGCCAACCCGTGGATAAAGTTGTTGGACTGAACTCCAAGGATTCCCTTAAGAATATCGTAGCTAAACATCAATAATTTTATTTGATGCTGTTGTACTTGGGCCGATCCGGCCCAACCGCCAAAGCGCCTCCGGTTTATCCGGAGGCGCTTTGTGTGCTAAACTTACCTTATAAGCTGCAGCCAAGTCTAGGTGGGGGAGAAATCATGGACTATAACGATAATATCCGCAATAAGCTGGCACTGCTGCCCGACCTGCCCGGGTGCTATCTGATGAAGAATGAAGAAGGCACCATCATTTATGTGGGCAAGGCCAAAGTGCTGAAGAACCGCGTCCGCTCTTATTTTACAGGCAGCCATAATGGTAAAACCCAGCGGCTTGTCGCCAATATTGTTGATTTTGAATACATCGTGACCTCCAGCAATATGGAAGCGCTCATTCTGGAGTGCAACCTGATTAAGAAGCATATGCCGCGTTACAATGTGCTTTTGAAGGACGACAAGACGTTCCCGTATTTGAAAATAACGAATGAAGCTCATCCGCGGCTTGAGGTTACGCGCCGGGTGATTAAAGATAAAGCGAAATATTTCGGACCCTATCCGAATGCTTACGCGGCCCATCAGACAAAAAAGCTGCTGGACCGGATGTATCCGCTGCGCAAATGCGGAGTAATGCCGAAAGAGGTCTGTCTCTATTATCATATGGGCCAGTGCCTGGCACCTTGCGAGAAGGAAGTGCCCAAATCCGCCTACGAGGAAATCACGCAGAATATTGCCGCTTTTCTCGGGGGCGGCCATGAAGCGGTTAAGAAGGATTTGCAGCAAAAGATGCAGGAAGCCGCAGAGGAATTGTACTTCGAGCGGGCCAAGGAATTGCGTGACCAGATCATCCACATCGATGCCCTGATGGAGAAGCAGAAGATCAACACTGCGGATACCAAGGACCGCGACGTTTTCGGCTATGCTGTGGATAAAGGCTGGATGTGTGTGCAGATTCTGTACATGCGGCAGGGTAAAATGATTCAGCGCCATTCGTCTGCTTTTCCGTTCTACGGAGAGGCTTACAGTGACTTTATGTCTTATGTGACGCAGTATTACAGCGACAATCCGGCGTTGCCGCAGGAGATCCTGCTGCCGGATAAGCTGGAGGAAAGCACGGATAAACCGGCTCAGGCCACGGCTTCCGGTGACAATGGGATGACCGGTGCAGGTGCATTCACAGCGCTTGTTGCCGAGGCGGCCTCCGCTGATGAAGCTGCGGCGGAGACTGGTCAGGTAACGGCGCAGGATATGGCAGAGGATGCAGAAGAGCGTGAAGCCGCAGCGGCCGAAGCTGCTGCAGCCGGCACCGTGGATGCGGCCGGAGGGGCGGCAGCCTTGCAGGAATGGCTGAACGTCAAGGTGCTTGTGCCGCAGCGCGGGCTCAAGAAGCAGATGGTCGGCATGGCCTGCCAGAACAGCCGTGTGGCGCTTGATGAGAAGTTCCGTCTCATTGAACGGGACGAGGAACGGACCTCTGGAGCGGCCCTCAGCCTCGGCCAGAGCCTGGGTCTGGAATCGCTCAGCCGGATAGAAGCCTTCGATAACTCGAATATTCAGGGAACCAATCCGGTGTCGGCGATGGTAGTATTCATTGACGGCAAGCCTGCCCGGAAGGAATACCGCAAATACAAGGTCCGCACGGTCCAGGGACCGGATGACTATGAAACGATGCGCGAGGTTATCCGGCGGCGTTATGAGCGGGTGCTGAAGGAAGATTTGCCGCAGCCTGATCTGATTGTGGTCGACGGCGGGAAGGGGCAGATCTCCTCGGCCATCGACATCCTGCAGAACGAGCTCGGTCTTTACATTCCCGTCTGCGGTCTGGTCAAGGATGACAAGCACAAAACCGCCCAGCTGCTGATCGGCGACTCTGCCGAGCCGGTGCCGCTGGCGCGCGACAGCCAGGAATTCTATCTGCTGCAGCGTATCCAGGATGAAGTCCACCGCTTCGCGATCACCTTCCACCGCGAGCAGCGCGGCAAGTCGATGGTCACCTCGAAGCTGGACTCCATTCCGGGCATCGGTGATAAGCGGCGGAAGCTGCTGCTGAAGCATTTCGGCTCACTCAAGAAAATTAAGGAGGCCTCGATTGAGGATTTCCGCCCCCTCTCCATTGGCGAAAAGCTGGCGGGGCAGATTCTTGAGGCGCTGAAGGACGAGGAACCGTCCGTGTAGGCGTGCCGCTTCCATTGCAGCGGACTCCAGGCTGACCCCTACGGGTCGGCCTTTTTTTTGAGGGTTCAGATAAGGGTTGCGTCTCGGGGAGAGCCGAGCAGCGGCGGGCATTTGCGCGCCATCTTTTTATCGAATAACGTCATGATTTGATGTATTATGTATTTAGTTGTTTTTTATAGAAATGAGGAGGGTTATCGTTTGTTTACAGTAAGAAGGGCCGAACTGTGTCCTAGTAAAAAAATCAGTCTCACATGGCTGCTTACAGGCCTGGTGACGCTGGTGGTTCTGCTAACTTCAAGCATTCTGCTGATTGGCTCTTACGAGTCCAAGAAACAATCTTTGATAGAGACGACACTCCAGCTGAATTACTCCAGCGCTGAACGAATGTCTAAGACGATGGATTCCTTATTCCTGTCCATGCGCAATAGCCTGAAATACAATGCTGGTGTACTCTCTGATTTTGATGCTATGACTCCGAAACTAGTGGATAATTATTTGGAACTGATACGCAACAGCAGCAATTTCTTCAATTCCATCTCCTTAGTTGATGTCGACGGGGTGATCCGCAACGTAGTTCCTGCAAAAGTGGGAACGGCCGGCAAAACTCTTACCTCCAAAGCCGGTCAGGAGGCTCTGGCGCTACAGAAACCATATCTCTCATCCCCTTACCTAACCCCAAACACTAAGCGGTTAATCGTATTTATGAGTCAACCGGTTTTCGGCAGGAACGGAACATATCTCGGTATTTTGAGCGGGACGCTTTATCTGCAGGAGGATAATATCCTGTCTATGATCTATGGAAATAACAACGTGGACGATTACGGTTCTTATTTTTATATCGTGGATTCCAAGGGGCGGCTACTGTACCATCCAAACAAGCAGTTTATCGGGAGAGATATCCGCACCAACAAGGCTGTGCAGAAGCTCATGAAGGGAGAGCACGGAAAAGAGCAAGTAATTAATACCAGCGGCATTGAGGTGCTTGCGGGTTACTCCAGTGTTCCAGCTAATGGATGGGGGATTGCGGTCGTATCGCCGATTAGTATCATCCATCAAGAGCTGATGGGCCATCTCCGGACAATTATCGCGTATTCGTTCTTCCCGTTTCTTATGCTGCTGATGGGCGTTATTTTCATAGCATACAAGCTGGCCCGGCCGTTTGTGCATCTGGCAAATCTGGTGAGCAGGATAGGCAAGGAGAACATTGTAATTCCGGAGGTAAGGCCACAATGGAGCCGGGAGGCAGAGTTGCTGACCGATGCCGTATTGCTTGCTGTAACGGATATTCAGAAACAGACGGATCAGCTTACTCAGGAGGCCGCGACGGATGCGCTGACGGGCTTAATGAACAGGAGGTCGCTTAAATATCAGCTGGGTCATTGGATTGACTCCGGGCTGCCGTTTTCGCTCATTGTACTGGATGTAGACAGATTCAAACTCGTAAATGACACCTATGGCCATGTTACTGGTGACGAAGTACTGAAACACGTTGCCGGAATTATAGTATCCTCGCTTCGCCCAAGTGATGTCTGCTACCGCTACGGAGGTGAAGAGTTCGTCATTCTGCTGGCTGAAACAAGACCAGAGGAAGCTTTTAATGTAGCCGAAAGAGTCCGGCTGGCCCTTGAACAAAGCGTGGCTCCCATTCCAACACGGCTTACGGTCTCTCAAGGCGTAGCGCACTATCCTTTACATGCGTCAGAGCAAGAAGCGCTGCTGGAGATGGCGGATCGGGCGCTGTATCTGGCCAAGAAAGGGGGGAGAAACAGGACTGTGATTGCTGAGCCTAACGATTGAAGATTATAGTGAAATTTACCGGTTTGCGAAGATAAGGGGAATCCGGGAATCATGTAGAAATGTTATATATTGTTAAATGTTGTCATAATCAGTAGGGCCAGTTTCTAATTCAGGTGTTTACCATATTGGTTGCATTGGTGCTCTATGACCGCTTCTTCAAAAGGAGATAAAACGAGGTGTTCCGCAGGCTGATGGCAGCCAGTTGGAACACCTCATTTATTATTGAAAGCTTAATTTAAGTTGCCAGCAGGCTGAAGCGATTCTTCGGGTTCCCGTGGTTTCGGCTGACCCGGCTTGTTCGGCGGGTTAAACCGGTACACGATGTAACCGACCACGAATGGCAGGATGAGCGTCACGATTCCGGCACCTATATTTACGCTCTCCTTCATGAAGATCAGCGTGGCTCCCATCAGAATGCTGTCGAACACGACATGGCTGAACATGACGGCGATAAAGCCGTAGCGCAGGAAAATATAGCTGAACAGCAGCCCGATCACTGTCAGCTCGATCGGACGCGAGCTGATCGGGTAAATCGGATACAGTGTATGGCCGAAAGCCCAAATGAGCGTCGTGATCAGCGAGGCAATGAAGGTGTTGCGGACGATTTTTTTGAGCATCCGGATGCCGAATAGGCGGTAGACGGCTTCCTCGGACAGGCCGGCAAGCCAGGCGACGATCGGCAGTAGCCAGGCATATCTCATATTGTAGGGAGATTGGCTGGCGTCCGTGGTGGACCAGTTATGCAGCGTGAGCGACAAGATGATGAACATAATTGTCTGCACACCAAGCAGGATAAAGGCCCAGATATAACCGGTGCGCATGCTGTCGAGTACATATTTGCCATATCCCGGCTCCTTGGCGCGGGGCCAGGGATTCAGGCCTTCCTCTTTGCGCCATAAGCCGTTGCCTCCAACGAGCGAGAAGTAGAGCAGGGAGGACATCAACAGGCTGTACAAGGCGTAAATGACGAACAAGATGGCAGAGGTTATCCGGGCTTCAGGGCTGTCGCTGCCGGATTCCGGCAGCATATTGTAAGTGCTGACCATCATGATTACAAAATGGGCCAAACTTAAGAAGATGCCGCGCACAAAGGAAGTATGGCCTCTTCTCAGAATGCTGTAAATCAAGGCGAGAATGCCAAGAGCCAGTGTCGGCAGGCCGTAGCCAAAGCGCGTCAGCGTTTGGGCCAGCGAGGTCTGGTCCTCTACATACGAAGTATGCCAGGAGGGAGCGGGAAATCCGGCCCGGAAGTAAGAAACCTCACCATCCTGAAAATTAAAGTTATAACGCAGCAGAGTTTCTCCGACTTTGACCGAATGGTCTGTATAGACAAGCCCGTATTCATTTGTGCCGGCTTCTATCTGCAGCTTGGCGGGATTTACTCCCCATTGCTTGAGCCACGGGCGGGCGAGCTCCTCCTTCTTATCCAGAGAAAGCGAGGAATCGCTGTTAGCACGGGCAGCAGCCGGAGCGCTTCCATAACTGGATCCGTCCTCGGATTTGATGCTGGCACCGCGGGCAAAGGCCACAACCTCTCCGGTGTACATATTGAGATCAACGGAGAGCTGGGCGTCTTTTTCTCCGGATGCCTGAAGCACAGCATGATAGACGTCAAAGGGATAACGCTGATCCAGCTTGTTCTTGGAGTAGTCCTGCAGGAGCTTCTCCCGGGACATATATCCGTAGAAGTCCGAATCAGTCTGATAAACGACGGTCCAATGATCCTTCGTTGTCTCCGTATGGCCAAGCTGCTGGGCTGCGAATGCGGCGGCATGTGAACGGGCTTCGTTCTTGCTGATGACGGTGGTATCTTCTCCATTGGTACCCGAAAGGAGCTGGGGAGCTACCTGGAACATAATAAATACGATAAGACCCAGAATGCCCGATACGATAAGTTTGATGGAAAGAGGCCGCTGCTGTAAGGGCTGGCCGACGGAATTCATGAAACGCCTCCTTGTGATGAATTGATCCTGCTCTTTTCCTTAAGCTTCGTGCTTTTCTTATTATAGTATCACTTGGCGTGCAGTTACAGGAAATTTCCTGTTGTCCCTTTACGTTTACGTGAAGATTGCCAAGCTTATGCTTGTTTTGTTTGGGCTGCAGCCTTCTTCTGCGGAGTTAAGATGAGGTGATAATATTTGGCTCCCGCAAAAATACAGCATACCGCAAGGGGCAAGCCAATGACCGCAATCCAGCCCAGCAGGCTCCAGTCCGGCATTACGCCGCTGTGTATATCCTCAGGGATCATAAATCTATTGATCAGGACGCTATGCAGGGTGCCCAGCAGCACGATCGGAAGCAGAAGTAAGGACAGTGCCGATGATTTCATCAGATAGTATTCGGCCTGCATCAGGCCCAAGGTTAGTGTCAGCGCCAATGTATAAAGAAGAAATGAAAAGAGCAGCCATGTCAGGGCGTAAGACAGATTGTGCGGATCGGTCTTGCCTGTAATTAAGCCTATAATACTCCCTGCAATAGCGGAAAGCGCCAGAACAATGATGATCCGCATAACGGTAACCCATACAGCAGCAACTCCGGCCAGCAGTACAGTCAACCGGCTTTGCGGGAGGCCGAGCAACCAGGGCAGCTGTTTGCGTTCGAGGCTGCTGCGGCTCATCATCCACAGAAAACCGAACAGAACGGGCATCATAAACAGCGCTCTTGAGACGGACTGGATAGCTAATCCGTCTGTTGATCCGTAATAACCGGCCGCAATGATGAGCAGCGGCACTGCCAACTTCAGGGTGACTATGACCGGATGTTTTTCTATCCGTTGTACGCGGCTGGTATGTAACCGGTACAGAGTGGTGAATGGCGCTTTGCGGATGGTGAATGTGTTTATTTTCGCGTTCTTTCCCCATCTTGAATTTGCAGATGAGGGAAGAGCGGTTGATCGGAGTTCCCCCATTGCTCCCAGTCCGTTGCGGGCGATAAGCGGCATCAGGAAGTAACAGAAGGGCCACCCGATTAGAATCAGAGCAAGTGCATACATCAACACTGCACTCGGAGAGGCATATTCCACCCCTTCCAGACCAAGAGTGGATGAGCTTAGCAAGCTGGCATAAATAATCGGCAGCAGCCACAGTAAATTATATGGAATAACCAGCAGCACAGCAGCTTTTCGTGCACGCATAAGCAGGGTGATTGCTAGCCCCCAGACTACTGCTAAAGGCAATGTGGCTATGATGAACAACGTATAGGCGGCAAGCATGTAGATTAGCTCCCCTGCCGGAAGCGGGGCATACCGGCCGGCAAGAGCGGAAAGGGCATATACGGCAACTGCAGATGCCATCACCAAAAAGGCGATGTTCAGGCTGTGCTTCAGCAGGCTGGCCACTTTGGCATAGAGCAGTGTAAGCCGGGAATGTGGAAAGGATAAAAACCATTCTCTGTGCTGTTGACCTTGGAATGCCAGGATGTGAAGCGTGGACAGGCCCAGCGTAACGGTCCATAGCAGCAGTGCTGCAAAGATAAATGGTGAACGCTGCGTTGCTCTGGTGGCGGGAAGATACATGCCGACAAGCACCATCACACAGAACAGCGATAAGCCAATCAGAATGCTCTTAGATTTCCCCTGTCTGGAAGGGCTGAAACGGCTGTACTCCAACTGAACAAGTGTCTTCAGCGCTGTCATGCGAACACTTCCCTGTAACGAGATTCTACCGATTTGCCGGACTGGCGGAGCAGTTCGACGTCTTCAATGCTCTGGACTCTGCCTTCCCCGATCAGGATCAAACGGTCAAACAGCAGTTCCATCTCACGGATATCATGGGTTGCGATCAAGAAGGTACGGGCGCCGTCCGCCAGCTCACCCACGACCGCCGAAGCGATCCGTTCTCTGGAGATTAGGTCCACACCGGTGAACGGCTCGTCGAGTATAACCAGCGGTGCCTGGCGCGACAGACAGGTCAGCAGCTGCAGCCTGGCTTCCTCACCCCGGGACATCGCGGATATCTGCGATTCCGGTGAGACCGAAAGCTCACGGAGCAGTTCCTGTGCTTTCGCCTCATCCCAGTCCGGGTAGATGCCTCCGGCAAAGCCGAGCCACTCCCGGACGGTCAGCCAGCCGGGCAGATTGCTGCGGTCCGGGAGCATGGACAGTTCGCCTAGACACTGAACGCCTGCCGGTTTTCCGAATATGTGAGCCGAGCCGGAATCTGCTGCCGTAAGTCCGGATATGATGCGAAGCAGAGAGGATTTGCCTGCTCCGTTAGGGCCTAGAAGGCCCGTTAAGCTGCCTTGGGGAATTTGAAAGCTGATTCCGTCCAGAATTATTTTCTTCTTCACCTTAAGTCTTAAATTATTGCATTCTACTGCCGGAGCTTTCGCAGACAACCCGGCATCCTTATTATGATTCACTGGCATTTGAATCCTCCTTATCGAAATTCAGCATTTGTTCAGCAGAGATGCCGAGCGTCCCGGCAACAGCCTTGAACTCCCGGATTGCCTTGCGCATAATGGCTTTGCGCGCCTCACCGATGACGTCTTCCTCGCGGGTAACAAAGGTGCCTTGGCCGCGGTAGGTGACAATCAGCCCCAGCCGCTCCAGCTCCTGATAGGTTCTGGCGGCGGTAGTCGGATTAACCCCACGTCCGGCGGCCAGCTCTCTGACCGAGGGCAGGCGCGAGCCGGGGGGAATAAGGCCGCTGACAATCCGTCCCTGTATGGCTTCGACAAATTGCTCGTAAATCGGAAGCGAGGGGTTGATTTGGAATTGCTCCGGCAAAAGCTCAATAGATGGGTCCATGGGGTCCTCCCCTCATAAGTAAACGCTGAGTTATTGGTGTTATTGGTGTATGGATACATGCCATACACTTGATGAATGAAGTGTACCACTACACACCATACAATATCAAGTAGAAATTCTCACATCCGCAAATCGCCTTTGTGAAGTTGGACAATAACGTATATAATTTGTATGTTTATTTAGTGTTTATTTTATTTGCAGAAGCGAATATGAGAGGATGAGGAGTTTGGTTTCACCGTTTCCCAAAATTTCTGAATTCAGGTTCTTGAAGTTTTCCCCGCCTCAAATATTGGTGTTAGGCTTTGCAGGTGTCATTCTGATCGGCACCCTGCTTCTGATGCTGCCCATTTCAAGTGCATCGGGTCACTCGCTAAGGTTCATTGATGCACTGTTCACCGCAACGTCGGCCACCTGCGTGACCGGACTTGTGGTGGTAGACACGGGGACCTATTTCAGCGTTTTTGGACAAATTACCATACTGGTGCTGATTCAAATTGGCGGCCTCGGATTCATGACGATGGCGACCTTATTCGCACTCTTACTGAAACGCAAAATTTCGCTGCGCGACCGGCTTATTCTTCAGGAAGCCATGAATCAGAGCTCGATGGAGGGCATTGTCCGGCTGATCCGCAAGGTGCTGCTCTATTCACTGATTATTGAGGCAAGTTGTGCGGCCCTGCTAGCGCTGCGTTGGGCGGTGGATATGCCTTTTGGCCGCGCGTTGTATTATGGCATCTTTCATGCTGTCTCGATGTTCAACAATGCCGGGTTTGATATCTTTGGCGGCTACCGCAGCCTGACCGGATACGTCAATGATCCCACTGTGAATATCGTCGTCATGTTCCTTATTGTTTCCGGCGGTATCGGGTTTATTGTCATGTCGGATCTGATGGATTACCGCAAGAGCCGCAGGCTGCTGCTGCACACCAAGGTTGTCCTGTCGATGACGGCGGCGCTGATTCTGATTGGAACAGTAGTCATTTTTGTTTTCGAGTTCACCAACTCACGCACGCTGGGTCCGCTGAACCTTGGCGGCAAACTTTGGGCCTCCTTCTTTCAGTCGGTAACGCCGCGTACCGCCGGTGCCAACACGGTGGATATCGCCGGGTTGCGCCAGGCTTCGCAGTTTTTCATCGTAATTCTGATGTTTATCGGGGCTTCCCCGGGCTCGACTGGCGGCGGGATTAAGACAACAACGTTCACCCTGATGATCGGGGCGGTAGTTTCGATGCTGCGCGGACGTGATGATATTGTGCTGTTCCGCTACCGGTTGGCGCAGGAGCGTGTGTTCAAGGCGCTGACAATTACGCTGCTTGCTCTACTGCTGATTGTTTCCGTATCAATGGTGTTGTCCACCACGGAAGGACGTCCCTTCCTGATGATTCTGTTCGAAACGACCTCGGCCTTCGCCACTGTGGGCCTCAGCATGGGATTGACACCGGAATTAACGGAAGTCGGCAAGATTCTGATCTGCCTGACCATGTTCGCCGGAAGGCTGGGTCTGCTGACCCTGGCGTATGCGCTTGGCCCGAAACAGGGCAAAGCATTGTATAAGTATCCGGAAGGCAAAATGATAATTGGATAAGGGGTTAAACGAATTATGAAACCACAGCAGTTTGTCGTAATCGGTCTCGGCCGTTTTGGCTCAAGCCTTGCGCTTGAACTGATGGCTATGGGCTATGAGGTGCTTGGGATTGACCATCAGGAGGACCGGGTTGAAGAGATGAGCGGCCGGCTGACCCATGCCGTAATGGCGGATGCTACAGATGAAGGGATTATGCGTTCGCTGGGGGTGCGTAATTTTGACTGCGGTATTGTGGCAATTGGAGATAACATGGAGCGCAGCATACTGGCGGCGATCCTGCTCAAGGAGCTTGGCGTAAAGCAGGTGGTTGGCAAGGCGATAACGATTCTTCACGGGCGGGCGTTGTCGAAGCTTGGGGTCGACCGGGTTATTTTCCCCGAGCGGGATATGGGTGTCCGTGTGGCGCATCAGCTGGTGACGCCCAATCTTCTGGACTATATCGAAATCTCCAAGGATTATAAAATTGTCGAGCTGACCGTGCCTTCCTGCATGAACGGCAAAAGCCTCTCGGAGCTGAACACCCGGGCCAGATACGGCTGCAGCATCATTGCCCTGAACCGTGAGGACGGGATCATCGTCGCTCCTACCGCGCATGATCATGTGAATGAGGGTGATATTATGGTGGTTATTGGCTCCAATCAGAGTATTGAAGAGTTCGAGGACGGAGCTGTAAATGTGGATTAGTGCTATATGCCCGTCTGCGTAGAATTATAAAAGGAATATAAAAACGCCCGGATGCGTATCCGGGCGTTTTGCTATTGTGGAAGCGGGGCAATGGTAGTGAATATCTGTGAAGGAGGCAGGAATCTGTATTTAACCTACATACGGATGTCAGTACGGCGGTAAACCAGCCAGCCGGTCACCGCGAACAGCGCAGTGATAACCCACATAAGAACGGAGGTTCCAGGCTGGAACGTCTCCGAAGGAAGCGGTGACAGTGCTGATACATCCATGAATTGCAGAGAAGGTAGCAGGAGGGAGATCAACTCAATCAATCCAAAATATATAATGGCCGAGAAGATTCCGATGACTAATTTGAATCTGTAAAAACAGGAGCCAATCAGGAAGGTGGCCATTGAGATTTCGAGTAAGGTTAGTGTGAACATGTACCAAGAGAGCAATAAAGGCCGGTCCACTTCAACCGGGAGTCCTATGGAAGGCAGAACTGCCCGGCCAATCAGATACAGGATGCTCTCCGCCAGCGCAGCCGAAATGCAGAAACCCAGGAGGGCCAGCAGCGTGCTGACATAGAAATTGCGGCGCGTCACACTGAAGCTGCTCATTAGCGGGAAGGTGATAGCTACCGTAACAATCATGCTAACGATGGAGAAGATGGTAATGATATTCCGGTTGACGCTGAAAATGTTATCCGCTGATCCAGCATCCATGGAAGGAAGGAACTTAAGCAGCAGCACCATGGCGATGTCGACAAGAACAAGTACGCTCAGCAGAATCAAGGATCCTCTGCGGTAATCTTTCAGTTGGAATTTAATTAAACTCCGGGTGCTCATAAATTTCCGCCTCCTTGATTGTTCTCTGCATCGCGCAGTGTCAGATATACGAACAGCTTTTGCAGCGGAACCGGAGACAGCTCTACGCCCTGATCCTGCAGCATTTTGCGTTCAGAAGGGTCTGACAGATCTTCCAAGGTGAGCAGGAGTTTGCCGCCCAGGCGTTCGCTGTGCAGCACTCGCACGTCCTTCAACAACGCCTCCAGTACCGTGGCAGGCCCAGAAGCATAGGCAGCATTGGCGGCAAAATCCTCCACAGGGCCTTGGAAGGCGATGCGGCCTTTTTTGATGTAAGTCATTCGTTCAAACAGGTTCTCCGCTTCCTCGATCAGGTGTGTAGTTACTACAAAAGTACGGGGGAATTTGCCGTAATCCTCAAGCAGTGTCCGGTAAAAGATTTCACGCATCGAGGCGTCAAGGCCGATTACCGGCTCATCCAGCAGCGTCAGCGGAGCCCGGCTGGCCAGGCCCTTGATGATTCCCGCCATTGATTGTCCGCCGCGCGACAGCTGCTGGTAATTCTTTTTGTTGTCCAGCTGAAACTTGCGCATCAGTTTCTCGGCCAGTTCGCCATCCCAATTCGGATAAAAAAATGAGGCATAGTTGAAGATGTCCTTTAGGGTGTAGCTATCCCAGGAACGTTCATAGGTCTTGACCAGGCAAATACTGCTGAGGGCAGCGGCATTCTCATGCACGGGAGCACCGCCGTAGGTAATTTGTCCGCTGTCAGGGAACCTTTGGCCGGCTATAAGTGACAGCAGGGTGCTTTTGCCGCTGCCATTGGCTCCGATTAGTCCATGAATCACCTGCGGTTCAAGCGTAAGAGAGACATCATGCACGCCTTGGCCTCCGCGGAATACCTTGCTGACCTGATTCAGCTCAAGTTCTGCCTCGGGCAGTGCTGCCTTCGCCTCAATCATCTTCCTGGTGATCATCATCGGTTCTCATCCCCCTTGCGGATCATTTCGGACAGTTGCTCGGCCGTAATGCCGAGCTTGCCGGCTTCACGGATCATGGCCACCACATACTGCTCATAAAACTGCTGCCTGCGCTTATCCGTCAAGTCCGCACGAGCACCTGCTGCCACAAACATCCCAATTCCCCTCTTCTTGTACAATATTCCTTGCTCCACGAGCAGATTCACGCCTTTGGCCGCTGTCGCCGGATTGATGCCATAAAACGAAGCGAACTGATTCGTGGAAGGCACCTGAGACTCTTCCGGTATGGTTCCATCTATGATGTCATTTTCTATTCGCTCTGCGATCTGTACGAATATTGGCCGGGTGTCATCCATTTGAAATCCCAATGCTTCACCACCTAACTGGTTAATTACTCATGTAACTAACCTTAGGATAAAATAGGTCCAGTGTCAAGGGGTTCCGGCTATAGCATCGTCAATTTTCCTAATTTGTTTGAAAATTTTTCCTATACATATATTTAAAATGTTTTTTATAATGATAAAATAACAATAGCCGGGTTATCTGTTTTAAATTAAAATGTAAGCGGTAACAGTAAATACTGCTGCTACTTGTGCTGGTGTGAATACCGGATTTGTCATGGAGTACGTCCACGGGAAGTATTGTTCAATCTACGTATCTACAGAAATCATAAGGGGAGCGAAAATGAAAAAAACACCGATGCTGCTGCAGCTGGCATTGATTCTATTCTGCGTCATGGCCATTCCGACAGCCATCCTGACGTGGTACAGCGGGGCACAGCTTTTACAGAACTCAGAGGAGGCCATCGGAGAATCCACACTCGCCGGGCTGAATGCCAACCGCAAGCTGAACGAGAGCGCGCTCGCTAACCTGGCGCAGGATACGGCACGTTCGGCTGCAACTAACGTTTTTGACCGCATTCGCAATTTCGAGACGTTCGAAGAACTCAACTCCAATTACAATAACGTGAGCAGTGCGCTGACAGTGATGAAGGAGTTGATGAATTTGAACCGCCGGGTAGATGGGACGGAATCCTCCTACTTCTACTTGAATGATTCGGATTATGTTATTTCTACTGACAACGGGATCACGAAGCTGGAGCGGTATGAGTCGATCAGCTGGACAACAGAAGCCCTTGAGGGGCGGAGAGGAATCAGCGGCGTATGGGTTCCCCGCAAGCTGGACTCGGGCGTCAATGTTGTATCGTACGTGTATCCTCTCAATCGTCTGTCTTCCACCACGCACGGATTAATCATCGTTAACATAAGCGAGAGCCAGATCGGTAAATATTTGCATGAAACAGAAGTCGGAGACAGCAACCACCTGCTTCTGGCATCAGACGGCACAATAATATCATACAAGGACAAGTCGAAGCTGCTCACTGACGGTTATGAGCTGCCCTTTATTCGGGATATGCTGACCCAGGAACCAAGTGAAGGTTATACATTTCGTGAGCTTGATGGCAAACGGATGGTTTACGCCTGGAGCCGCTCTTCATTGTCCGGATGGTGGAATGTAAGCTGGAGTTCTATGGATGAGCTGATGACCAAATCACGTGATATGCAGGGGAATATCATTCTGCTTACGGGTGCAATTATATTGCTGGGCACAGTTATGGCTCTCGTTCTCGCGACTTGGCTGTCCAGACCGGTGCGGCAGCTGGTGCGGACGATACGCTCCAAAAGCGATTTGGGTGTGGTGAATAAGAATGAGCTTGCCTTCCTGGATATGGCGTTCAAACGAATGCAGGAGGAAGAGGATAGTCTGTTCCAGCTGCTGCAGGAGCGTGAGCAGGATACCCGCAGTCTCGCTGTTCACCGTCTTTTGCGCGGAGAGATTCCGCCCCGGATCACGGAGGTTTTTCCGGAAGCCTGTTACAGAATCGCCGTTGTCTCCATCGACCAGTATAGAGTATATGTGGGCAATACCAATGTGGAGACACGCAGCTACCACCGGTATCTGCTTAATACGAAGTACGAAAGCTTCTTTCCAGAGGGAATTCAGGCCCGTTCAGTCTATCATAACGACGGCTGTATTGTGATTGTGCTGAACTTTGCTCCGGGTGAGGATGAGCGGAGCAGCGGCCTGATTCATCAGGCGCTGGAAAAGGTCGGGGATCAGTCGCTTGCGCTGCTGGAGCATTCGGTCACGATCGGATTAAGTAATTTGGCTGATGCACCCGAAATGGTTGCCCAGCGGTTGTTTGAAGCGATGGAATTGATTAAGCAGCGGATGATTAATGGTGCCGGCAGCATTATGTACTGGGAGGATGAGGGGGAGAACAGCCGTAAATATATCGACTTCGACTGCAGTGAGCGACGGATTCTCAATTTCCTGGACGCCGGCAACCTGGACGGGATTTTCAAAGAGCTTCAGAGCATCCGCTGTCAGATCAGCTCGGAAGAGAATATTTCCTATGATAATATCATGTTCATTTATCACCAGCTGATAGGTGCGACCATCAAGCATCTTCGTGAAAATCATATCGGTACCGGAAGAATGATTATGGGCAAAGGCAACATATACACCATTCTGGCTGCGATGGATACGCTTGATGAGCTTGAGGAGTATTTGCATGAAATTATCCGTGAAATCTTACAGAGTCTGGACCGCAGCACGGGTGAAACCAATCATGGAGAACGGATCATTCATTATTTGAAGGAACATTACCGTGAAGAAATTGTATTTGAGGATATGGCTAAAGAAATCGGCATCAGCTACTCTTATATGCGCAAGATCGTGTATGAGCTAACCGGAAACAGCATGATAGATTATCTTAATCAGCTGCGTATCGAGAAGGCTAAGGAACTGCTGCTGGATACCGACCTGACAATCAAGCAGATTGCAGCAGAGGTTGGCTATCATAATGTCCAGAGCTTCAACCGGTTTTTCCGCAAGTACGAAGGCATGCCGCCGAGCAGCTACAAGTCGGCCAAGAGCAAGAGCTCCTAGGAGCCTGCTCCTGGCCAGTAGCCAGCGGCTTTTTTTGTTAATGAAAGCGTTTTATTTTTGGGAATACCTATCATAATTGATCATCAGGATGCTGCAGATGCCGCTAAAACCGCGGCCCGATCAAATTTGATGGGGATCATCAATACTCATGATTTTCAAAACCAGACAAAGGGGATAGCATTGAACTCGGGCTGGTGAACACAACCGGCAAGGAGATAAATTGGTGGAGGAGGTGAAAGTTTGAAAGTTGCAAGCGCTTCAAAAACAAATGAAACCGCCTTATTAAGAAACAAACAGGGACTCGGGTATTTCTTACAGCGTGACTGGCAGCTCTATTTACTATTATTAATTCCATTATCTTTTGTAATCGTATTCAAATACCTGCCGATGACAGGACTTGTGCTCGCTTTTAAAGACTACAAGATTGCAAGAGGGGTTTGGGGCAGTGAATGGGTTGGTTTTGAAGTATTCCGGGATATTTTCTCCAAACCAGACTTCACCCGTGCTGTCCGCAATACGCTGATGCTCAATATTCTTGATCTCGTATTCAGCTTCACGATGCCGATCGTACTGGCTCTGCTGCTGAATGAAGTCAAAAGCGTAAGGTTCAAACGCGTAAACCAAACCATGCTGTACTTGCCGCACTTCCTGTCCTGGGTCATTATCGGGGCGATCGCTTACCAGTTGCTTAGTCAAGGAAGCGGTGTCGTCAATAATTTGATTGAGCTTATGGGCGGTAATCGTGTTCCGTTCCTCCAGGAAGATACGCATTGGCTGATCAGCTACCTGGCAATCGGTGTATGGTCGAGCATGGGGTGGGGGACCATCATCTATTTGGCGGCCATTAGCGGTATTAACCCGGAGATGTATGAAGCAGCTACCGTTGATGGAGCAGGACGCTGGAGAAAGGTATGGAATATCACAGTTCCTTCCATCCGTGCAACCATTGTAACCTTGCTGATCATGAACCTGGGGAAGATAATGGAGGGCTCGTTCGAGCGTATATTCGTTCTGCAGAACAAGGCCACCACAGAATACACAACGACCATACCGGTTCTGGTGTACCGTTGGGGGATCGAAAGCGGCAATTTCAGCCGGGCGACAGCGATAGGACTCTTCCAGTCCGTCATCGGTATTCTTCTTGTAATAACGGCTGACCGCGTGGCTAAGAAGCTCGGCGAGGATGGAATATTATAGAAAGGAGAGAAACCATGAGAGCATTAACCGGCAACCCTGCCGCACCACGTAAAGGGCGTTTGGACATCTGGGAATTGCTGATCCGCCTCGTTCTGATCATTGCTTCGCTAGCGTGCTTGTTGCCGTTTCTTCATGTTGTGTCGAAATCCCTGAGCTCTGACTCCTTTGTCATTGCAAATAAGGTCTTTCTATGGCCGCAGGGCTTCACCATAGAAGCATACAAGAAAATCTTCGCGGATGCCAGTATACTCCGTTCACTGTACATCTCAGTTATAGTGACAGTGCTGTTCACCATTCTGGGGATGGTTCTGACCATCTGCGCCGCGTACCCGCTGTCCAGATCTCAGCTGAAGGGCCGTAGAGTAATCACCTTCATCTTTTTGTTCACGATGTACTTTAGTGGAGGTATCATCCCGGACTATATGAACATTAACAATCTGGGACTGATGGATACGATATGGTCACTGATTTTACCGTTGTCGTTCAGCGCCTTCAATCTGCTGATTATGAAGACTTCTCTAACGAGCGGTATTCCCGTAAGTCTGGAAGAATCTGCACGGATCGACGGTGCCGGGCATTTTCGGATCCTGCTCAGCATTGTCATCCCGTTGTCCAAACCGATTATCGCGACACTCTCTCTCTTCTACGCGGTTGGACGCTGGAATGTTTACCAGGATGCATTGTTCTATATCAAGCATGAGATCTCACTCCGGCCTCTGCAGCTCAAGCTGTATTATCTGGTCATTCAGGCCAGTGAAAGCTTTCAATTGGAAGCAACTCAGGTATCTCTTAGTAATCCGGAAGTATTAAAGGCATCAGTCGTTGTATTTGCAACCCTGCCCATTCTTTGCGTCTATCCCTTTGTTCAGAAATACTTCGTTCAGGGCGTTATGCTCGGAGCAGTCAAAGAGTAATCTTGTGTTCCAGAATAGTAATTCTACAGTCCGAAAATTAAAATTGGGGGAATTGCGATGAACAAAAAAAGAGTTGTTTCGTTAATGATGGCATCTGTCATGACGGCCGGTATGCTGGCCGGGTGCTCCGGGGGGAATAACAATAATCAGAGTGCTGAGCCTAACAGTCCTGCTGAGACGGCGGCAGCCAATAATCAGAGCGAAGGAAGCTATCCTGATTATACGAAGGGTTTTGAGAAGAAGGTTAGTCTGGATATCCCGGTTTATGAGCGGGCGTTCGAGGGCTGGAATGTAACCGACAACTATTATACCCGCTGGGTTCAAGCGGAATTCGGTGACAAATACAATATCGAAGTCAATTACGTGCCGATTACCCGTAACAGCGAAGTGACCGATTACGAGCAGCTTCTGGCATCACATAAGGCCCCTGATATTATTTTTCACTATGATATGCCACAGGCACTTACCTATTACGGCGAGGATGTTATGCAGCCGCTGGACTATGCTGAAATCGAGAATTATGCACCGACATATTGGAAAAGTATGGGCGAAACGATCAAGCAATATGGTGTTGTAGACGATAAGAATACCTTCTTCTTCGCCGCACGTCCCGAAGCTGACAATTTCACATCCATCATCCGCAAAGACTGGGTGGAGAAGGTTGGCATGAAGGTGGAAGATTTGACTTCTCTTGAGAAGTACAATGAGATGCTGGTGAAATGGAAAGAAGCCGGACTGGGAGTGACTGGCGGCAGCTTGCTTCAAAACAATTTCAACTACAACTACGCCTTCCGCGATTGGCCAGTCGATCCGAAATACCGCGCGCTTTATTCAGATCTGAGCGTTGCTGATTTGACCAGCGCCGACACTGAGCGTTTCTTGCGTAATATGAACTATCAATACAATAACGGCCTCCTTGATAAGGAATTTTATCTGCGAAACGATGATAATAAGATTAAATCCGAATTCGTTGCCGGAAAAACAGGCAACTACGGATTCTATCTCACGAACAATACAGACGTCTTTGCTGCTACCCTGGCGAACAACCCGGATGCCGAATTTGCCGTAGTGCCTCCTTTTGCAGGTGTTCCGGAAGGGCTTAAGCCTCAAGGACGCGCTTACTGGCCGTTTGGCTTCATCATGGGTATCAACTATGAAACCTCGCCTGAGGAGCGCGCTGCAGTCTGGATGTATCTGGAATGGCTCAGCCAGCCGGAAAATCTGTTCAAGTTCCAGAACGGTGTTGAAGGCGAAAACTATACGCTTGACGCAGACGGTATCGCTGTAAAAAAAGCAGATTATAAGGGCGAATCCGTCCTGGCACAGAACAATAACAAGGACTACTGGGGCCTCGTGACTGAAATCGCGCAATATCCGGAAGCTGATAAGACCCTCAAAGCGAATCTCCGCAACTGGGCACCGGCCGGCTACGAGAATCTCGCCGATGATATGGTGAAATACTACAACGAGGTTGCGGAATTCCGCACACCGGATGCTATGTTCACCGTTGTGCTTGAGAAGGTAAATGAGTATAAAGCCGATCTGAACTCACTCTTTCAGGATCTGTATGTGAAGTGTGCGCTTGCTCCGGAAGCTGAATTCGATGCGACCTATGAAGCAGCCAAGAAGACTTACCTGGAAGCAGGCTACCAGGAAATTCTTGACGAGAAGCAAGCGGCGATCGACGCAGGCAAGTTTCGTTAATTCCAGCATCTGCGGGCCTGTATTCAAACTGAATTACAAGCTGGCGCTCAATATAGCAGAATAACTGCCCGTGTACGCACAAATACCCGGCAGGCCGATCCATAGCAATATGGGGGCTTGCCGGGTATTTGCCTGTTATTCGTGTCCAGGCAGGAAAACTTCCTCCGTAACCTGCACGAGGCAGCGTGCCGCAGTGCTCAGGCTGCCGCTTCCCTGATAGATCAGACAGGTGGTCCGCTGGGTCTGCTCCAGTTCCTTAATATGGAGAGAGACCAGCCCGCCTCCGTTCAGCAGCTCCGGACGAAGGTACGACTTCGGCAGCAGCGCTGCTGCCTTAATCGTCGGCAGCAGCCGGACGATCGCTTCGAAGGAGTCGATCTCCATGCGCACATCCGGCTCAACGGCGCAGCGCTGGAACAGCTCATCGGTCATGCGGCGGTACCAGGTGCCTTTGGAGAAGAGAATCATCGGCAGCCGCGCGAGATGGTCCATCGTCAGCTTCGCCGGCAGGGTCAGCGGATGATGACTGGAGACGACCAGCCGCAGCTGGTCCTCGAACAGCGGGATGCAGCGCAGCCCAGGCTCCTGTATGGAGGAGGCGATAATGCCGACATCGCATTTGCCCTCGCTGACCGAGGAGACGATTTCATGTGTTTTTCCGGTAATCAGCTTCAGCTCGGCTGCCGGGTATTTCTCCATGTAGGCGTTCACAAGCGGCGGCAGTGTGGTCTGCAGTGTCGTCAGACTGGCGCCAAGTGTCACGAACTGCGGCTCACCCTCCCTGAATTTGGACAATGCCTCCAGAAATTTGGACCGTTGCTGACGCTGCTCCAGCGCATAAGTATAGGTGAGACGGCCAACCTCGGTCAGCTCCAGCCGTTTGCCGAACCGGTTGAACAGGGCGACGCCCAGCCGTTCCTCCAGCTTGGAGATTTTGCGGGAGAGAGCGGGCTGGGACAGATTTAGCTGGCGTGAAGCCCGGTTAAGGCTGGAATGCTCCACAACTGCAGCAAAAATATCCAAATCGTCGAACATAACAGAGGTCTCCTTTCATCCAACTTGTAGTAATGCTGATAACTTTATATCAGTGTCCCTGTAGTGAAAGTGATAAAAGGCATAGCCGCGACGGATGTCTCTTCATGAAAAAGGTTGAAGGACCGGCGAAATCTTTGGAATTACCGTTCTAAATGAGAATTATTATCATATTAAAAATATTCTTATGCAATTATTGTATAACGTTTAATAATTAGATTGCAATTCCCTTATAAGAGAAAAAAGAGTAACATGAAAAGTGACACAGGATATTCACATATTGTGAATAATAAAGCAAAGTCCGGGAAAGCAATGGATAGTGGTGAAAATAGAGATTCAGGTGATGGTTTTAAACCTTAGTCCCCCTGTTTCAACTGTACTCCCGGCGGTGTATGCTCATTAATGAAAACGCTGTTTTTTATTCGGAAAGGGGACACTTTGCATGAGAGGATTTTATTCCAGAAAGATTCATTCCTTGCTCGGCATTATCCCGCTTGGGGGCTTTTTCCTTGAGCACATGCTGACGAATTTCGCGGCAGTGGAGGGTGGCGCTTCCGGTTTCACAGACAGTGTGCTATGGCTCAACAGCCTGCCGCTAGTCTTCTTCCTGGAATTGTTCGGCATATGGCTGCCGCTGCTGTACCACGGGGTTTATGGGCTATACATCGCCTATCAGTCCAAGCCGAACCTGAACCGGTACAATCTGGAAAGAAACTGGCGGTATACGCTGCAGCGTGTAAGCGGAGTCATCACCTTTGTGTTCATCGTCTGGCATGTGTTCGAAACCCGGTTCCAGGTGGCGCTCGGGAATGTGGAGCATGAGGAACTTGGCAGTGTAATGCATGACATCGTTATCCAGCCGCTTCTTCTAGCCGTGTATGTAATTGGAATCCTGGCGGCCTGCTTCCACTTTTCTAATGGCCTATGGTCATTCCTGATCAGCTGGGGGATTACCGTGGGGCCGCGTTCACAAAGAGTGTCCTCTATTCTTTGTCTCGGACTTTTCGTCCTTGTCAGTTTCATGTTCCTGCTGTCGCTGGTCACTTTCCGTGACAGTGAATTCCAAGCTACCGCCTCCGCGCTGCAATCCCTGCGGACTTTTATTTAAGAAGAAGCGGCATATACTCCAGTGTGGAGCGACTGCCATTTATGCAAATACCCACAAGGCTGATTTACAGCTAACATAATTACATGTTTGACAGCCTATACTCCCGAGGCCGGTTTGTACGAAGCTTTTCAGGAAGTGTATGCTCACAAAACTAAAGCATATGCTTCCGAAGCCAGTTTTGTACGAGGCGGATACTCGGAAGTCTATGCTCACAAAACTTTAGGAGTGAACAATCATGGCATCAGCCGATATCATTATCGTGGGCGGCGGGCTGGCCGGCCTGATGGCTACCATCAAGGCGGCGGAATCCGGCGCACATGTGCATTTGTTCTCACTGGTTCCAGTCAAAAGATCGCACTCAGTCTGTGCGCAGGGCGGCATCAACGGCGCTGTTAATACGAAGGGCGAGGGGGACTCGCCCTGGGAGCATTTTGATGACACCGTCTACGGCGGTGACTTCCTGGCGAACCAGCCGCCGGTTAAGGCGATGTGTGAAGCCGCACCGGGCATCATCCATCTGATGGACCGGATGGGCGTAATGTTCAACCGTACCCCGGAGGGGCTGCTCGATTTCCGCCGGTTTGGCGGAACGAAGCGGCACCGTACCGCTTTTGCCGGGGCTACAACCGGCCAGCAATTGCTGTATGCGCTGGATGAACAGGTTCGCCGCTGGGAAGCGGAAGGCCTGGTGACCAAGAGCGAGAACTGGGAATTTCTTTCCGTCGTCCTTGATGATGAACGCGTCTGCCGCGGCATCAGCGCCCAGAACCTGAAAACGATGGAGATCCAGACCTTCCCTGCGGACGCGGTCATTCTGGCCAGCGGCGGCCCGGGAATTATTTTCGGCAAAACGACCAACTCCGTGATCAACACAGGGACGGCTGCCAGTGCTGTATATCAACAGGGTGTGCATTATGCCAACGGAGAATTCATCCAGATTCACCCGACCGCAATCCCCGGCGACGACAAGCTGCGGCTGATGTCGGAATCGGCACGCGGCGAAGGCGGACGTATCTGGACCTATAAGGACGGTAAGCCGTGGTACTTCCTGGAAGAGAAATACCCGTCTTACGGAAATCTGGTGCCGCGTGATATCGCAACCCGGGAAATCTTTAATGTTTGTGTGGACCAGGGGCTTGGGATCAACGGCGAGAACATGGTGTATCTGGATCTCTCCCACAAGGATCCTAAGGAGCTTGACGTAAAGCTGGGCGGCATTATTGAGATTTATGAGAAATTCATGGGCGATGATCCCCGTAAAATACCGATGAAAATCTTCCCTGCCGTGCATTACTCCATGGGCGGCATGTGGGTCGATTACAATCAGATGACCAACATTCCCGGCCTGTTCGCGGCAGGGGAATGCGAATACCAATACCACGGTGCGAACCGGCTCGGCGCGAACTCGCTGGTCTCGGCGATTTATGGCGGCATGGTCTCGGGACCGAAGGCCGTTGAATATATTAAAGGCCTGAAGAAATCGGTGCAGGACATTTCCTCCACCGTGTTCGACAGCTTCCACAAGAAGCAGACGGACAAATACGAGTCCCTGCTGGCGATGTCCGGCACGGAGAACGCCTATGTGATTCATAAGGAACTGGGCGAATGGATGACCGCAAATATGACCGTTGTGCGTGACAACGTCAAGCTGGAAGCGACCATCGGCAAAATTAAAGAACTCAAGGAGCGTTACCGCAACATCAACATGAATGATACTTCCCGCTGGAACAACCAGGGGGTGGCCTTCACCCGCCAGCTCTGGAACATGCTGGAGCTGTCGGAGGCGATGACACTCGGGGCGCTGCTGCGGAACGAAAGCCGCGGCGCGCACTACAAACCGGAATTCCCGACACGCAACGACGAGGAGTTCCTGAAGACGACAAAAGCGACATGGAGCGCGGATGGCCCGCAAATCTCCTATGAAGAGGTAGATGTCTCGCTGATTCCTCCGCGGGTACGGGATTATTCGAAGGACTAGCCGCTTAATGGTGTCACTTGAATGAGCCCTGAACTCAGGCTGGCTGAAGCCTACGGGAATAAGCAATTCTGGCCGGAGAAGTAATCGGAAATATAGCAGTTATGCACGAAGAAATACGTTGAAGTAATGCTCACCAAACTTTTAGGAGGTAACTGATATGGCGGAAACTGCTGCAGCTCCCAAAAACGTAAAGTTTATAATTACCCGCCAGGACGAGCCGGAGAGCTCACCGTATGTCGAGGAATTTGAGCTGGCCTACCGTCCGGGGATGAACGTGATCAGCGCTTTGATGGAAATCCAGCGTAATCCGGTTAACGCCAAGGGTGATGGTACGGTTCCGGTATGCTGGGATTCCAACTGTCTGGAGGAAGTGTGCGGTGCATGCTCCATGGTGATAAACGGCAAACCGCGCCAGGCCTGTGCGGCGCTGATCGACAATCTGGAGCAGCCGGTGCGCATCGAGCCGATGAAGACGTTCCCTGTGGTACGCGATCTCGTGATCGACCGCAGCCGGATGTTTAATGCGCTCAAACGCGTCAAGGCATGGATCCCGATTGATGGAACCTATGACTTGGGTCCGGGGCCGCGGATGGCGGAGAAGAAACGCCAGTGGGCCTACGAATTGTCCAAATGCATGACCTGCGGCGTCTGTTTGGAGGCTTGCCCAAATGTCAACGAGAAGACCAATTTCATCGGGCCGGCAGCCATTTCCCAGGTACGTCTGTTCAACGCCCATCCTACGGGCGAGATGAACGCCGATGACCGTCTGGATGCGTTGATGGAAGACGGCGGCATCGACGGCTGCGGCAACTCGCAGAACTGTGTGCGGGCCTGCCCGAAAGGCATCCCGCTTACAACCTCCATCGCGGAGATCAACAAGCAGACTACCAAGCATATGTTCAAGCGTTGGCTGGGTGTGTAAATTGTAAATTCACTCTTTTCCTCCTCCATTTTTGATTTACTGCTATCTATCTTTCCTGAGCCACTTTCGCGGTGCTATTTGCCGCAGGGAGTGGCTTTTCGCATTCAGTGGCTATATATCCTGCTGAAGCTCCAGAAGGAATTAGGAGAACGGGTGAGTGTTATTACTTCCGCATTCAGGGGCACAAGCACTTAAGGTTTGCCTGTTTCTTTTGGCGGCATAAATGGGTACATTTTTAGACAGTCCCTTCTTAACGAGCAGAAGGTGTATGAATAGCCAAACTCAAACAAATATAGATGGATATGTTATAATCTCCTTAGTTGAGCCAACATCAGGCAGTGGAGAATCGGGGAGGAATTACGTTGATTTGTAGGGAACAGGACGGAGCATTTGTAATGGTTAAACAGCATGAGCACGGGCGGCTGGCCGGAGAGTTTGCGCAATGGTTCAAGGAAGAACATGTACCCGAGGGAAACCGGCGTGCAGAGGTGCTGCGTGCGGTCAGCAACCATGACAGGGGCTGGATTGATCTTGATGAAACGCCTTTCTGGAATGATGCGGCAGGAGCGCCTTACAGCTTCATAGATTTTCCCGTAGTGCCGAAGCTTACGTTCTACAAACGTGGACTTAATGAGATTGAAGCGGACACACCGTACGGTGCGCTGCTGTGTAGTCTGCATTTTGAACGGCTGATTGAGGTGTCCGGGGAGGATTGTCCGGAGCTGACCGCCTATCTTAAAGATGAGGAGGAGCGCAGGGCCCGCATCCACCGCGACCTCGAGAAAAACCAGCCTATCGGAGAAGGCGAGCTGTATTATGACGCCAGGTTGCTGCAGTTTTCTGACGATCTTTCATTGTATCTGGCTCTGAATGAGCCGGGAAGCCCCAAATCGGAAGAACATCCGTGGTGGAAGGACGGCTTCTCCGGAAGTGAGGATTTCAGCTTTACTTCAGGACGTCTGATTTCGGCGGAATGGCAGGATGCATCCACGCTAATGCTCGACCCTTTCCCGTTCACAAGGGATGTCGAGGTGGCAATGGTACTGCGTAAGGTTAGCAAGAAAGAAATCGCCAGCAAGGGAATTGCCTCTGCATACAGCTCCGCACCGGAAGAAGAATGCCGGATTACCGTCACCAGCAGGCCGAAGGCGGATTAATCAAACGGCACGGAAAGCGGGCGCACTCAGGAATGAATTAGCGGCTGCTTATCTGACCGCTACCCATTGCCCGTACCTTAGAACAGGAGTGTAATAGCTATGGCTTGGTGGGTATGGACCCTCAATATAGCAGTGATTATACTGCTGTCGTTTTGGTTTTTCCGGATGAAGCTGAGCTGGATGGGAAAAGGGGTGCTGCTGGCCCCCGTTCTAATCTATGCGCTAATTTCGGTTGAGGATTTGCTGAACTGGATTGACCTGGGCTCCATTGTACCGGGCAACCGGGGATTAAGGGGACTGATTTTACTCTTTGCCCTGGCCTCGGTGCTTTTCTACATTCTGTTCATTTTTCATGAAATCAAGGAATCGAACAGCAAGGAAGTCAGGCTGCAGCAGACACTGGTCCGTATCAGTATTGCTGCTTTTACCTGCATTATTTTTTTTACAGTCGTATATACATCCATATATAAGCTATTTGGACAGTCCTCTTTTCAGGGCAAAGGAATAGGGGATGATCTGCTCAGCCAGCTGATTACCTTTCTATATTTCAGTGTGGCTACCTTTACGACTGTCGGCTATGGAGATGTGGCTCCGGTGGACAATACTTCGCGGCTCGTGGTCATCATGCAGATCAGCTTCAGCTTCATTACTGTAGCCTATGCACTGTCCATGCTGGGCTTGTTCCGCAAGATTCTCGGCCCTGGTACGGAAGCAGAGATTGAGGCGTCCATCGAGGTAGATATTGATGATGAAGTGGACGAAGCGGTAGAAGATGTAAAAGATGAGATCAAGTGATTTTAACAGTTAGCGGAGCGGAATGTATTTCAAGCTCCTGCAAGGAAGGAGGGTCTCCCTATGAATAAAAAAGCGTCCGGGGGTTCTCCCAATGATGGTCCACCTCTTGTTGCCGGCGGAGGTTACAATACTCCGCTACCACCTGGGAAGGGCAGCGGCCGCAAAATTACCCGCCGCCAGTTCCTGACCCGCGGAGCAGCTACTATGTTTGGGGCCGCGCTGCTCGGCGGCGGATATGTGTGGCAGGGGGAACCCAACTGGCTTGATATCACGAGGCTGGAAATTCCGCTGAAGAATCTCCCTTCCGCGTTTGCCGGCACCCGGCTGGTTCATTTCAGTGATGTGCATCTGGGCTTCAACAAGGATGCCCATGATTTGGCCCGGCTGGTTAAGCACATTGAGGCCGCAGAGCCGGATATAATTTGCTTTACCGGGGATATTGTAGACAGCTACGCAGAGGACCTGAAAGAATCCGTAGCGCTGCTCGCGGAACTCCGGGCCCCGCTGGGGAAATATGCGATATTCGGCAACCATGATTATAAGAACACGGAATTGCTTGCGGACCTGCTGCAGTCTGCCGGGTTCACGTTGCTGAGGAATCAGTCATATCTTATTAAGCAAGGCGGTGCAGTGATGGCGGTTGCCGGCCTGGAAGACATGCTGCATGGCCGTCCCGATCCGGAAGCTGCACTTAAAGGCATCCCAGAGGGGACATGTACGGTACTGATGATGCATGAGCCGGATTATGCTGACACGGCGGAAAATTATCCCTTTGATCTTCAGTTGTCGGGGCACAGTCATGGAGGACAGATCCGTCTTCCTTTTGTTGGCGCAGCCTACACTCCATACGGGGCAGTTAAATACATAAGCGGACTGTATCATACAGAAAATAAAGCCATGCCGGTCTATGTTAACAGAGGATTCGGCGAGACTTATATGCCGTTTCGCCTGTTATGCCGGCCGGAGCTTACTGTGATTACGCTGCGCCGGGCGTAAGGAGCAATAGAACTGAAATTCCCAAATTAAGCTGCAAGGGAAGAGGAGCGCGTATGATCACTTACGAGACTGCAGGATTCATGGCTCAGCAAGGAGCCGCAGTGGAACTCCGGACGATGTTGCCTGCCGAAGGTGACAGGCTCAAGATGCTGCTCTCTCACCCGGATGTGCAGCGCCACATTTTGCATCGCAGTACAGCGGGTTCACAGCCAGCCCATCTGGATCAACTGGTGAACCGTATGCTGTATCCCTACGATCCTTGCGCGCTGCATGTGGGGATCTATCGCAAAGATGCACCGGAGCTGATCGGCACCGCCTCCCTGCAGAGCTGGAACCGTCATGAAGGCAAAGCCGTACTAGGCTACATGCTCGATCCTGTATGGTGGGGGCAGGGCCTTGCTACAGAGGCCATTGGATTGTTGCTCGGCTACGGCATGCGGGAGCTTCGCTTGACCCATGTGGAGGGGCGCTGCCGCGGCGATAACTTCAGGTCCGAACGGGTCATGCTCAAAAATGGTCTGACGCTGGATCGGATCATGCCGATGGCCGATGGCTCGGGCGATGTAATGAAAGTATTCACATTGTTACACAAATGAAATAATGCCGTTATCAAACTCTAACAGTGTCCGGTTAAACTAAGTACATGACCCCCTTTTGAAAATATAACTGCTGTTGGGACCCGATGATTCGGGTCCATTTTTTTTGTCCGTTGCCAATCCATTGGGGACCCGGAAGCGGTGAGGGACTGGAAGCTCCCGCAGCTGTTAGTATATGATGGTTGTACAATTATATATCTGGATTTTAGGAGGATGTAATCTTGAATGAAGTGCTGAAGACATTAAACAATCACCGGTCTTTCCGGAAATACGGGCCGCAGCCTGTTGAGCCGGATAAGCTGCAGATGATTATTGAGGCCGCTCAATCGGCCCCATCCTGGGTGAACGGGCAGCAGGTCAGCATTATTGCTGTGCAGAATCAACAGCGAAAGGCTCAGCTATCGGTCTTGAGCGGGAATCAGAAGCATGTGGCCGACGCTCCGGTATTTTTGATCTTCTGCATGGATTTTTACCGGGCCAAGCTGGCCGCTGAGCTGGAAGGGCAGCCATTTGAGGCTGTGCACGATGTGGATGCGCTGCTGGTCGGTGCGGTGGATGTGGGAATCGCTTTGGAGAGTGCGGTTGCCGCTGCGGAATCCATGGGGCTGGGCATCATTCCTATCGGTGGAGTCCGCCGCAATACTGCAGGCGTAATTGAATTGCTGGACTTGCCGGAGTATGTATTCCCGGTGGTCGGCTTATGCGTAGGATATCCTGCCGAGGAGCTGCCAAAGAAGCCGCGTCTTCCGCTGGAGGCGGTTTTTCACGAGGAGCGTTATAACCCTGATCAGAAGGGATTTATACAGGAGTACAATCAGGCGTACCGCGGGTATCTAAAAGCGCTTGAAATGACGGAGCGGGATTGGAGTGCTACGATCGCCCATTTCTACGCTCTTAATCCGCAGTATGGAGATGCGCAGCATACGCTGAAGAAGCAGGGGTTTACCTGTGATAATCTGCAGAAACCCGGAGAATAACAAAATGCACCGCAGCGTTAACGTAATGGATGTCATGGTGTCCATAGACCGTTGAGCACTGCGGTGCATTTTTTTGTAAAGTCACAGGGTGTCACTGCAGCGGAACTGTAATCTTCCCGCGCCGTTTGTAGTATACCCAGTGAGTGAACCCGATTTCTTTAAGGCGTGCAACCACAGCCTCCCGCTGGTCAGCAACCCGGGACGGCAGATGCGCATCAGAGCCAAAGGTGACTTCCACTCCGTAATGCAGTGCACGTACCAGAATATCATCCGAGGGATACCAGCCGCCGCACAGCTTGGTGCATCCGGAGGTATTGATCTCGATGGCGACGCCGTATTCGCCGATTACGCGCAGGCATTCGTCGATTTCTGCAGGCGTAGAGATTTCCGAAAATTGCGGATAGTTTCCTTTCATGGCATCGATATGGCCAAGAATCTGAAACATGCCGGTGCGCGCGGAATCGGAGATCAGCCGGTAGTATTCGGCTTTTGCCGCGGCTTTCTCCCGGCGGTCAAGCCCTTTCCAGCGCCCCTTATTAAAGATGCTGACACCCTTGACACTATGTACCGAGCCAATGATGTAATCAAAGGGATAAGCGGAAAGGGTTTGGCGGTAGAGTTCGGCATGTTCCGGGAAATAATCGGATTCAATACCGAGCAGCACATCAATTTTGCCTTCGTATTCTTTCTGCAGGGAGAGCACTTCTTCTACGTAATGGACAAGCTCCGATTTGGCCATGGCGATATTGGGAAAGGCCTGTTCGGACGGGCTGCCGAAATAAGGAGTGTGATCAGATATGCCGATGACGCCCAGACCGGCGTTTATGCCGGCTTCAATATAGTCCCTGATGCTTCCGTCGGCATGGCCACAGCGGAAATGGTGGGTGTGTAGGTCGAATTTCATGGATATATATCTCCTTTAGGCCAAATTTTACGAAAACAGTTCATGAGTATCGGACTTTGGGATCAGCTTCGACAGATGGATTCAAAGCTCTGCGAGGCTCTACTCCGAGCCGATAAATTGGGTTTCGGGCATGCCCTTTAGATCGCTTAAGAATTGCCTCATGGCCGAATTGACATATTTGCCGGACTTGGTAATGACACCTACGGGATGCGTGACCTCAAGTTCGATAATCGGCACGATTTTGAGTGTGCCGCTGCGGACTTCTGCCGTAACTGACTGTTTGGAGATAATGGCTGCGCCGAGATCAAGCTCGACCATCCGCTTAACCTCCTCGCTGCTGGTCAGCTCCATGATGACCTGCGGCTGGATGCCGTGTTTTGCGAACACCTCATCGGCGAATTTGCGGCCGACCGTGTCGGGAGACAGGAGGATGAGCGGTGTTTTACCCAGGGCTTCAATCCCGGCCGATTTGACCTGGGCTAAAGGATGCCTTGGTGAAACAACCAGTTCAAAAGTATCATAATACAGCACAGAAGTAGTCATCGCAGGACTCCGTCCAATCAGATAACCGATGCCGACATCGACCAGGCCGTTTTCGACATGCTGATAGATTTGTGATGAAGACATCGAGGAAATCGAAGTTTTGATATGCGGAAACTGGTCTTGAAAATAGGACAGGATACGCGGCAGGATTTGAATGGCAATGGAGGTGGTCGTTCCGAGAATAATATGCCCTTGGGGATTCTCATCAAGATCCGCAAGGCGCTGCTTAAGCTCTTCGACAATACTCACGATCTGCTCTGCATGCGTAAGGAACACTTTGCCTCTGTCCGTCAAGGTAACGGGCTGGTTACGGTCAACGAGCTGAGTTTTGAACTCTTCTTCCAGACTTTTGATTTGTGCCGAAACTGCCGGCTGGGTCAGGTTAAGCAACTCACCTGCCTTGCGGAAGCTCATCGTTTTGGAGATCGTAATCAGCGTTTCGAGCTGGCTGATGTTCATGGACTTGCCCCCCTTTTTGACTACCGAATAATGCTGCCGCTTCGCCCTGTAATGGGAACAACGGACGATTTTCCCGGGACGGCATAGCTAGTTGTTGCCTGATCAATAAGACTTTTATAGGTGCCCGGGTCTCCGCAATAATGCAGGAATTCATTTCGGTCCATAGCCGGATTGAATGTGGATATGCAGTTATATCTTACACCGGTTGTTGGCATTTGATTAAATTATAGGAGATTCCTTCCGGCAGAGCAATGTTGCCAGGCAAACTATCTTGTGATTTCCTTCGACACCCCCATTAATTTTTGATGAATAATGCCGATATATGAAGTATAATTATAAATTATTGAATAGGACTTTCGGTATATGACTAAAGACTGGTAGAGGGGGGACACATCTTAATGAAAGCAGAAGTAATTAATCCGTTTTTAGAGTCTGCACGCATTGTAATTGAGCAGGTTATACAAGTCTCGCCATCCACCGGTAATCTGGGCATTAAGGATATTGAACTGATCGATAATCATATATGGATTCAAGTGGGTATGACGGGTCAATTAAGCGGAAATATTATCTTTGGGATTGCAGAGCAGGTTGCACTGAAAATGGTATCGGCCATGATGGGCGGTTACGTGATTACAGAGATGGACGAGATGGGGCAGAGCGCGATTTCGGAACTGGGCAACATGATCAGCGGCAATGCCAGTACGATTCTTTCCAACCAAGGTGTAACTGTGGATATTACTCCGCCGAAGCTAATGAAAAGTGAGAGCATGTCCGTACTGCCGCGCAGAGCACTGAGCATCCCGCTCTTGATGGAAGGCATCGGGGAACTTGATATTCAAGTGATGATCTCTTAGGCGGACAATTGGGAGCTGAAGATTTTCATGCAACTCAAAGACAAGATTGTTGTCATAACAGGGGCTTCAAGCGGGATCGGGGCGCTGACAGCGCAAATGCTCAGCAAGCGTGGGGCTGTCCCTATTCTTCTGGCCCGTTCGGAAGATAAACTGAAAGAAACAGCGGCCGGTATTCCGGGCGTTTTTGGACTGTACACCTGCGATGTCAGAGATGAGGCGGAAGTGGAGCGGACCTTTGGCGAAATTCTGGCGGTGTACGGCAGGATCGATATTCTGCTCAACAACGCCGGATACGGCAAATTCGCCGGTTTTACCGAGATGGAACCTCATGAATTCGATGATATGATGGATGTAAACTATATGGGCATTGTACGTTGTACGAAGGCTGTAGTTCCGCATATGCTGCAGCGGGGAAGCGGGCAGATTGTCAATGTGGCCTCCATGGCCGGCAAGATTGGTACAGCCCGTGCTGTTGCTTACACAGCAACCAAACATGCGGTTCTCGGTTTCACGAATGCGCTTCGCCAGGAACTCCGGAAGAGCGGGATTATCGTTTCGGCGGTGAACCCGGGGCCGATTGCCACCGACTTTTTCAAAACGGCTGATCCATCAGGCAAATACGAGAAAAGTGTAGCCCGGATGATGATGACTCCGCAGCATGTGTCCTCCAAGATCGTCAAGCTGATGGAGAAAGGCAAAGAGGAAGTAGATCTGCCCGGTCTGGCGGGCTTCGGCATCCGGCTGTATGCTTTGTTTCCACGGCTGGCGGATAAGCTGACCTATAACGTTATGAACAGAAAATAAAGGTTTCATCAGCGGGTGTCTGTCGTCATTCTGCAGGGCGGCAGTCATTTTTGCAGGTCTAGCCTGTGCTAATGACAGCTTATCCTTGCATAAACGGCCTTCCATTTGGTGGAGAGGCCTTTTTGGCATATAATGAAGATATTAACTTAAGCGAAAAGGATGAATTACACTTATGAATAAAGCTTCTTTTGCGGCCATCGGCATCCAGGACGACCTTGTTGCCCGATTGTCGGAATTCGGCATTACTGATCCATCTCCGGTACAGGAGCAGACGATCCCGCTTCTGCTGGAGGGGAGAGATGTGCTAGCCGCTTCCCAGACAGGTACCGGCAAAACCTTGGCATACCTGCTGCCGCTGATTCAAGGGATTAACCCGGAGCACCGGGTAGTCCAAAAGGTGGTGCTGGCGCCAACCCAGGAGCTGGCGATGCAAATCCTCCGTGAGGCCGAGCGCTATGGGGCCCACCGCGGGATCAAGGCGATGGGCCTGATCGGCGGAGCGGCGATCAAACGCCAGATTGACAAGCTGCGCGAGCATCCCCAGCTCGTAGTGGGCACCCCTGGACGCGTGCGGGAGCTGATTGGCCTCCGCAAGCTGAAAATGCATGAGGTCAGCACGATCATCATCGATGAAGCGGACCAGATGTTCCAGCTCAGCGGAGCCGGTGAAGTGGCGAAGATCGTCAGCAGCGCGCTGCGCACGCGCCAATTGGTCATGCTGTCTGCGACCATCGGACCGGAGACCCAGGCGCTAGCCGCACGGGAGATGAAGAATCCGGCTGAGGTCGGCATTGATCCCGGAGTGATGACGGCACAGAGTCTTGAACATCACTATGTAGTAGCTGAGGAACGGAACAAGATTGATATGCTGCGCCGGGTCATCCGCCATTATAACCCGCAGCGGGCGATAGTGTTCGTGAATGCTACCGAGGACATTGCCGAGGTGGAAGCAAAGCTGAACCATCTTGGGCTTACGGCAGCGGCGATCTATGGGGATGCGGACAAGGTGACACGCAGCAACGTACTTACCCGGTTCCGTGACGGCAAGTTCCGCGTACTGGTGGCGAGCGATGTGGCGGCCCGGGGCCTGGACATCGAGAATCTGACGCTGGTAGTGAGCTTTGATCCGGCGTTTGACTCGGAGCATTATGTGCACCGGGCAGGGCGTACGGGACGTATGGGACGCCGCGGACTGTCGGTCTCCATTGTAACGGAGCAGCAGACGTTCATTATGCGCAAATTCGCCCGAGAGCTGAATATCACGCTTGAGGAGAAGGAAATGGTCGCCGGCAAGGTTATGGCAGCTGATGAAGCCCGCAGCCCGCTGGGCAGCGGCGGACGCGGGCGCGGGGAAAGTGCCACCCCGCGCAAGGAAGGCGCCGCACCGCGCAGCGGCAAGCCGCCTGTAAGGACATCGGCTGTGCAGGCCGATGCGGCCATCAAACCGGCCTTGCCGCGGCAAGGCCAGGCGGGAACTGCCGCAGGTGGAGAAGTGCGGCGTGAAGGGCATCACGGTACGAGCCCGGCTGCAGGCGGGCGCGGCGGTGCTGCCCCTGCGGGTAAACCGCGCGGCAGCAGTGCGGAACGTGAAAAGAACCGCAAGAACAAGGGAGCCCCGAAATGGCTCAAGAACAAAACCCCGAGAGGTGACGGTCAATGAATACAGCCCCCGTACTCGAGATTACGGGCTTAAGTGGTGGGTATAGCCTGAACAAGCCGGTGCTTCATGATATCGGCCTTCAGGTGCAGCCCGGTGAAATGGTTGGACTGATCGGTTTGAACGGAGCCGGAAAAAGCACGACAATGAAACATATCCTCGGCTTGATGTCGCCCCATAAAGGTGAAATTACCGTGAAGGGCAAAACCCGCAGTGCTGACCCGGAGGGGTATCACAGCGCATTGTCTTTTGTGCCGGAATCTCCTCTGCTCTACGAGGAAATGACGGTCCGCGAGCATGTCGAATTTACTGCCAGAGCTTACAGCGTGGAGCGCAGCGACTATGAATCCCGCAGCGAGCAGCTGGCCGCACTCTTTAATATGGAGGACAAGATGGATACATTGTCCTCCCATTTATCCAAAGGTATGAAGCAGAAAGTGATGATTATGTGCGCTTTCGTGGCGCGTCCGGCACTGTATGTCATTGATGAGCCCTTTCTCGGTCTGGATCCGCTGGGCATCCGCTCTCTGCTCGACTTCATGCTGGATTTGAAAAAAACGGGAGCGTCAATCCTGCTAAGCTCCCATATCCTTTCCACAATCGAGAACTACTGCGACCGCTTTATCGTGCTGCACCGCGGCAAGGTTATCGCCCAAGGTACGCTTGCAGAGATGACCGCAGCTGCAGGGCTGCAGGGCTTGAACTTGGAGCAGCTGTTCTACGAATTGGTTCAGGGAGGGAAATGATATGGATTTAAAGGAGCTGCGCCGGCAGCGGCGCAGCCGGTTCATGGGAAGCATGCTGCCTTATGTGGGGTATGTCATTAAGAGCGGTGTAGCGATGCTCTTGCTGCTGCTGCTGATTGTCTTCTCGGCCTGGTATACTTCGCTGCTTCGGGATACTCCGTCAGGTATTCCGATCCGCTGGGTTATGCTGGTCCTGCTGCTGCCTGCGGCGGTGCACAGCAGCTTTCGGACGTATCTGCAGAGTCCGGATACTATATTTCTGCTTCCGCAGGGACACCGGATGAAGGAATATTTTGCCCGTACCTGGGTAAGCGGAAATGTGTGGAAAATTGTGCGGCTGCTGTTTGTACTGATCACCGTCTGGCCCTTGTACATACGTACGGATGAATCGCCTAGGAGTCTGTTCGCTACTGTTCTCATTCTGATTCTGGTGAAATTGCTGTCCAGCTACGGGCTATGGCGGGAAACCGCAATGATATCCCGCCCGGCCGCAGTGGCCTACAACCTGCTGCGCTGGGCAGTAGGCGGATTAATGATTGCGGCATGGCTGTGGCAGCCGTCTCTCCGGGCCCTGATCTTCATATTGATCCTGGCGGCGGCATATTTGGCTGCATGTTCTGTTCCCGGACGGCATTCCGTTCCCTGGGAGCGTCTGATTGCCATGGAGAAGAACCAGGGGTCGAGGGCCTTGATGATTCTCGGCTGGTTCGTGGATGTGCCGGGACGTGAGCAGCGGGTATACGCCCGGCGTTACCTGTCACGCTGGGGGAGCGGTATCGCATGGCGGAGTAACGCTGCTTACCGCTTCCTGCTGACCAAAAGCTTTGCCCGGGGAGATGTCTTCGCCATTGTGATGCGGATCGCTGTCCTGGCGCTGCTGCTGGTCTGGTGGAATCGCGGCAGCTATGTGGGAAGCGGCATTTACTTGTTCTTCCTGTTCATCATGGGCATTCAGCTGTCGGCTTTGCGCAAGCTGCATAGCGAGTCGTTCTGGCTGTCGGTGTATCCTCTGCCAGAGGGCAGCAAAGGTGAAAGCACGAACCAGTTCATCTTCCGCGCCCTTTTGCTGCTGGCCTTGCTGACCGGCCTGCCATTTCTGGCCACAGCGGGTGAACGTCCGCTGCCTGTTCTCGGCACCTTCCTTGCCGGAGCGCTATTGGCCTACGTGTTCAAGGAATACTTGAAGCGCAAAGAAGCTACGGTGGATGAGGATTTCTAACTTTAGGTGAGACCGGAGTGGAATGCCGGCAGGCTTGTATTCCGCTCCAAGCACAAAGACGCCTTGATAAGAGCGGATGCTCCCGTCAAGGCGTCTTTGTGCTGATTAGCAGAACAGGGAATGCTGCCACGCGGGAACGGGAGAGAGCTCGAGGCTCCCTCCCGGGAGAGTCATTCCCGGTTAGACAAAAAGTGAACGGCTGATGATAACCAGCAGGATAAAGAGAACCAAAATTGCACCTGTGCTTGTAAATCCAGGGTATCCGTATCCGCCTCTTACTTCTTCGCTCATGTTCATTCCCCTTTCGAATGTGTTTGCTGTACTTGAGTACATCGTATTGTATGTGCGGATAGATTAACGTGTATAGGCCAATGTCGCAGGGAAAGTCAAAAAAAAAATCAGCTCCGGGTACCCGGAGCTGATTTCGAGATCAATGGTTTTGGGATCAGGCTTTTTCCAAATCGCGGATTCCCGCATAAACCAGGTCGAACAAATCTTCAAGCTGCTCCTCTTCAATACAGGAGAAGGCGATGCGCAGATCGGTTTCGCCCAGGGCGATTGTGCCCAGGCCATAATTGTGGATCAGATGCAGCCGCAGGTCTTCAGCTGATACAGTGTGCAGCTTCAGGCACATAAAGTAGCCTGAGTTGAAAGGATAATACGTCCATACGTCATCGCCGTATTTCCCGCTGTCGAGCAGTGCCTTCACTTTGTTGGCACGGCCTTTCATGATCTGGAACTTTTCTTCCTTCTGTTCAGCGAACTGAGGGGCCTTCAGTGCGTCCAGCACAAACGTCTGAGACGGGTGTGCACCGCTGGAAATAGTGGCGCGGATAATGCCGAGCGTTTTCTGTTCCAGTGCCGCAAGCAGCTCCTTGTTCTCGGAAGCGTAGGTGATGAAGCCGACGCGGAAGCCCCAGACGAATTCCTCTTTGGTGGCCCCGTCAATCTTGACGGCCAGCACGCGCGGATGGAGATTGGCCAGACGGCCGAACAACGATTCCTTGAGAGAATCCTCGAAGAAAAGTCCGAAATACGCGTCATCGCTGACGACTACGACATTGATGCCTTCCTCGGCAGCGCGCAGAATCGCGGCAACGATGGCTTCTCCTTCTTTTAGGCCGGGAGTATAGCCAGTAGGGTTATTAGGGAAGTTGAGCAGGACAATGGCTTTGCCGCGTCCCTTCTGGGCGAGCAGCGCTTCCAGCAGTCCTTCACTATTAAATTTCATATCTTCAGTGAAAAGCGGATAGTTGACGATTTCGCTGAGCCGGCGGATGCCGAAGGTCAGCTCGTAATTCTCCCAGTTCTTGTCCGGATAAATGATGGCATCGCCTTGTTCTGCGAACAGATCGGCAACTATGCTGAGCCCGTGCGTCAGGGCATTGGTAACGATAGGGTTGCCGAAGGATTTGTCTTCGAGCGATGGATTTTCACGGAGCATTTTTTCCCGCCATACAGTGCGCAGCTCTGGTTTGCCTGCAGGAGGAGCATAGCCGTACAAGTCTTTGGGACTGTAAGCGGAGAGCTTATCCTGAATGACACCAAGGTGCATAGGCATGCCATTTTCGGTAGCAATACCGATGGTTGCATTGTATTTCTTGGCGTGAGCTGTTGCTTCTGCGGATTGGCTCAGGATGCCCTCTTTAGGAAAATAGATCGCCTTGCCAAGATCGGAGAGCATATCGTACACATGTTCATTGCCTGCCTTGATGCTTTCGTTTAATTGTCCAGCCAGTGGATTCATCAGTTTCATCCTTCCGGTATTCTTCTGGGATATATACGTTAACATTGCCTAACATTATATCACCGTGATTCCCAGCCGTCACTGATGAAAGCAGCCATTTTATAAATACTTTTAGAATATTTTCAGCGGCGTTAGCCAAGCTGTAATTTGTTTCGGCGCTCTACTTAAGTCAGTTATGGTGGGGGCAGTATTTTTTCATCATTTCTATCGTTTCGGCATCGCGTTCTCCGTTTCTCTCCTCCAGACCCCGGGTGATGCCGGCCCGTTCCTCTTCTTTCAGATTCTGGCCGAACTTAAATTTGGCTGTCAGCTCATCCGGAACAATTCGTACGACCGCAACACCCTTCAGCCGCGAGCGGTATTTCGGATCTTCGGCATCAATAGGATCAAAGCCGCCCTCGGGCTGCAGCTTGTTCATAAACCGGGACAATACAGCAGCCTTCTCGGCGGACGCCTCCACAAGTTCGGCCGCTCCATAAGCAGTTACGCTTTTAAAATAGGCCGTGGCAGGGCAAGCAAGATGGGGATCGCTGAAATAAGAGGGGATTAGCGCGTATTCGTCGGCAACGGTAAAGCAGACCCGCGCCTGCTGGCGGATGCTCTCCATTTTGCCTCCGGCATGACTGCCGTGGAAATAGAAGCAGCCCTCCATATAGACGAAATTCAGCGGAGTGACCCGCGGTTGTCCCTGTTCATCGCTTGTACCAAGAAAACCAAAGCTCATTCCTTGCAAAAATTGGGCCACTTCTTCTTCCTGCTCTATCTTAAATTCTTTTCTGCGCATAATACACGTCCTTTTCATCATAGTGGCGGAGTACTCACCTTGAGTAATTGTTTACTTAGAATAGTTGATAAATTGACAATGAAAAAGGACCGGTTTAGAGTTATTTTAATAGTCCACTTTTGAGGAAAGGGTGGGGAGATGAATTTCACACTGCCATATGACCAGTACCTGGCCATCCACCGTTATAAATATCTGGCGTTATATCATGCGCTCCGGGCAGCGATCCTGGAGGGGAAACTTCCCGGGGGGACAAGGCTGCCGTCAACAAGACGGCTTGCCGGGCTGTATCTTGTGTCGCGCGGTTCAGCATCACAGGTATATGACATGCTGCTGGCCGACGGTTACATCAAGACTGAGAAGGGCCGGGGCACCTTTGTTTCAGATGACAGCTTTTTTCCTGCTGCCGGGGGAGGGCTGGTATACGTGGGGGATTCAACCGATCATCAAGTGGTTGATTCGCCAAGGGTCGGCGCTGGACTCAATCCGGCAGGTGAGGAAATTCGCACACCTGATCGGGAATACCTTGAACCTGGAGCGATCCCGCTTTCCTCTTGGGGAGAGCGCCTGATGGAGCGCCAGGTTTCCATCTACGGGCAGGCTGGTGAAGATGCCATCAGCTTTCGCAGCAGTGGCATGCGGATTGAACATTTTCCTTACGGCGAGTGGCGGAGCGCACTGAATTATGCCGGAGGCAAGGGAGGTGGGATGCTGGAGGGCTATTGTCCGCCGCAAGGGGAGGAGAGCCTGAGGCGGGCAATAGCTGCCCATTTGCGGATTACCCGGGGAATCAGAGCCGATGCGGAGCAGATCGTGCTGTTCAGCGGCTCGATGCAGGGTATTGTCCTTCTGGTGCAGCTGCTGCTGGAACCGGGGGAACCTGCCGTTGTGGAAGATCCCGGATTTCATGGCATCCGCCGGGCAGTGGAGATTGGCGGCGGTAAGCTGCTGCCGGGACGGGTTGACGAGAGCGGGCTTGTGCCCGAGGATTGGGCAGCCCGGCTGCTGTTTGTGACGCCGAGCCGCCAATTCCCCACCGGAGCGGTACTGCCGCTCGACCGGCGGCGCAGCTTACTGGAATGGGCCCGGCGGCAGGAGGCAGTCATTGTCGAGGATGATTATGACAGCGAGTTCCGCTGGGGCGGCCGGCCGATTGAACCGCTGAAGGCGCTCGACCGGGAGGACCGGGTAGTGTATATCGGCTCCTTCTCCAACAGCATGTTCTCCGGGCTGCGGCTCGGGTTTGCCGTGCTGCCGCCTTCGCTGGTGGGTCCTGTGATAGCGGCCAAGGCGCTTTATGAGCCGCTTCCAGGCGCACAGCTTGAGCAGCGGGCGTTGGCCCGGTTCATGAGCACTGGTGGGTACAGCCGCCATCTGCGGCGGATGACGCGCATATACGGGGAGCGTGCCCGCATTTTCCGTGCGCTTCTGAATGAGCGGCTCGGAATGCTCTTTCAGCCGTTGCCCGGCGATTCCGGCCTGCATATTTATGCCCGGTGGCTGCGCTCGGAACAGGAGTATACCGCCTTCCGGGAAGCGGCTTTGCGGCGAGGCACAGACTTCCGCGACGCAGCGCTGTACCGGATAGGTTCGGGTAGTCCTGCGGCTTGCTTTTCTTTTTCCCATCTCGATGCTGAGGCACTGGAAGAAGGGGTGAACCGCCTGCTTCTGGCCTGGAAGGATGTGCAAAAATGTACGTGACAGGGTATTATGAGAGTAAGGAAAATGTATGCTTACAAAACTTAAGCGTATGCTTTCGAAGCGATTTTTTGTCGAAGCTAATTCAGTGAGGTAACGCTCACAAAAAATTTAGGAGGAAATATTATGCTGCATGCATCGCCGTC
This sequence comes from Paenibacillus sp. IHBB 3054, assembly GCF_051594305.1. Taxonomy (NCBI): domain Bacteria; kingdom Bacillati; phylum Bacillota; class Bacilli; order Caryophanales; family Paenibacillaceae; genus Paenibacillus; species Paenibacillus sp. IHBB 3054. The sequence goes on along the minus strand of NZ_JBOFBG010000010.1, from coordinate 107,272 downwards.
CTCTTTTGTGATCCTGCCTGCCCTGGCTAAAATTGTCTGCGAACCGGGCTGGAAGTGGCAGAAAAGAGAGAAGCCGCTGCAAAATTATGATCTGTTCTATGTCTGGAGCGGAGAAGGTACGGTTGTGCGCAGCGGAGTGCCTTTCAAGGTAGGAAAGGGAAGTTGCTTCCTGTTCCGTCCGGGCGACTTTACGTATGCGACCCATAATCCGCAAAAGCCGCTAGTGCTTACATACATTCATTTTGACGTAACCGAAGAGGTCACGGATATTCCCCAGCCTTACCGTGAATTGACCGAAACAGTGGAATTTGAGCACCTGCTTGCCCGTTATGTCCGCCTGTTCCTGGTGAAGACCTACGCTGCAGAAGAGGAGGGGCGGCTGATCTTGAAGCAGCTGATGATTCATCTGCTGCGCGAGGACCGGGTGATGCCGGTAGAGCGGCATGTCAGCAATCAGCTGGCTGAGGTCATCCACGAGGTGGCGAACTACGTCAGCCAGCATCCCGGAGCGGCGCACCGGGTAGAGGATCTGGCAGCCCGGGCGGGGCTGTCGCCACGGTATTTTTCGATCAAATTCAAAGAGATTACAGGTTCCTCGGTCCAGTCCTATGTCATCCGTGCCCGGATTGAGCGGGCCCAGCACCTGCTGCTATATGCCGGGATGAATGTCACTGAGGTGGCCGATGCACTGGGCTATCGCGATATTTTCTTTTTCAGCCGCCAGTTCAAGCAGCATACGGGGAAAAGTCCGTCTGAAATCCGCTGATTCTTCCTTTTGTTTCAGCTTTTTGCTGCAAGGGTAAATACGTTGCAACTTAGTATGCGAGGATTTACATAGCAGCTTGGAAGGGAGAACATAACTGATGTTTAGAGGACGCAGAATATGCAACAGTGAATGTAAGGGTGGAGGCGCCGGGGTTTTTCGAAACCGCTGGAGACGCTTGAAGCAGAATAACATGGCAGCTACAGACTGTTGGTTCTGACAACAAGGGCAGTATCAAATACAAGCGGAGAACCGGGGCCCTGCGGCGTCCGGTTTTTTGAATGGTCCTTGGTTCATGCTGGGCGCTGTCTTGCGGTACTGGGTGTATTCTTCTATCTATGCAGGGGCATAAGGATAGAGAGGTTTTTGTATGAGCGTACAATTGTTCAGCCCAACCCTGAGAAAGCATCGGTGAGCAGCTGAATTCATATACTGAGCAGCAGAAAAAATGACCAAACCAATGGCTGAAGGAAGGAGAAAGAACATGTATGAAATCGTATTGATACGGCATGGGGAGAGCGAGTACAACCGTCAGAATTTATTCACAGGCTGGAGCGATCCCGATCTGACGGAAAAGGGAATAGAAGAGGCCAAAGCGGCCGGCAAGCTGTTGAAAGAAGCAGGCTACACGTTCGATCTGGCCTTCGCTTCTGTGCTGAAACGTTCGATCAAGACACTTAATTATGTGCTGGAAGAGATGGATCTGCTGTGGATTCCCGTACAGAAATCCTGGAAGCTGAATGAGCGCCATTATGGTGCGCTGCAGGGGCTAAGCAAGAGTGAGACTGCGGTGAAATATGGTGAAGAGCAGCTTCATATCTGGCGGCGCAGCCTGTCGGTCCGTCCGCCGCTGCTGGAGCCGGATGACCCGCGTTATGCCAGAAACGATATCCGCTACAAGGAGGTGCGCTCCGGGGATATCCCGCGCGGCGAGAGCCTGGAGGATACCGTTCACCGCGTCGGCGATTTCTGGGGCAAGCGGATTGTACCACTGATCCGCAAGAAAGAGCGGGTGCTGATCTCGGCACATGGCAACACCCTGCGGGCGCTGATCAAATTTATGGAGGACATTGACGAGACAGCGCTGCTCGACCTTAATGTTCCGACCGGTGTTCCGCTGGTCTATAAGCTGGATGACGATGTGAAGCCAATCAGCCGCTTCTATCTCGGCGTGCCCGAAGAGGTGCAGGCCAAAGCCCGTGAGGTGGCTAACCAGAGCAAGGTAACGGAGTAGCGATATCCGGGCGTTGTCTAAACGAAATCATTCATGAAACCCAAAAGCAGCAGGTCCCTGTAACAGAGACCTGCTGCTTTTGCTGCTTTCCGGTGAAGTTGTACTGCTATTCCAACTTGAATTTGGAGGCGGCCTCCGCCAGGCCCTTGGTTAACCCGTCAATTGTTTCGACCATATCGGCTAAACGGTGAACCATGGAAGATTGCTCATGCATTGTTGCCGTAACCTCTTCAACCGAGGCCGAAACCTGCTCACCCGATGCAGACAGATTCTGCGTGGATTCTAGCATTTCGTCCTTGTCATGCTGCATAAGGGCAATGTCATCAGCCATGCTCTTAATCTGTTCGGTGATATCCGTAATATTCTGGTGAATGGCATGGAAGGCCTGACGGGTTCTGCCTACATACTCGTCCTGCTGCGTGGAAATATCCTTAATCTGCTGCACGCTCTGATGATTTTCCTGTACGAAAGCCAGATTCTGTCCGATGATCCCGCTGATTTCACTGGACTGGATGGAGCTCTGTTCAGCCAGCTTGCGGATTTCAGTGGCAACTACGGCAAATCCCCGTCCATATTCCCCGGCCCTTGCCGCTTCGATAGAGGCGTTCAGTGCAAGCAGATTTGTCTGCTTGGCGATATTGCTGATCGCTCCGGTGATCTGGCCGATACTGCTCGAGCTTTCCTGCAGCTTCAGGGTAATCGCAGAGATTTTCTGCACTTCCTCATCGTTTTGCTCGCTGATATTGGACAGCTCTTCTACAACCTGATTGCTGCTGTGGAAGACTTCAATAATTTCATCGGCCCGCTCTTTGACGGATTGGGCTTTTTCATTCATGGAGACGAATTTCTCGCCGAAGCTGAGGAATTTATCCACAATCGTCTCGGTATCATGCGCCTGCGACTCTATGGCTGTGGCAATTTCTGCAGTGGTTACCGTTGTCTCGCCGATCGATTTGGCTGTCTGCTTGGAGGACTCGTCCAGATCCTTGGTGCTTGAATTAAGCACGGAAATGGAGGTGTTCATATTCGTAATCAGCAATTTGTTCTGCTGGGCCATCGTATTAAAGCTGTCTGCAAGCTCCTTGAATTCACTATTATATTTTCCCGTGGCAGTAACCTGCAGGTCGCCTGAGGCCAGTTGTCTGAACAATTTGCTCAGCTGCACAATCGGCCGTGTGATCGATCTGGATATTATCAGACCTATCGCAGTAACGAGCAGCACTGCCAGTATGGAAATGGCAACAATCTGCTTAAGCATGGACATAATCGGCATTTTGATATCCTCGTAAGAATCAATGACTGATATTACCCAGTCGGCATCTGGAATCTTGTTGTACCGGAGATATTCTGTTCCGAGATCACTTTCTCCTGTGAGGATATCGTCTTTCGCCTGCAGGTTAAGCAGAGCTCCGGTACCTTCGGGTTTTAATCCGATTCTTTTTTCATCTTTCGAATTGTACAGCACGATTCCGCTCCGGCTCAGAATTTCAATCTGGCCCTGGCCGTTAATTTGGATTTTTCCTAATTTATCTATAAAAAATTCGGAGCTCATGTTGGATGAATACACGCCGATCACCTTGCCGCTTAAATCTTTAATCGGCCGGGAAAAAGCTATAATCAACTGGCCTGTGCTTTGGGATACCGTGGCATCGCTGATAAAAGGTTCGCCTTTTATGGATTTCTGGAAATATTCCCTGTCTGAGCGTGATTCGCCGACGGTCTCTTTATTGCTTCCGGCAACAATGATTCCTTTGGCATCAAGGACGACCATGGATTGGCTGCCCCTTGTGTTCTTCAGGATTGTGGCAAGCTTCTCATTGGAGGCACTGTAATAAGGGTTCTTCCCGGAAAAGAACTCAGTTTCGGACAACGTTCCCTCCTCCCGCAGATTCAATAGCGCGCGGAACAATTCCTGCGATGAAATCAGATAGGAAGCCTCCTTCTGCAGCTGCACGGCAGTCCATAAGCCTTCTCCGATCCGGTCGGCGTTGGCGGTAATCTCGTCTTTGCTTTTTTTGAGCAGCAGTTCCGAGCCCAAGCTGTACACTGAAACGGATATAGCCAGCACACTGGCGATTACGAGCAGGGTAATCAGCCCGGGAAGCTTGATCCTTAAAGATAAGTTAGTGAATTTGCCAAGCCGGTCTTTCGATTTGTTCATGTAAAAGTTCCCCCTGATGTATGTATGGTCCTACATGTATATCGGAGGGATCATGTTGATAATCAAGAGGAAACATCAGCCAAATGCTTAAAATTTGCAATAAATATCAGCTCTATGAAAAAGGGTACTCCGGCCCTGTTTCAAGGCATGTGCGGAGTACCCTTATATGTTCGTTGTTAGGTTAGGATGAAATGTTAAAGATGACGCTGCAAGGTTCCCAGTAGTTCCCCCATCTTGACCTTGGTCTCGCTTGTCAGCCCGGCCCTTGGGGTAAAGGTGCCGCTCTCCAGCAGCAGTACCACGGTTGAGCCGAATTCAAAATAAGCCAGATCATCGCCGATTTGCCATTCCATGGCCTGTTCATCGGTGTAGCGGATGCTGCTGACATTCATTGCGCCTACCTTTACAACTGCTGCTTCCCCATTCGCTCCCGCGATATAAGTAATAAGACGTTCGTTGCGGCTCAGCACACCCTTCATATGTCTCATGCCGAATTCATTGACAGGATAAGCCCGGCCGCGGATATGATCACTCTCGACTTTACGCCCGGTGAGCGGCGCGTGAATCCGGTGATAATCCGTAGGGCTCAGATACAGCACGAAGAAAAAGCCTTTCTTGTACAGCTCCAGGTGCGGAGAGTGGTTAAGCAGTTCTTCCAGCTCATAATCCTGTCCTTTTACATTCATAATTGTTCCGGAATGAATCTCACCCATGGCGGTAATCATCGCATCCACCGGACTGGCTACGGCATTGTCCCCGCTTGCGACAGGGCGCATCCCCGGTTTCAACCGCCGGCTGAAAAATTCGTTAAGCGTACGATATTGTCGGGACTGCTTCTCCGCTTCAGCAGCGGGAATATGATAGATCTTAATAAATACCGGGATCAAAAAACGGCTGAGTCTGCTATGGGAAAAAGCCCCCATCAACCGGGAAAGCCATCTGTGCGAGGACAGTTCCGTCATCAGCCGCAGCAATTGTTTAACCATGAACATCTCCCTTCCATCATGCAGCAACAAGGCCCCATACCCGGGGCCTTATCCGCTCTGAATTATATTGACATAGAATAGGAGACAAATCAATAAGAGTTATACCGGGAGGCGTCTTCGAGCAGGAACCGGGCGTAAGCCATTGGCCTGCGGTAGCTTTCTTTCCAGGTTCCTCTGAGTCCTGCCTTGAGGAATCCATAACGCTGGTCACGGCCATTGCATTCAATGAAGTAAATCCGTCTGTTCCGGGTGATGCCGATATCCAGCCCGATGTCGGCAAGCCCGGGAAGACTGTGCTCCAGCTCCCGTGCGATGGCGAGGCTGAGAGTCTGCACTGTCATTCGAAGGTATGCTGCAGCTTCACCCGGGAAGGCCTGATCCAGCACATATGAGGCGCTGAGCGCTTCACCTCCCCGTGCGATATTGGATACGAACCCGCCAGGAGCGGCCAGCTTCGCAAACATGCCGGTCACCTGCCAAGTTCCTCCCCAGCCGCGTTGCACCGTGACCCGGAGATCGAAGGGGCGGCCGCCGATTTCAGCCAGCGGGATACGTTCCTGCACCAGATAGGATTCAGCGGCGAGACGTGCCCGAAGCATCCGTGGCAAAGCATCCTGATCCACGAAGGTGCTTACCCACCGGCTAGAACGTGAAGGCAGATAACTCCAGGTCCAGCTCCGTCCGCTGTAGTGAGTAAGACGCATGACCCCTTTGCCGATACTGCCGCGGCACGGTTTGAGGATGAGGTCGGGGTAGAGGTCCATCATCTCCTTCAGACCCGGGAGCCCCGCTGTTGTAACCGGCAGATAGCTCTGCAGGTCTTCGTTTTGTTCCAACAGCCCGTGAATCTGTTCTTTCCCGTAACGGTTGCATGTGTTGTATATCAAAAGGCCCTGCCGGAGCAGCCGCTCGATTCCGCTGCTGTCCTGGCTGTAAATTGCCCGGTTATGGATTACACCCGGTGTGGGGATTACGGCACTGCGATATCCCTGGACCCCCTTGATATAAGCGATGCTGTATCCGGATTCCGTATCAATGTCGGACAGCTTCAAAAAGCAGGGGGTCAATCCGTATGCGGCAGCCGCCTCCTCATAGCTCTCCAGCGACTCCTGTCCCGTTTTTAACCGGGGAACGCCCCGGTGCATAGCGGCATTTAGCAGTATTCCCACGAGCTTTTGCCCCATGTTCGTTCCTCCCGTTATCTTCTGTAGTTACGGCTGTAGCCCTTATGTTCTCATTGTATGTTTGTACGTGGCCTTCAGGGTGGACGAATGCGCGGCGGCAGAAGCCCTTTTTCGAAAGATAGACGAAGCCGATTTACTTGCAGATTGATTATAGGCAGCCTTGCTGCAAATGGTGTCATCCGCCCACTGGACTGCATATGATGCCTAGAAGAAACAACAGATGGAAGGAGGAGACTGCTTGTGAAGAGCTCCAGAAGGAATCAACAACACAGTTCCAAGAAGCGACTCTACTACGTGGATAATCCCAATAAAAAAGAACTGAGTATGCTGGGAAGCAGTCCAAGGGTGCTAGGGGGATTTGAAGCACCCGTCAGCGAGACGGTGGATCCGCCAGACCGGGCCCTGCAGGTTAGTGGTGTGGGCACGGTAGAAGTTGTTGCAGAGCCGGCACAACCTGCCGTACCTGCAGTACCTGCAGTACCTGCCGCCCCGGATAAAGAATTGCTGGAGGTGCCGGCAGCAGAAGAAACACTCAAGATTGAGGAGGTGGTTGTCCACGCGCCCGAGCCCGTTCTGCCTGTTCTGGAAAAAGAGCGCCTGCAGCCCGTATATACCGATGATCTGTGTGATGCGGCCGTTACCGGCCAGAAGATTGCTCCGCGCACCATTGACGGCTCTAAGCTGAAATTCGGGATTATCGGTACTCCCTGGCTGCAGGATTATGCGGTGCAGAGCATCAATATCGCGGACAAGGCGATAACGTCCTCGAAGATTGCCCCCGAATCGATAACTGGCGAGCATCTGGCGGAAGGAAGTGTGAACGGCGGCAAGCTGTTGGATCATTCGATCAGCGGCGAGAAGCTGAAGAACGGAAGCATCGGCCCGGAGAAGCTGGCTGACCGGATCATCGGGGGAGAACAAATTGCCGACCGGTCCATTGCCAGCCGTCACTTGAGCGAGCTGCTGATTACTGCCGACTTGCTGGAAGATGGAGCCATAACCGGCGAGAAAATTCTAAGCAGCACCATTGTCAGCCGACATTTGGCGAACGGAAGCATCGACCGTTCCAAACTGGCTGACGAGGCGGTGTCCGGCGATAAAATCGCCGACGGCGAAATCAGCGGAGCCAAACTGGGCGATGCCGTGATTGAGGGCCGCCATCTGAGCGAAGGCGTCATCACGGCGAAGCATCTGGCGCCGGGAGCCATCGGGCCTGAGCAGCTTGCCGGCCGTCTTATCGGCAAGGAGCAGCTCCAGTCCGGCAGTATTGACAGCGGACATCTTGCGGATGCCGCAGTAGGCACGCGGCAGCTGGGAGAGAAGGCTGTACGCAGCCAGCATCTAAGTCCGGAAAGCGTAAATGGCACTCATATCGGCGACGGAGAAATCACTGCCCGCCATTTGGCGGACCGCAGCATTTCTTTTGTGAAGCTGGCGGAAGGTGCGGTAGGGACGGTACAGCTCGTGGAGCAGGCGGTCACCTCCTCCAAAATCGCCGATCAGAGCATCCTGCCGAATAAACTGGCGGATGAAGCGGTCACTACACGGCATATCGCCAAATCCGCAGTACGCGGACCGCAGCTTGCCATGCAGGCTGTGACCTCGCTCCATCTGCAGCGTGAAGCTGTAGACCAGTCCCACTTAGCCAAGGAATCGGTCGGATCGGAGCAGCTGCAGAGCCAGTCGGTGCTGACGGCTCATCTCGCATCCGGTGCAGTTACCGGAGAACAGCTGGCAAGTGAAGCTGTGGCCGGAGAGCATCTGCGCGCGAAGAGCATTACCGCCGCCAAGCTGGCTGACGGGGGCATCCATGCCGGCAAGCTGGCTGCAGGTGCGGTCACCGGAAACGCAATTGCCCGTGAAGCCGTGAGTGGTGAACATATCGCCTTCTGTACGGTGGAGGAAAAAAATCTGGCCGATGCCAGCGTAAGCGCCCGTGTACTGCAGAATGCCGTAGTGGATTCTGAACATCTGGCGCCGGGCGCCATAGAACGCAGACATCTTGGTGAGAACAGCGTGACGAATTCGGCTCTGCAGTCCGGCTCGGTCTCGGGCGACAAGCTTGCCTCCGGCGCGGTGAAGGAAGTTCATCTCGCCGCAGGTGCGGTGCAGCCGCATCATCTGGCCGATCATGCGGTTACTTCATTGAAGCTATCGCCGGAGAGTGTCTCAACGGATAAGCTCAGTGATCTGGCGGTCACTTCCACCAAGCTGGCTGATGGCAGTGTTACTTCCGCCAAGCTGGCAGCCTTATCGGTGGCTGCGGAGCATTTGACACCAGGGTCGGTTAGCCCCGCGTCGATCAGCGACACGGCTGTCCAAGGCAGACATCTTGCCCCGGGAAGTGTCGGCGGCGCACATATTCGTCCGATGTCTATTGGCAACGGGCACATTATTCCTAGCTCTATCTCATCGATTCAAATCCAGGATGGCAGCATTAGCAGTTCCAAGCTGGTCGAAGGTGCCGTATCTTCCCTCCATCTGTCTCCAGGCAGTATTGGCACCAGTCATGTGGCGGAGGATTCACTGGAAGGCCGTCATATCAAGCAGGGAGAAATCACCCTGGATCACCTGGCCGGAGAGGTCCGCAGCGCAGAGCTGCTCCCGGACGGCAGCATCGGCGGGGAAAAGCTGGCGGAAGGCTCGATCGGTTCGTTCCAATTGGCTCCGAGCAGTGTATATGGCGGACATCTTGCGGTCGAAGCCGTGGACAGCCGCCACATCCGCCCTCACAGCATCAAGCTGAAGCATCTGGCGGAGGAGACCCTGACCGCTGATCTGCTGCCGGACGGCAGTGTCAGCACCGCGAAGCTGGCGGCCGGAGCGGTAGGTTCGGAGAATCTCCAGGCGGAAAGTGTGAACGGAGAACATCTCGCGGACGGAGCGGTGGAAGAGCGCCACTTGAATCCCGAAATCATCAAGCTGGAGCATCTGACGGCAGAGGTCCGCAGCGCTGATCTGCTCCCTGACGGCAGCATCGGCGGGAAAAAGCTGGCGGAAGGCTCGATCGGCTCCTTCCAGTTGGCTTCGAGCAGCGTATATAGCGGACATCTTGCGGTCGAAGCCGTGGACAGCCGCCACATCCGCCCTCACAGCATCAAGCTGAAGCATCTTGCAGAGGAGACCCTGACCTCCGAGCTGCTGCCGGACGGCAGCATCAGTTCCGCGAAGCTGGAAGGCGGAGCGGTAGGTTCGAAGCATCTCCAGCAGGAGAGTGTATTCGGAGAACATCTTGCGGACGGAGTGGTGGAAGAGCGCCATTTGAATCCCGGGATCATCAAGCTGGAGCATCTGGCCGCAGAGGTCCGCAGCGCAGAGCTGCTTCCTGATGGCAGCATCGGCGGAGAAAAGCTGGCGGAAGGCTCGATCGGCTCCTTCCAGCTGGCTCCGGACAGCGTATATGGAGAACATCTTGCCGACGGAATAGTGGAACAGCGCCACTTGAACCCCGAGATCATCAAGCTGGAGCATCTGGCCGCAGAGGTCCGCAGCGCAGAGCTGCTGCCGGACGGCAGCATTGGCGGGGAGAAGCTGGCGGAAGATTCCATCGGTTCCTTCCAGCTGGCTCCGGGCAGCATACATGGAGAACATTTTGCGATTGATGCCGTGGACAGCCGGCACATCCGCCCCGCCAGCATTAAGCTGAAGCATCTGGCGGAGGAGACTCTGACCTCCGACCTGCTGCCGAGCGGCAGCGTCAGCTCCGCGAAGCTGGCAAAGGGAGCGGTGGGTTCGCAGCATCTCCAGCAGGAGAGTGTTCATGGCAGACATCTCGCGGACAGAGTAGTGGAGGATCGCCACTTGAATCCCGAGATCATCAAGCTGGAGCATCTGGCCGCAGAGGTCCGCAGTGCAGATCTGCTGCCAGACGGCAGCATCGGTGGAGAAAAGCTGGCGGCAGGAGTTGTAGGTCCGCAGCATCTCCAGGAGAAGAGCGTGCACGGAGAACATCTCGTGGACGGAGTCGTGGAGCAGCGCCACCTGAATCCCGAGATCATCAAGCTAGAGCATCTGGCCGCAGAGGTCCGCAGTGCAGATCTGCTGCCGGACGGCAGCATCAGCGGGAAAAAGCTGGCGCAAGGCTCCATCGGGTCCTTCCAGCTGGCTTCAGACAGCGTATATGGCGGGCATCTTGCCATGGAAGCCGTGGACAGCTGCCATATCCGCTCTGGCAGCATCAAGCTGAAGCATCTTGCGGAGGACACCCTGACCTCCGATCTGCTGCAGGATGGCAGCATCGGCTCCGCGAAGCTGGCGGCAGGAGCGGTAGGTTCGCAGCAGCTCCAGCAGGAGAGCGTGCACGGAGAACATCTCGCGAACGGAATAGTGGAGGACCGCCACTTGAATTCCGGGATCATCAAGCTTGATCACCTGTCCGCAGAGGTCCGCAGCGCAGATTTGCTGCCGGACGGCAGCGTTGGCGGGAAAAAGCTGGCGCAAGGCTCGATCGGCTCCTTCCAGCTGGCACCGGGCAGTGTATACGGCGGGCATCTTGCGAGCGAAGCCGTGGACGGTCGTCATATCCGCCCCGGCAGCATCAAACTGAAGCATCTGGCGGAGGAGTCCTTGACCTCCGATCTGCTGCCGGACGGCAGCATCGGCTCCGCAAAGCTGGCAGCCGGAGCGATAGGCACGCCGCATCTCCAGCAGGAGAGTGTGAACGGCGAACATCTCGCGGATGGAGTGGTGGAGGAACGCCACTTGAATCCCGAGATTATCAAGCTCGCGCATCTGGCCGCAGAAGTCCGCAGCGCAGAACTGCTCCCTGACGGCAGCATCGGCTCCTCGAAGCTGGCAGCCGGAGCGATAGGCACACAGCATCTCCAGCAGGAGAGTGTGAACGGAGAACATCTCGCGGACGGAGTGGTGGAGGAACGCCACTTGAATCCCGAGATTATCAAGCTGGAGCATTTGGCCGCAGAAGTCCGTAGCGCTGACCTGCTCCCTGACGGCAGCATCGGCTCCGCGAAGCTGGCAGCCGGAACGGTAGGTTCACAGCATCTCCAGCAGGAGAGTGTGAACGGAGAACATCTCGCGGACGGAGTGGTGGAGGAACGCCACTTGAATCCCGAGATTATCAAGCTCGCGCATCTGGCCGCAGAGGTCCGCAGCGCTGATCTGCTGCCGGACGGCAGCATCGGCTCCGCGAAGCTGGCAGCCGGAACGGTAGGTTCACAGCATCTCCAGCAGGAGAGTGTGAACGGAGGACATCTCGCGGACGGAGTGGTGGAGGAACGCCACTTGAATCCCGGGATTATCAAGCTGGAGCATCTGGCCGCAGAGGTCCGCAGCACAGAACTGCTCCCTGACGGCAGCATCGGCGGGAAGAAGCTGGCGCAAGGCTCCGTCGGCTCCTTCCAGCTGGCTCCGGGCAGTGTATACGGCGGACATCTTGCGGTCGAAGCCGTGGACGGCCGGCACATCCAGTCCGGCAGCATTACGCTGAAGCATCTTGCGAAGGAGACCCTGACCTCCGATCTGCTGCCGGACGGAAGCGTCAGCTCCGCGAAGCTGGCAGCCGGAACGGTAGGTTCGCAGCATCTTCAGCAGGAGAGCGTGTATGGTGAACATCTTGCAGACGGAGTAGTGGAGGAACGCCACCTGCTTCCTGAGATCATCAAGCTAGAGCATCTCGCCCCAGAGGTCCGCAACGCAGAGCTGCTGCTGGACGGCAGCGTCAGCTCCGCGAAGCTGGCGGCTGGAGCGGTAGGTTCACAGCATCTCCAGCAGGAGAGCGTGTACGGTGAACATCTCGCAGACGGAGTACTGGAGGAGCGCCACCTGCTTCCCGAGACCATCAAGCTGGAGCATCTGGCCCCAGAGGTCCGCAGCGCAGAACTGCTCCCTGACGGCAGCATTACCGGAGCGAAACTGGCTTCCGGCAGTGTTGGTGCCGAGCAGCTCGCAGAGAGTGCGGTTGGAACTGACGGACTCCAGGATGAAGCGGTGGATGCAACCAAAATTGCTTCCTTCGCTGTTCAATCCCGCCATCTGGAGGAAGAAAGTGTGCAGGGCTACCATATTGCTCCCGGTGCGGTATCCGGTGACCATCTGGCCCGCGGCGCAGTGGGTGCGGAGCATCTCTCCTTCAGTCCGGTGCAGAGCGCCGGAAACCGGGAGGTGCTGCAGCAGTTCGGAATGACGGCGTTCATGTTCAACGGCGATGCAGAGAGTGTGGAGGTCACTGTCTCCTTTGACGAAAGCTTTGGCCATACCGGCTATGTGCTTGTGGCCATGACGAACCAGCCGTTCTTTCACGCCTCGCTTAAAACCAGAGCCGGCGGAGAGGCTGTAATCCTGGTGAACCGCCTGCGTGAAACCCAGCATTTTTATGGAGTGTTGTCCTGGATTGCACTCGGCTCGCCTCCGGCAAAGCCGCCAGAGAACCGGGTATTCGATTAAATACAGAGCCGCTGAAAAAGCGGATAAGAGCGCAGCCGCCGGCTGCGCTCTTGTTCAAATATAAGAGTTTATATGCTTCACGCTATAAATTATCCTTCTATTTCTCGCTGAAACGGATACCGTCCTTTTAAGGACGGCGAAGCCGTTTCCACTTGTGTTTATCGCCCGAAAAAGTCGGTTGAATGCGGGATGGATGACATCTGTCCAAATTTGTGTGTGAAGGGAGACACCCGCCGTTACCCGGAGAAGCGGATTACATAGACTGTGATGTAACCCTAAGCCCGGCAGTATGCCCTGCAAGGAAGGTGGATGAGCTTGAAGCATAAACGAACAGCTGCCCGCCGCACGGGGCGGCGGGCAGCTCGACCAGCGCGGCGGAACTCCCGGCCAGTGCGGCCCGTAGCTGTACGTCCTGCACAGAATCATCCCGAGCCTTACGTGTCGGTTATTATTCCGGCTATGAATGAGGCCAGGACGATTGCCAGTGTGATTGCCGGAGCCAGGGGTGTTCATCCGCGCTGTGAGGTTATTGTGATTGTTAATGGCTCTGCCGATAAAACGGCGGAAATAGCGAAATCTATGGGTGCCCATGTCATCTCTTTCGAGCAGCCGCTTGGACACGATGTTGGCCGAAGTGTCGGAGCGGATGCGGCCAAAGGGGAGGTCCTGCTGTTTACAGATGGGGATATTGTCATTCCCGCCGCGCAGTTGCGTCCATTCGTAAGTGCAATCCGCGGCGGGACGGATGTAGCGCTTAATGATTATTCCGGGCCGGTCCGCAGCAGGGTTCCGCATCCAGTGGTGCTCTCCAAGTATGCACTGAACATTATGCTCGGACGTTCCGACCTGAAGGGGTATTCACTGACGGCGGTTCCCCATGCGCTCAGCCGCAAGGCGCTTAATGTGCTGGGGAGCGGTCTATTGTCAAGGCCGCCGCTGGCTTATGCCCGCGCATTGCTGGAAGGCTTGAGTGTAAGGGAAGTGCATAAAGTGCCTGTTGGCAAACTGAATGCTGTCCGCCGCAAGCGCGGCGGAAGGGACCCCTTGCAGGAGATTATTCTCAGGGATCACCTCGATGCTGTGTCTATGCTGCTCGAGCTCAAGGGGGAGAGGGCGGGATTCAGCGACGGCACCCGGCGAAGGGAGATGGTGAGGTAATGGCTACTGGCTATAAGGCCGTATTACGTCCGAAACGGAGAAGAACGTTTTCCGCCGGCACTTCTCCCCGCCGGAGCGGAGCAGGTATTCCGGGCATCAGGAAGTCTGCATCTAATAAAAGAGGAGCAGGTTCATTCGGGGCTGGCAGCTCCTCTGAACGGCTTACGGGAGCGGGATTATCCGCAGCCCGCGGCTCTGCTGCCCGGCGCACGGCGGCAGAAGCATCCGCTGCCTGGAAACCGCAGCGGATGCTTCCGAAATTGCGCGGCTTGCTGTCCGTCATCATCTCGGCAAGAGATGAGGCGCGTACCTTGCCCGGTCTCCTGGAGCAGGTGGAGCTTCTGGAGCCGGCGGAGATCATCGTGGTGCTGAACGGCTGCAGCGACAACAGCTTTCAGCAATCCAGAATGTGCACACGGGCAACGGTCGTGCATTGCCCCGAATCGGCCGGTCATGATGTGGGGCGTGCGCTTGGCGCCAAGCTCAGCCGGGGGAATATCCTGCTCTTTCTGGATGGAGACATGAGCATTCCGGCCCGGCAGCTGGCCCTTTTTGCAGCAGCTGTAGACAGCGGAATTGATGTTGCGCTTAATGATCTGGATGGCCTGCTGCCGCCATTTGGCGCAAGTGATGATGTCACCCGCTGCAAGCTGTATTTAAACGGGGTTCTAGGCCGGAGTGATCTTGGGGTGAGCTCCATGACTGCTGTTCCCCATGCCTTGTCCCGCCGTGCACTGGAAACCATCGGTTACCGTGAACTGATGGTTCCCCCGAAAGCGCAAGCCCTCTCCATTCTGAATCGGCTGCGGGTGGAGAAGGCCGGAACGGTTAATGTCATCAAGCATAACCGGCTGCGCAAAGGGAATACGGGAGCCGGCAACGCGGTGGAACAGCTGATTATCGGCGATCATGCGGAAGCGCTGCAGGCGGTTATTGCGCATAGGGAAGCGAGCGGAGTGCTCTCCGGCGAGCGCCTGCAGGAGCAGCGCCGGCAAATGGCTGCCTGGAGGAACCGGTTATGACAATGACCAGTATCATTATTCCGACATATAACGGACTTGAACTGCTGCGGACCTGTGTGGAAGCCATCCGGTCCTATACCGAAACGCCGTATGAAATCATTGTGATCGACAACGCTTCGAAGGATGGTACCGACACGTACTGCCGGACAAATAATCTAACCTTTATCTCCCTGCCTGAGAACCGCGGATTTCCCGTTGCCTGCAATATGGGGATGCAACTCGCTTCAGGCGATGAGCTGCTGCTGCTGAATAATGATGTTGTCGTCTCGCAGGGCTGGCTACGGAACCTTAAGGCAGCACTATACAGCGCACCGGATGTTGGTATTGCCGGTCCCGTGACCAACTATGCCAGCGGCCAGCAGCAGGTCAAAACTACGTACAGTGATATACCAGGTTTTCATGCGGAGGCCCGGCAGGCCAACCTCCAAGATCCCTCGAAATGGATAGAGACGAGACGGTTGGTGGGCTTATGCTTTTTGTTCAAACGAGAGCTGATGGACACTGTTGGACTGCTGGATGAACGGTATTCACCTGGACATTATGAGGATGATGATTACTGCTTCCGCGCCCGGCTGCGTGGCTACCGGCTGCTGATTGCCGGGGATTGCCTGGTGCATCATGAAGGAAGCGCGAGCTTCAAGGAGGTATACTCCTCTGCACTTAAGGAGCTTGTGGAGCGAAACCGCAGGATTTTTATAGATAAATGGCATATGGATCCGGCACAGTTCTTCTGAAATGTTGACCCGAAGACTAAAGACACAGATAAAGAGGAGGAAAGTAAGTGAAAGGAGTCATATTGGCGGGCGGAAAAGGAACAAGACTCTATCCGCTGACCCGGCTTATGAACAAACATTTGCTTCCGGTCGGCAAATATCCTATGGTGTGTTACGGTATAGACCGGTTGCGCCGGGGGGGTATAACCGATATTCTCCTGGTCATCAGCAAGCAGTCTGCGGGGCAGTATACCGATTTTTTGGGCAGCGGTGCGGAATTTGGCGTATCTCTGACTTACAAAATTCAGGAAGCCGCAGGAGGTATCGCGGAAGCGCTGGAGCTGGCGGAGGGGTTTATTCTTCCGGGCGAAAGGTTTATCGTGCTGCTGGGTGACAATCTTTTTATGGATGATCTGACGCCTTACGTGCAGAGCTATCTTCAGCAGCCCGAAGGCACGGCGAAAGTGCTGCTGAAGCCGGTGGAGGATGCGCGGAGATACGGCGTTCCGGTGTTTGACGGCGAGGATTCAACATTGATTGCGTACATCGAAGAGAAGCCGGAGATCCCGAAGACCAACTATTGTGTAACCGGCATTTATATGTACGATGAGGCCGTGTTCGATATTATCCGCCGCGTATCCCCTTCCCAAAGGGGGGAGCTGGAAATTACCGATGTGAACAACATTTACGCTGCCGACCGCATGCTCAGCTATGATGTGCTTAAGGAATGGTGGAGTGATGCGGGAACATTCCAGTCACTGCGTGAAGCGGGTGAGAAGCTGAAAGACACGCTGCCTTAAGGGCGGCGTGTTTTTCATTGTACAAGAAATGAAGGTTTCGCTGCAGATTATTGAATGGAGGATACAGTATTAGCCGGCCGCGCAATTCTCCACCAGAACAAATCGCCCGTGTCACGGTACATATGCGCGCCCAGATGCTCCAGGACTTTGTGAGAAGCCCAATTATCCTTTTCGGTATCGGCAATAATCCATTGCGCCCGGGGATCGCTGAAGATCCATTCGCTGATAGTCCGCACAGCCTCTGTAGCATAGCCTTTTCCCCAATGCCATTCGTCAATGCAATAGCCTATAATGACCTCGCCTTGTTCATTCGGACAGCCTTTCAGGATGATATACCCGATAATCTGCTGGTGCCTGCGCTGAATAATGGCCCAGTTGGTCAGCCAGAGGTGATTTTCCTCATCCTGCTGCACTCTGGAATGTCTGATCCGCATAGCATACTGCATTTCCTCGTCCAAGGAGGCACCGCCAGCGTTCAGGCCAAGAGCCTGCTTCAGCCCGGCATAATTCTCTGTGGCGAGCGAGAGCTCCGCTGCGGTTAAAGGCTGCAAATCCAGACGGTTGCCTGCCAGTTTCATACATTACCTCCAATCCAGTCAGGAACTGATTCCCAATCTATGTATGGTAAAAAAGTCAATTTCATCCTCAGAATAATCTGACTTTCCGCAGCTGTCAATCTCCGCCTATTCTCAGCAAAAGTCTTCGGGCCTCCTCAAAGTTACACCGGTTCTCCGCACCGTCAAGGCGCTTGCCGCATATGCTGTAGCAGGGCGTTTGAGCAAAGGAGACATGAAGGTGCAGAATAAAATAACAAAAGTGCTGCAGCACATGGCCCATACGCACGAACAGATGGCGCGGATTCTTGACGCCGAACGCCACGTTGCCGTCCGTATGTCGCAAATAGTCCATGATCTGCCGGATGCGGAGCCTGATTTTGGCGGATTCAGCGGGCTGGTAGAAAGCCACGGTCAGGTTAACAAGAATATTATTGCTTACTTGAACGCGATAGCCGATCTGGAAGAAGCGATGGCTGAAGGGGTAGGCAGAGTCATCAAGGAATTAAACGGTCAGGAAGAAGAGTAGCGATTAAAAGAGCAGGAGGCGGAAGATGAGCAGAGAAAAGGCTTATCTGCAAATGCTGGAGTCGACCGCTACTATCCAGTGGAACATCGCGATGATTCTTGAAGCCAAAGCGGTGGAAGCGGAAAAGGTGAAGCAGTGGACGCAGCATCATATCCACGCTAGAGCGTTCGATACCCATGAAGAGCAGTTGAAGCAATCCCTCTCCATTCATGAAGTGATCGTGGAAATGGTGGAAGGGCTGACGAAATTGGAGAATGGGCTGTACAGCAATTTAAAGGCAGTGCTGGGCAGCGGTGAGGAAGAAGGCGGCGGCGAAGGCTTTGGCGGCATGTCCGGTGAAGGCTTTAATTTCGGGGACGACGACAAATGAGCGGCGGGCTTCTCTCCGAACACGCCGTCAAGCTGGAGATGATCCGCTCCATTGCCCGCAGCCAGGCCGCACTCGCCGCGATCTTGGAGAGCATCGCCGAAATAACGGGGCAATCGGAGCTGACAGCCCGCAAGCTAAGCGACAATATCAGAATCCTAAGCCAGTACCAAAGCGCCATGTGCCGGATGATGTCCGGCATTTCGCTGCATCAGCCCAAACGGGGAATTCCTGCTGCGCCATGGCTGAGCAAGACATGTGCAGGAGGAACCTCAAGAGTGCATGGAGTACAGGAGGAGTAGAAGAATGAAGAGGAAGAAAGCTATCAAGCGTTCAGGCAGGGGAACCCGCAGACGAACATTGTTGCTATCCCGGAAGGCCAGGATCGGCAGAGGCCGCAGCCGCAGAGTTCGTTATGGCAGAGCCAAAAAAGGTCTGTTGGTGCGCAAGAAGAGAAGACAACGCCGCCGGATTGTGCAGAAAATCCAGGTAGTGCATCCGTCTGTGCAGCCGATAGTTCAGCCGGTAGTGCAGCCGCCAGTGCATATGGTACCCGTGCAGGTGGTCCCAGTGGTTGAAGCTCCTCCGGCGCCTCAGGTAGTGCAGCTCCCCCCGGATCTTGGCGTCCCTCCGGAAACGCCGCCGGGAGACGCCTTTCAGCAGGGCTACACCGAAGCATACAACGTGGGGTTCGACGCCGGTTTCGCCAAGGGCTTCGAGGACGGGCATAAGCTGGAGCTGGGCTGAGACATCCAAGGCCAAAGGGTAAGGGGCCAATTAGAGGGCAGGTGAAGGTTAAACCGCCGCTACTCCTCTATAGGCCGCTTCCCTCTGATCCGCCCGCTCTGGAGCAGTTGGAAAGCTCTGGTCTATTGATTGTGCTTCCGGTTATGGTAGACTTCTCTACAGAATCCTTGCCGGATTCAAATGTCGATAGAAAAGTGGAGGGTACACATGAGCGGTAATAAGATTCGGAAGGCGCTGAGAGAAGAAATCGGGGAAATTATGGAGCTGATTGCTAAATGTGTACAGGTTATGCAGGCCGGCGGAAGCGACCAATGGGATGAGAGCTACCCTAACCGGGAAGTTATCGGGCTCGATATCGAGAGCGGCACACTGTATGTCTATATCGACAATGAAGCCATTGCGGGTATTATTGTATTGGACGAGAATCAGGCGGAGCAGTACGGGGAGATTCGCTGGTCGCAGGAGCAGGGACGGCATTTAATCATGCATCGCCTGGCTGTTCATCCGGAGGTGCAGGGCAAGGGCATCGCGCGGAAGCTGACCGCTTTTGCCGAGGAGCATGCTGTGAACTGCGGATACAGCAGCATCCGGCTGGATACATATATGAAGAATACCAAAGCGCTTAGCTTATATCCCAGACTTGGCTATGAGCGCAGGGGTGAAGTCTCGTTCCCCGGCCGCACAGCGAATTTTCCGGTATTTGAGAAGGTGCTGGAAGGCGCGGCGAAACTGGACGGACAAGCTTAAGGAACATTTCCTGCAAAAACGTATTTTATGTAATGTTAGTTAACGTCTAAAATAGTTGAACTGACCTTTTTAGGATCTTTTCATCAGTTTTTTATCGATTTCCGAATTTGTATGTAACTTTAGTTGACAACAAACTTATCCTTACTTTATGATGGGACTATTCAGAAAGCAATTGAATAGTCTTTTCTTTCGTATATCCTTAATAATTGGTTTAAGGGTCTCTACCGGGAACCGTAAATTTCTGGCTACGAAAATATGCTGCGGCATATTTTTGTGGCCTTTTTGTGTTATCTGCAGCAGCTAACTGTTATCTGACAAGGGGGAATCGGACCATGGCGAACATACTGATCAAACATGCGGAGATTATTACGATGAACAAGCAGGAGGAGATTCTTTACGGGGACATCCGCATTAAGGACAGCCTGATTGTGGAAATCGGCAGCGGGCTGCAGCCGCAGGACGGTGAACGGGTCATTGACGCGAAGAACCGTACGGTCATTCCCGGTTTTGTACAGACGCATATTCATCTATGCCAGACGCTCTTCCGCGGCAAAGCCGATGATCTGGAGCTGATGGATTGGCTGCGCAAGCGGATCTGGCCGCTGGAAGCGGCGCATGATGAGGAATCACTCTATTATTCCGCCATGCTGGGCATAGGAGAGCTGATTTCCAGCGGCACAACGACCATTGTGGATATGGAAACGGTGAACCATACGGACTATGCTTTCCAGGCCATAGCCAAGAGCGGCATACGCGCCCTGTCCGGCAAGGTGATGATGGATCAGAAGAATGACGAGGTTCCAGCAGCCCTGCAGGAGGAGACGGCTGCCTCTCTTCAGGAGAGCGTGGATTTGCTGGAGAAATGGCATGGGTATGGCGGGGGCCGGATCCAGTACGCCTTCTCGCCGCGTTTTGTCATCTCCTGCACGGAGCCGCTGCTGAAGGAAGTGCGGGATCTGTCGGCCCGCTATGGAGTTAAGGTGCATACTCATGCTTCGGAGAATTTGGGGGAGATCGAGATTGTCCAGGCGATGACCGGCATGCGCAATGTCGTCTACCTTGATCATTTGGGGCTGGCGAATGATCGCTTGATTCTCGCGCATTGTGTGTGGCTGGATGACGACGAGAAAATGATTTTGCGGGACCGCGGGGTGCATGTCAGCCACTGTCCGGGCTCCAATCTGAAGCTGGCTTCCGGGATCGCCGATACACCGGGGATGCTGGAGACCCACATCCATCTCAGTCTAGGTGCGGACGGTGCGCCCTGCAACAATAACCTGGATATGTTCAATGAGATGCGGCTCGCCGCGATCATCCAGAAACCGCAGCATGGGCCGACCACGATGGATGCAAGAAGTGTCTTCCGGATGGCGACCATCGGCGGGGCCAAGGCGGTGGGGATGGAAGACAAGATCGGCAGCATCGAGGTAGGCAAAAAAGCCGATCTGGCGATTCTCAACCTCTACAACTTTCATACCTTCCCCTCCTTTGATGTAGATCCGATTTCCCGCATTGTCTATTCCGCCACCCGGGCAGATGTGGAGACGACAATCATCGACGGTGAAATCGTGATGGATCATGGTCTGTTGAAGACGGTAGATAAGGAGGTTGTGCTGCATGAGGCCAACCGTTCTATTCAAAGACTGCTGGCGCACTCTCCGCTGGTCTGAAGCATTGACCGTTTGAATCGGCAAACGTTATAATTTATGGAAGAATGTTCAATAATTTGAGAATCGGCACTTATTTCAATGTTTGATCAACCCTATCATTTGGCGGGAGGCTGCGGCCTTCCGTTTTTTTTTGCTGCATCCATAAAAAAATTTTTCCAAACGGGAACCCGTTAGCTGGCAGTGAGGTCATATGTAGTGAGGTGAATGTATTGGAACTCGATAATCTTAAAGCTGCAGAAACAATGGATGAAGAACAGCTGAGGCGAATCATGAGCCTGTATGGCGAGGATATTTGGCATTATATCTATTATCTCACCGGCAATTCCGAACAGGCGGATGATCTGGCGCAGGAGGTATTCGTCAAATGCTATTACCGGATCGGGACCTACCGGGGAACTTCCTCGCTGAAGGCGTGGCTGTTCACGATTGCCCGTAATACGGTGTTTTCCTACCGCAAATCACGTTTCTTCCGATCAGGCCTCTGGGGCGGAGTTCAAACCCTGAGTCCTTCCGGCTCCGGCAATGAAGGGTTAGTGCTGGAACAGACCGGCATTACCCGCTCGGCGGAGATGGAGTATCTCGGCAACCGCCATATCGACGACATTTGGAGCATTATTATGAAGCTGCCGGATAAATTCCGTGAAGTGCTGGTGCTCGATTTAAGAGCGGAGCTGTCGGTAAAAGAAATTGCCGAGCTGACCCGGTTATCTCCGGGAACCGTCAAATCCAGACTGCACCGTGCGCGGCGTAAAGTCCAGGAAAGTATAAGGGGGTTGGAGTGATGCTGGAACGGGAGCCTGAGTGGTATGAACGGGCTAGAAAAGGGCCATTCGAAGAGGCGAAATTTACGGATATGCATGCCGATAAGGTTATGCGCCGCGTGAAGGAAGGCGAGCCGCAACAGGAACGGAAAGGATTTAAATTCCGTGCGGGCATAGCCGCCGCTGCCGGAGTCCTGCTGCTTGTGGGAGCTGGGGTGTTTTACCTGGGAACCGGACCTTTTGGCGAAGGAAACACTGCCGGTTCTTCCTATCAGCATGAAGAAACCGCCGACGTCACGGAGGCCGGGATGATCAAGACGGCAGAGAAGACGATGCAGGAGCAGCTCGGCAAGAAGCTGCCCTTCGAGAGCATAGAGCCGCAGGTAGGAGCAGATCAGGTCCGCGTTATTTTTAAGGACGGCGACTATTACGCCAATATCTGGGTCAGCACGGAGACAGGGCAAGTGATGATGTACAGTATGAGCGCTATATTTGATGCTGAAGAAATTGATAACGATATGCTGGGCAAAGCCAAGGAGAAACTGCGGGAACTGGGTTATAAGGGCGAGTTCAAAGCGGATGGGTTGACACGGTTTGTGAATTACGGGCGTATTCCCAATCAGGCTGCACAGGTGAGCGAGAACCTGTTCTCGGGAGAGGCACAGATTGGTTATGTGAACGGGAAATATGTCGGGGCTTACTTTGATGTAGGTCAGGAGGAGATAGGGGAAGACTTGAAGCAGACCGGAGTGAATGCCATGAGCAATTTAAGAAGTGGCACGGTTAAGCTGAATAAAGCAGCCCGCAACACGGGAGAGGGAAGGGATGGGGAAATCACTTTGTTTTATGGACCGGATGTATCCTCTTCTTCGTTTGTAACGATGAATTATGTTACTCATACGGTCCTGGAGATTTCCGATCCGTCTCTGGCCCCGGCTAATCCGAATAGCCCGGAGCAGCGTGCCGAGCAGGACCAGAAGCTGCTGGATATGGATGATGCCAAGCTGCAGAGCGCGGCGGCAGCTGTTGCAGATGGAATATTCGGCATTCGGCTGGAGGACTACACACTGGTCAAGAATCAGCCGAGTCCAGGAACCGTTTCCTTTGAGAGCGGGGGAACGGCACCGGCAATCGAGGCCTCCTATAATCTTGAAGGGGTCATGTACAGCTTTAAGGTGAAGCGGGAGATGAATCCTTAATATGGGTGGAATTCAATATATTATGAAGAGGGATGTGTGCCTGCATGAGGCCGCATCCCTCTTTGATATACATAACAAGTATTGCTATACTAGAGAAATCTGATATTTTACTGAAAATAAGAGTGGAATTTACAAAAGAGATTAAGGATGAATAAGGAGAACTAATGAGCGAGAACAAAATTGGGCTGGTGCATGCCCATTTCTTTATTGTGGCCGGACTGATCTGGCTGAAGCTGCTGCTGCTGAGAATACTGTTTTTCGACCGGATTTCCTGGGAATGGATTGCGGCGGATATTGCTCCGGTTCTGCTGATTATGGGGATTCTGGCGCTGATTGTACCGGGACGGATGAAGACGGCGGTCTACTGGAGCTTTAACGGAATATTGTCGTTGCTACTGTTTGCGTCCAGTGTCTATTTTAACCATTTCGGGTCGGTTCCGACCTATTTGGCTTTCTATGAGCTGAATCAGGTTTTTGCGGTAAAAGAGAGCGTGGAATCGACAATCGAGTATATTGATTACCTGTTTTTTGCCGATATTGTGATCATGATTCTGTACGCCTTGATTCGCAGATGGCGGAGAGGTACAGCTTATCCGGTGCGGAGCTGGCGGTCTCCCCGTGGGCGGAGATCCCAACTGATCGTCATTCTTGCCGCCATTATAGGCGGCGCTTCGCTGTCGGTCTACTCCATACATGCGGCAAAGGGAATTACCAATGAGCTGGTTCAGGCGGAGAGCGCCGGATTTCTGAATTACGAAGTGGTGGCTGCGATCAAAGCCCAGAAGGATAATGGCCTGATTGGAACCGGAGATATCAAGGATACCATAACCAAAGTAACGGAACTTCAGTCTTCTTATCCATACAGTGATAAGGCCCCGGGGACGGTGCCGGATTTGTTCGGCTCGCAAAAGGGCAAAAATGTAATTGTCATCCAGATGGAAGCCTTTCAGAATTTTCCGCTGCATCAGTCGCTGGACGGTCAGGAATTAACGCCGGTGCTGAACCGCTTAGCCGGAGAGGGCTTTTATTTTCCGCATGTCTATCAGCAGATTGGTCCGGGCAATACCTCGGACGCTGAATTTATGAGCAATACCTCTATCTATCCTATAGGCACGCTGGCCATGTCAACGGGCTTCGGAGACCGGGAGCTGCCGAGTCTGCCCCGTCTTTTGCGGGATAAAGGCTACGAAGCTTACACCTTTCATGTGAACAAGGTGGGGTTCTGGAACCGCAATCAGCTGTATCCGGCGCTGGGCTTTAACGGCTATTATGATAAGGGCTATTATACCAATGATCATTTCAATGCTTTCGGCGCTTCCGATGAGCAGCTGTATATTACAGCGGTTGATGAGCTGGCGAAGCTGCAGCAGAAAGGGACACCCTTTTATGCTCAGCTGGTAACCGCCTCCAGCCACCACCCGTTCAAGATCCCTGATGCTGCCAAAAGAATAACGCTGCCGGAGGATTTGCAGGATACCATGCTGGGTGATTATTTAACGGCAATCAATTACACTGACTATGCCATCGGGACGCTGATTGAAGGACTGAAGCAAAACGGGCTGTGGGAGAACACTGTGCTGATGCTGTACGGCGATCACTTTGGACTGCAGCCTAAGGATGTGCCGCCGGAGCAGGTGGAAGCTGCGCTGGGAACGAAATATGATTCGCGGGTCAGCCGATTCAACATCCCGCTTATTATTCATGTTCCGGGTATGGAGCAGGGGCAGGTCGTGGACCGGACCGGAGGCCAAATGGATTTCGTTCCGACCCTGGCCAATTTGCTGGGAATTCCGCTGAAAGAAGAAGGTTATACGGCGTTCGGGCAGGATCTGCTTAATGTTGACCACAATGTTGTGGGCATGCGTTACTATCTCCCCACGGGTTCCTTTTTTAACGATGAAATTATGTTCGTGCCGGGTAAAGGCTTCGAAGACGGTGAAGCTGTTTCGCTGGAAACGCTGGAGCCTGTGAAGGATTTCAGTCCATACAAACAAGACTATGACTATATCCTGAAGCTGATGGGCCTGTCTGATGAATATGTGAAGCTGCTTCCGCAGCGCTAGGGGGAGACTATGAAAAGACTATTGAAGGCAGAGGTACTGGCGGCTCTTGCCGGGTGCGGGCTGATTATTTATCTGCTATTCCTGAAGCCGTTCGTCGGAGTTGCCGACAATGGCGACTTTCTGCGTATGATGAATACGATCGGCTTAAATTACTATGAGGCTGTGGAAGGTTATGCTGACCGCTTTTTCAGCTTCAGCCATTCCAGATTTTCTTATGATAATCTGTTCCGGGGGTTTTATCCTTCGTCGCAAATATTGCTGGTGTTGGTGCCAAGGCTCATTTCCGGCCTTTTCCACGGCAGCTATTTCGATATTCGCCTGCTGGGTGCCGTTTATGCCCTCCTGCTGCTGGCAGCCACCTGGCTGATTGTTAAGCTGGGCACAGGCCGTTCCTACATTACGGGACTGGTGCTGGGGGCGGGAATGCTGTTTGTTTTTTATGACATCGGATATTTGGCTTATTTCAATTCGCTGTTCGGCGAACCCGTGTCGATGGTATTTATGCTGCTCACATTTGCGCTGGGTCTGAGACTTGCCGGACAGGAACATCTTACCCCCAAAGGGCTGACGGTGTTCTTTATTGCCGTGCTGTTCCTGATCTGCTCCAAAATCCAGAACGCGCCGGTGGGCATAGCATTTGCGCTGATCTTCCTGCGGATGGCCGCACTCAAGGGATCAGGCAGCTGGAAAAAGCTGGCCCGGTGGTTTGCGGTAGCGGTATTTCTTGTGTCAGTCATTATGTATGTGGGGGCACCCAAAGAACTGAAACATATCAATCTCTATCAAACGGTATTTTTTGGGATTCTGAATGAGTCACCGGATGTGCAGGGGGATTTGCGCGATCTGGGGCTTCCGGAGCGGCTGGAGGTACTGGCGGGTACGAATTATTTTCAGGGAGATACAGCCATCAAGCAGGATGATCCTTCGCTGACGCCGGATTTCTATGACCGGATGTCCCATAAGGACGTGTTGTTCTTCTATTTAAAACATCCTTCCCGCTTGATAGACAATATGAAATACGCTGCTGAGAACAGCATGTCTATCCGCCCTTATTATCTAGGGAGCTATGAGAAGAGCGAGAATAAGCCAGCAGGTGCGCTCGCCTATACTTACAGCGCTTGGAGTCAGTTTAAAAACAACCATATTCCGCATACCCTCGGTTTCCTCGTTTTGTTCTATCTGGTGTATTACGGCGGAGTGCTGTTCGAATATTTCCGTACCCGCGAATTGCGCGGACGGATAGCCGGTGAGCTGATGCTGCTGCTGGGCCTGATCGGGTTGTTCTCCTTCCTGGTACCGATCCTGGGCGACGGACGTGCGGATATCGGTAAGCATTTATTCCTGTTCAATGTGTGCTTTGATATGATGGCCGTAGCCATGCTGGGCTGGGTGGTGCATAAGCTCGTAGGCGCAGGAAAATACTTTGCAGGCCAAAAACGTTAGGCGCTGAAACTTACCCAACTTGGCATTCTGCAGAGGAATTGACCCTTAATTGATTATGGAATACAATGTGTTTGGAACTTTAGTAAATAACAAGAAATCGGCTTGAAACAGCCTCATCCAATAAGGGGGCCGCTATGGGAAATGATGAATACAAGGATAGAATTGAACAGGCAAGACAGGAATTGAATAGAATGGCCATTGAGTATGGAATGAATGATTTAAGAGTGCTTCGCCAATCCGTAAAGCTGGATGCTCTTCTGAACGAGTATACCGATTGCCTCACGGACAAGGACGATCAGCTCTACTAGAGTATAATAGGAAACGATGTATAGATGAAGACACTTTAACGGCAGCCGTTAGGGTGTCTTTTTTTTATGTACAGGAAATTATGAGAGGTAAAGGCACTTGATTTCAGCGTATGCGGGCTAGATGGGGAAATAAGGGGTAACTTGGCACTGCGATAAGCCAGATAACGCCAGTTAGCCGTCGCTCAGCAGCTCGCGCAGCATGCCTTGGCGGTCGTTCAGGAACGCTTTGGTTACAGTGTAATGCTCCGTATCCTCCAATGCGGCCTGCCGGATGCCGTCCTCCCCCAGGAGATAGATATCTGCGCCCGGGTAGGACATCAGGATAGGTGAATGTGTGGCGATAATGAACTGCGAATGCTGCTGCACCAGCTCATGCATCCGCACCAGCAGCGACATCTGGCGCACCGGGGACAGGGCAGCCTCAGGCTCGTCAAGAATGTAGAGACCTTGGCCGCCAAAACGGTGAACAAAGGTGGAAAAAAAGGATTCGCCATGCGACTGCTCATGCAATGACTTGCCCCCGTAAGAATCCTTGATGAAGTTGCCTGCCTTAGGGTCTTCATCCAATTCGTCAATATAAGTCGCCACATTGTAATAACTCTCCGCACGCAGGAAGAAGCCGTCCTTTGGACGCCGGACCCCTTTGGCAATACGAAAGAATTCATACAGATGGGAATGTGAAGACCGGGTGTTAAATGAGAAGTTGAGTGTCCCGCCTTCCGGATTAAAGCCCCATGCCGCCGCAATCCCCTCCAGCAAGGTTGATTTTCCCGTTCCGTTCTCCCCTACCAGAAAAGTAACCTGCTTCTGAAACTCCAGACGATGGAGATCTCGCACCGCCGGCAAATGAAACGGATAAGTCCGGAAGGAAGGAACCTTATCGCGAAGCAGCTCCGCATGGCGGACGTAGAGCATGGCATTATTCATAGTATTCATTCTCCCACTCTCCCTACTTACGAATGATATCTTGCACGCTCAATTGGCTTGTCTTCAGTGTAGCCTGAGTGGATAAATTCTGCAAAGGTTCGGGCAACCCGGGTGGATGACAGGGGGCATCAGCCAATTTCGCCGGAATACAGACAGGTGTCCATGAGGCGAACGCTGACTCCGCATATAGTTATACTGTCTTGAGAATATGACGGGGCAGGGTGAAAGCCGTGAAAGTTAAAAAGAGAACAGAGCGTCCGCAGGAATATAGGGACGGATATCAGGAGGGATACCGTCTTGGCTTGTGTGAAGCCGTGAAACGCCTGAATTCTCCGGAGGCAGGGCAGGGGTGCCGCCCGCTTAAGCTAATGTACGTTCCCCAGGGATTTCAAGCCATAGACGCAGGTGTAACGGAGGCGCTTGGACAGCTGGTCAGTGAATTGGTCTTAAGCACTCCGGAAACCATGCTGGAAGTTGCGGCACGCGAAATGCCGGGAGCGGTACTTGTCATGAACGGGCTGCATGTGTTTCCCGAGAACCATTTGGAGCAAATTACCGAAATCAAAAAATTGGGTATTTCTACGGCAATCTGGTTTGTAGATGATCCTTATTTTACCAAAGATACTTCTGTTATCAGCCAGTATTACGATCATGTATTTACGCATGAACTGGGCTGTGTGGAATTCTACCGCTCACTTGGGGTGGCTTCTGTCCATTATCTTCCGCTCTGTGTGAATCCGCAAATGTTCTATCCGCGCCGCACCGATCCGCAATATCAATATGATGTGGTGTTCATCGGCAACGCCTTCCGCAACCGGACGGAGCTGTTTGATGGGCTGGCCCCTTTTCTTAAAGGCAAAAAGGTGCTGATCGCCGGCGGGTTCTGGGAGCGTCTGACCCAATTTGAAGAGCTCTCGCCTTTTATTAAGGACGGATTTATTCCGCCTGAGGAGACAGCGAATTACTATAGCGGGTCAAAGCTGGTCATCAACATTCACCGTCCATGGGAGGGGGGGCAGGATAACCGGAATTCCTTTCAATTGCCGTCCCGTTCCATCAATCCGCGGACCTATGAAATCAGTGCTTGCGGAACAATGCAGCTGACCGATATCCGTGAAGATCTGGACCGCTTCTACCGGCCGGGGTTTGACATGGAGACCTTTGGCTCTGCTGAAGAGCTGCAGCGCAAAATCGAATACTATTTGGTTCATGAGAAGGAGCGCCGCCTGATTGCATTGCGGGGGCTGCAGACGACCTTGCGCAACCATACGTTTATGGCGCGTTTGCCTCAATTATTGAATGTTCTTACAGCACAAGTGTGAATTCCAAAATGGGATGAAGGAGCGAATACTCATGAAGACTGAATTTATTATGCCCGCACCGCCTATGCCGCGGACGCCTGCGGAAGAAGAAAAGCTGCGCGGACGGTTGACCGGCTTCAAGGTAGGATATGACGAGGGCTATCTACGGGGAAGGCTCGCCATTCTGGACGGCCGTCCGGAAGAGCCGCTTCCGGTACGGAAGATTCATGTCATGTACGTAGCCTCAGGTAAAGGCTATCCGTATTCGCCGCTGGACGATGCGGTTCTTTACGCCTTGCAGAAATTAACCGTACAGGTCACGGTTACCGATGTGCGCAAGGATCTGATTGAGCTCGCTACGGCGCAGTGTCCCGATCTGATGCTGGTACTGGACGGCCTTGATTTGCCGCTGGAGCAACTTTCCGTCCTGCGGAGCAGGGGCATCAAGACGGCGATCTGGCTGACCGATGATCCGTATTACACCGATTTCACCATGAAAATTGTGACGCATTACGACTACGTGTTCACCCTGGAGCGCAATTGCGTGGAAATCTACCGTGGCCTCGGCTGCACAGAAGTACATTACCTGCCCTTTGCCGCCCACAGGGAGCACTATCGTCCGACGATAGGGCGTTCTCCGGTATGCCGGGATATCAGCTTCATCGGCTCCGCTTACTGGAACCGGATTGAGTTCTTCCGCAATATTATGCCGGAGCTGATGAGCTACAACACTGTGATCAACGGCATCTGGTGGGATCGTCTGCCTGAGGCTCCGCTCTATGGAGAGCGCATTGAAGTCGGGAAGTGGATGTCGCCGCAGGAGACAGCCACCACGTACAGCGGCTCCAAAATTGTCATTAACCTTCACCGTTCCCATGTGGACGAGGATGCCAACAACAATGCGCTGGTTATTCCCGCGGCTTCGCCTAACCCGCGCACCTTCGAGATCGCGGCCAGCGGCACACTGCAGCTGAGTGATGCCAGAGATGATATGGGCTCCTTCTATAAGATCGGAGAAGAAATCGACACCTTCTCCAGCCCGCTGGAATTGATGGAAAAAGTCCACTATTACCTGACCCATGAAGAAGAGCGCCGGGAAATGGCCTTGCGCGCTTTTGAACGGACCCTGAAGGATCACACCTACACGAAACGCCTGAATCAGCTATTGAACGTAATCTATGGCTAACCGATAAAGGGACAAAATACCAGGAAATGTGCGTATATCAGGGGACAGGTGTCGTGCCGGCATCTGTGCCCCCTCAATATACTGGTGAAGTAACCTGACCTTGGCGTTTGCCTGCAAAGTGCGCTTCTCCAAGTGATTCAGTGCTTTCGAAGCAAGTTTTACATGAAGAACTGTCCCGTAGCTAATGCTTCGTAAAACTTTTAGGGAGGTGAATGGTCGCTCGAGGCCTCTTGCCAAGGAGCGCCGAAACACCATGGCCGACAAAGCTACAATCGTCCTCTTTTCCCATGTTTCCAATACGCGCAGTATTACGGGTGCGGAGAAGCTGCTGCTGTTCTTCGGCCGGGAGCTGTCTCCATACTTTAACTGTATTCTCGTAGCGCCCCAGGACGGCAAGCTGACGCGCCAGGCCCGCAGCTTCGGCCTGAATGTAGAGTTGCTGTCGATTCCTCTCGTCTACGGAATGTACACTCCTTATGCCGGACTGGAAGCGGATATCCGCAAATTTCAGGAAAGCCGGGAATATCAAGAAATGACAGACTGGCTGGCTGGTCTGCGTCCGGCATTTATTATCTCCAGCACTTGTGTGCATGCTTTGCCGGCAATGGCGGCGAAGTCGCTTGGCATCCCAGTGGTCTGGAAGATTTCCGAGACGATTACGGACAATGAGTTCACTCCGATCAGTGTAGACCTGATCCACAGGAACAGCGATGAAATTCTGGCAATTTCGCATACGGCTGCGGCCTGTTTCCCGGCGGATATCCGCGAAGGCAAGGTAACTCAGCTCCCGCCGTCCTGGAATGATAAAGATTTGATGATGGAAGCCTGGAGCAAGCTCCGGGGGGAACGGCGGAGTGAGCTCAAGGTGTCTCCGGATGAACCGCTGATCGGATATATTTCCTCCTTCATCAACAAAGAGAAAGGGCTGGAGCATTTCGTCAAAATGGCCGTCCTTGTCAGTGAGCAGTATCCGAAGGCGAAGTATCTCGTCATTGGTACTCCCGGAGACAAAAACTACTATGACCGTTGTGTGCGTAAGGTGAAGCTGGAGGGACTGACCTCCCGGTTCAAGTTCGCGGGATATGAAGAATGTCTGCCTTCGGCCTATTGCGCAATGGATCTGCTGGTTGTTCCCAGCCTGATCCGTGAGGGTTTCGGCATGACCGCCCTGGAGGGAATGGCCTTCGGCAAACCGGTGGTCGCCTATGATTCCGGCGGGCTGCAGGAGATTCTGCACATGGCCGGCTGCGGCAACCAACTCGCTCCGGTGGAGGATATCGAGGCGTTGGCTGACCGGGTAAAGGCGCTGCTGGCGGAGCCGGGACTGGCGGCAGCCATCGGCAGCCAGTCGCGGGAACGCGTTGATGCCGTATACGGCCCGGCGGCCTACAGGGCACGGTTGCTGGGGCTGGCGGAGCGCTGGCAGCTCCGGTACTGCACGGCAGCGGTGGTAGAGCTGCCAATCTGCAGTGAGCCCGCCGAGCCGCTCTCCGGCGGTGTACCTGTGCAATTGCCCGTAAGCGAAGCG
Source organism: Paenibacillus sp. IHBB 3054 (assembly GCF_051594305.1). Lineage (NCBI taxonomy): Bacteria > Bacillati > Bacillota > Bacilli > Caryophanales > Paenibacillaceae > Paenibacillus > Paenibacillus sp. IHBB 3054. Next base: position 75,519 of record NZ_JBOFBG010000010.1, on the reverse strand, counting down.
CCGGGCAGCAGCGAACCCGTAGCGGCGGCGGAACCACCGCCACCGCCGCCGGAGCAGCAGCCGCTGGGCAAGGGCCACTCGCGCCGCGCAACACGGCTGCGCAGAGCGAGGCTCCGGCGCGGCAAGCTGCGCCGCGCCAAAGCCCGGGCGCGCCGGAGCGGGCGCCCGGGCCGCAAGCGGCGCACAGCGCGGCCGGCACGCCGGAAGGGCAGCGGCGGCAAATCCCGCCGCACAGGCAGCCGCGCACGCCGGCGTGGGAAGAGCCGCCGCAAAGCGGCGTGAACACTGCGGGTGCACCTCCCCGCAGTGGGTGAAATACAGCAAGTTATACTCAAACAAGGTAGGGGAGTGAACCCATGAAGATCATGACGATTTTGGGCACACGGCCCGAAATCATCCGCCTCAGCGTCATCATTCCGCTGCTCGATGAGCATGCGGAGCGGCATGTGCTGGTGCATACGGGACAGAACTTCACCGCCAGTCTCAGCGGAATATTCTTTGAAGAGCTGGGGCTGCGGGCACCGGATTATGTGCTGCAGGATAAGCAAGCCGGGCTTGGCGGGCAGCTTGCCGCCATGTTCGGAAGCCTGGAAAGCATTCTGCACAAAGAACAGCCGGACCGGGTGCTGCTGCTCGGAGATACCAACAGTGCGCTATGTGCAATTCTTGCGGAGCGCATGGGTATCCCGGTCGTGCATATGGAGGCGGGGAACCGCTGTTACGATTTGAAAGTGCCGGAGGAGAAAAACCGCCGTGTCATAGATGCCGTTTCGACCATTAATATGCCATATACGCAGCAGAGCAAACGGCATCTGCTGAGTGAAGGTTTCCCCAGCCAGCGTATCGTATTAACCGGCAATCCGATCCACGAGGTCATTACACATTATGAAGAGCAAATTAGAGCCAGCGATATTCTGGCCCGGCTAAATCTTACGGCAGGCCATTATTTTCTAGTCACTGCCCATCGCGCCGAGAATGTCGATGATCCCGAATCACTGCTGCAAATTATGTCCGGCCTGTGCCTTGTGGCTGAACATTTTGGAATCCGCCTGATCTGCAGTATCCATCCCCGCACACGCTCCAAGCTGACGGAGCAATTCCCGCTAAAGATGAACCCTCTTGTGGAATTCCATGATCCTTTCGGATTTTTCGATTTTGTCCATTTGGAGCGTTATGCCCTCTGTGCAATTACCGACAGCGGAACCGTCCAGGAGGAGTGCTGCCTGATGGGAGTGCCGACCGTAACGATCCGCAGGACGACAGAACGTCCGGAGACGGTGGATTGCGGCAGTAATGTAGTGTCGGGAGTAGAGCAGAACAGCATTCTGCGCTGTACCCGGTTGATGACGTCGCTGAGTCCGGAATGGGAGGCACCGGAAGGCTACATGACACCGGATGTCTCGGCAAAGGTAGTTAAATTTTTGCTTGGAGGGAACCTGCATGTTCAATAATAAACGGATTATGGTCACAGGCGGAACCGGTTCCTGGGGGCATGAACTCATCCGGCAGCTTCTGCCGCAAAATCCTAAGGAGATCGTAATTTTCTCCCGCAGCGAGTCAGCCCAGGTGTCGATGAGCCGCGAATATGAGGATAGCCGACTCACCTTCATCATCGGCGATATCCGTGACAAAGATGCTCTTGTGGCCGCATGCCGCGGCGTGGATTATGTGTTCCATCTTGCGGCGCTGAAGCATGTTCCGGTGTGCGAAGATCAGCCGTATGAAGCGCTCAAGACGAATGTCGTCGGCACCCAGAACGTCATTGAAGCAGCTATTGCCAATAATGTAGAAAAAGCGATTTACATCTCCACCGATAAAGCGGCCAATCCGTCCAACTTCTACGGCATGACCAAAGCGATCGGCGAAAAGCTGTTTGTGTACGCGAACCTGCTCGGCACAGGCACACGGTTTGTGACCGTACGCGGCGGCAATGTGCTGGGGACGAACGGCAGCGTAGTCCATCTGTTCATGAAGCAGATTAAGGATAAGGGCCAGGTGCGTATTACAGATATGAAAATGACCCGCTTCTTCTTCACCCTGCGCGATGCCATCACCCTGCTGTTCAAAGCGTCCGAGGTCAGCATCGGCGGAGAAATCTTCGTCATGACGATGCCGACCTGCCGGATTGTCGATCTGGCCGAGGTGCTGATCGAAGACTCGGGAAGACGTGATGTAAGCATTGTTGAAACAGGTATCCGCCCCGGTGAGAAAATCCATGAAATCCTGATGAGCGACTTCGAGAGCTTGACCACCGTCGTTTACGATGAGCAGTATCTTGTTATTCTCCCTACGCTGGATATGCCGGAGCTGAAAGCCCACTACAGCAGCTATCCGCATGTTTCCTTCAACAGCTTTAGCTCGGAGAACAACCTGATGGACCAGGAGGAGATCAAGAATATTCTGATCCGGGGAGGTTTCCTCCAATGAAGCTGCTTATCCTCGGCGGAAACGGTATGGCGGGTCATATGCTGGCGGCGTATTTTCGCCGCCAGGGCAAACATCACGTCTTCCATACAACCCGGGATAAGAGTGATCTTGGCGGGCTGTATGTAGATGCCGACGATATCGCCGGCGTGGAGAAACTGGTCGAAATCGTCTCTCCCCACTGCATTATCAATGCGCTGGGAGTACTGAATCAATTTGCTGAGCGGGACCGGATCGGTGCCTACCATGTGAACGGATTTCTTCCCCACCGGCTGCGCCGCGCGGCGGATGCCGTTCATGCCCGGCTGATCCACATCAGTACCGACTGCGTGTTCGAGGGAACACGCGGCCGTTACACGGAGGATGATACGCCTGACGGCACTTCTGTATATGCGATTACCAAGAGTCTCGGAGAGATCCGTGCGCCCGGCCATTTAACGATCCGCACCTCCATTATCGGACCGGAAATCCGCTCCGGCGGCATCGGCCTGATGGAGTGGTTTCTATCTCAGAAAGGGCCGGTCTCCGGCTATGAACGGGTCATGTGGAATGGCGTGACGACACTCGAACTGGCCAAGGCGGTGGATGGCTTGCTGGAATCAGAGGTATCCGGCCTGATTCATCTGGCCCATCCCCAACCGGTTAGTAAATATGAACTGCTCCGGCATCTGCAGTACGCATTTCAGAAGGAAGATGTTGAGATCATTCCCGAAGATGTGCATATTCAGGACCGTACACTGGTAAACACAAGAGCTGATGTCCAGATCCAGTTGCCTTCCTATCCGGAAATGCTGGCAGAGCTGGCTGATTGGATGCAACGCTCAGAGATGTCCACATGAAGGGGCGGAAGCTGCTGATTACCGGAGCCGCCGGTTTTACCGGCCGGCACGCCGTTGCCTATTTCAGGGCTGGCGGAGCAGAAGTGACCGCTGTAGTGCGCCATCCGGCAGCGGAGTCCGCTGTTTTTCCGGAGGGGGTTCAGCAATATGTTTGCGATTTAAGCGACCGCAAGGCGGTCCATGCCATGATCGGGCAGGTCCGGCCAGACGAAGTGCTGCATCTGGCAGGCAGAAATTCGGTACCGGAGTCGTGGCGGGATCCCCTGCTTTATATGGAAACGAATGTTATGGCAACCCTGTATCTGCTTGAGGCGCTGCGTGCCCAGCCGGCCAGCCGTATTCTGGTGGCCGGCTCCCGGCTCAAGTACAGACCCGGAACCGCCGTGGGTCCGCCGCATCCCTACAGCCTCAGCAAAACACTGGAGGAACTGGTATCGCTCGCCTGGGGAACTCTGTTCAAGCAGCCCGTGCTGCTGGCGGAGCCTTGCAACCTGATCGGCCCCGGCCCCTCCACCGGCTTCTGCTCCCTGCTTGCTCAGCATATTGTGCGGAGTGAAGCCGCCTCGGGTACGGACGAAGAGATTCCGCCTTTCAGGCTTTCTTCACGGATTGAATTACGGGACTTTCTGGATGTGCGCGACGCCGTAAGGGCTTATGACTATATCCTGCGCAAGGGAGAGACAGGAAAGGTCTACCGGATCGATTCCGGGAAGCAGCGCACGCTGGGGGAGATCGCGGAGAAGCTGCTGGCTCATGCCGCAGTACCGGTTGGAGTGGACTGGGGTCCGGAAGCTGGGGTTCATGCGGAAGCAGATTCCGGAGTGTTGCCCGGTGCGGTCACGCAACCTGAAACATCTGAAGACAATGTAACTGCACTCGGCTGGAGTGCGGCAATCCAGCTTGAGCAGTCACTTGCAGATATTGTGGACTTTTATCGTGTCAGTAGGGAAGGAAGGATGTAATGAAACCAAAAGTATCGGTGATAATTCCTTTTTATAATTGTCCTTATATTGAACAGGCGCTGCAAAGCGCCTTGTCCCAATCCTGGCAGCCTTATGAGATCATCGTCGTCGATGACGGTTCCACAGCTCATATGGACCGGATTATGCCCTATCTGCCCAAGATTCATTATCTCGGCAAAAGCAATGGGGGTACCGCTTCCGCGCTGAACCACGGCATCAAACATTCTACAGGAGACTATGTCGTATGGCTTAGCTCTGACGATATGTTCTACCGTGACAAGATCAACAATCAGGTTCTGTTCATGGAACAGAACCGTTTGCTTATCACTTACACGAACTTTAATTTTATCAACGGAGAATCGCAACTGACCGAAATGAACGCGGCGGCGGTATTCTCGAATCACCTGGACTATTTACGCTGCTTTCTTCAGGGGAATCCGATTAACGGCTGTACGGTAATGTTCAAGCGGGAGCTGTTCGGCGCTATCGGTCTGTTTGATGAAGCACTGCCCTACACGCATGATTATGATCTGTGGTTCCGGGCGATTCTGAACGGATATCCTCCGATTATGCTGAACCAGTCTTTAACGGCGTACCGCCGCCACAGCGGCATGGGAACCCTTAAGCATTATGATGTGATTATGGCTGAAGCCGCCGCGACCAATGCCCGTTATCATGGATTGCTCCGCGGTTTGATCACCTCTATGGGCGGTTAGGCTTATGCCATTTATTAAAGGGAGGGGAAGCCTATGTACCGGGAAATTGCAGTGAAAGATTTCCTGCCGGTCTTGCTGGAGTACCTCAAGTTCTCCGAGAGCATTCTGGATATCGGCAGCGGCACCGGTACTTTGCTTGAACGCTATGAAGCTGCTCTGGTGGTCGGCCTGGATATTCACAGGCCTTATCTGCTGCACCGCAAGTACACCTCGCCGCATATTATCCCGGTGCATGCCGATGCCAGCCATATTGATAAGCTCTTTCTGCCGGGTACGTTCTCGGCGGTGACATTAATCGATTCGCTGGAACATTTCTCCATGAAAGAAGGAATGGAGCTTCTCAAAAAAGCGGAGATGATCGCCACCAATCGTGTGGTGGTGTTCACTCCGCGCGGATTTTTTCCGCAGGAAGGGACGGATCATTTTCACCTGCAGGGAGAGTACTATCAAAAACACTGGAGCGGCTGGGAACCGGAGGATTTTCTGGGGCTGGGTTACTCGGTAACCGTGCTTAAAGGCTATCACCATGCAGAGAATCCGGCCTTCCGGGAAGCGTTCGGAGAGGATCATGAGCCGCTGGATGCCTTGCTTGCCTGCAAGACAGTATAAACAATACTTCGGGAAGGAGGTGAGCGCATGAATCAGCATAAGTCCAAGGTTTCGGTGGTAATCCCCTTCTACAATTGCCCCTACGTAGATCTAGCGGTGGAAAGCGTGCTGGCCCAGAGCTACCCGGATATCGAAATTATCGTAGTGGATGACGGATCGTTGTTCCACACGGAGAAGCTGGCTCCTTACAGAGACAGGATTATGTACTTTCACAAATCAAACGGTGGCACCGCATCTGCGCTCAACCTGGGTATCAAGTCGGCCAGCGGATCTTATTTTGCTTGGTTAAGCGCTGACGATCTGTTTCATCCCGATAAAATCCGGCGGCAGATGGAGGCTTTGCGCAGCACGGGAACCTCATTTAACCATACCGCCTATTATTATATTAATGAACAAGGGGACCGTGTTTCCGAGGTTATAAAGGTCCCCTTTCCCGATAGAAGCCAGCTTATCGCGACCATGATGACGGGCTGTCCGGTTAACGGCAGCTCTGTTCTGCTCGATATGGATATCTTCCGCACCGTGGGCATTTTTAATGAACGCTTTCTATATACACAGGATTATGACCTTTGGCTGCGTATATTGCCGCATTACCGCTGGTCTTACATTGAGGAGCCGCTGCTTGATTATCGTATACACAAGGAGATGGGCTCTGTGATTCACAGTGAAGCGCAGAACAAGGAGATTAAAATGGTGCAGGCGAAGCATCATAGATCTCTCGCGCAGCTGCTGAGAAAGGAGAGAGGGAAATGAGACTGACATTCCCGATTCTAACATTGTCCAGGGGCGGGGCGCAGCGTATGCTCGCAGAACTTACCAACCGTCTGGCAATCATCGGCCATGAAGTGATCATTCTTATGCCCAATCACGGTATTGTCGAATATGATATGAAGTGCAAGGTCCTCTACTCCAGCTTCAGCCAGCTGTCGGAGGACGATTTTCCTTATAGCGATGTCATTATTTCGAATTACTACACTACCGTGCCTGTGGCGCAGCGGGCCAGTGAACAAGGCAAGGGATTGCATATTCGCCTGGCGTTATGTTATGAGCCGACTTTTCTGCCGGATAACAATCAGTCCTTCTCTTCCTATAATATTGCCCGCAATTTGTTTGTGCTGTCCCGGTGGCAGCAGGAGATTGTCCGGATTAATCATGGGATTAAAGGCAGGATCGTGCCGATTGGGGTGAATCCTGACTTTTATAATACACACAGGCGGGACACGCAAGGCAAGCTGGTAGTCTCTGCAATTATGCGCAAGCCGGAAGGGGGATTCTCCGGCCACCGGGAACAGGACTATCTGCTGCAGCAGCTCAATCTGGTCAAAGCGCATCATCCGGAGGTTGAATTGTATCTGATAACACCTCCGGGAGAATATGCCGAATCTGCTGCACTCCAGACTCTGCTCGCCGATGACCGTTATCATGTGCGCACTCCTTCAAACGATACGGAGCTGTGCTACCACTATAATGAAAGCGACATTTTTGTCAGCTCCAGCACGTACGATACCGGTTCATTGCCGGGTCTGGAAGCGATGCGCTGCGGCGCTGCATTAGTTACGGTTTATTCCGGGGGGAATCTCGAATACGGTGTCCACGGCCACAACTGTCTGATGTCCTACCGGCATGAAAACCGTCTGGCCGACGATATTATCACTTTAATCAGGGACAAAGAACAACGCGAGCGCATAGCCCTAAGAGGAGAGAGTGACTCACTGCGTTTCACCTGGGAGAAAAGCGTGCAAATCTTTCAGAATGAGATGTATGAGATCGTATCGAGGCTGGGTTGAGCTATTTGTTCAAGACACACAAAGAACCTTCATTTCCACGGTCTTCCGGTGGTTTGAAGGTTCTTTTGGCGTCGGCCGCTAAAAGATGGAAAAGGAGTTGAGCATCTCACGAAAGGAATGGGCATAACTCTCGGAGCCGAAGCGTGAAATCATATGGAGCCTTCCCTGCTCGCGGATGTGGGTGCGGAGTGCTGGATTATCCATCAGATCGAGGCCTTCACTGACAGCCTGCTCCACATTGCCAAGCGGATAAAATTTGCCGGAGTGATTATGAACAATAAAAGACCGGACACCGTCCGAATCGGTGCTAAGTACAGGACAAGTGCAGCAGATGGCTTCGGCAACTGCATACCCGAATCCTTCTGTAATGGAGGTGGATAGCAGAAAGCCGCCGGAACCCGCAATGGAGGAATAATAAACGGGCATAATATGGTTGGGCATGTTGGTAAATACATTCAGCCGGTCATTCAGTCCTAAAGCGTGCAGTTCCTCATGGAACAGCTGCTTTTGCTCCTCGGAGGCAAGCTCCGGATCATGGAACATCCACAGATGCAGAGCGGGTTTGTGCAGGCGGATCTGATGGGCGATCTTCAAGTATTCGCTCCAATTCTTGTTGTTTTCAAGCCGGCCTACCCAGGCAATTACCGGATCGCAGGGAGGTTCCCCGGGGATCAGCCGGAAGGACTGGACATCCACGATATTGGGGATTACATACCGGTGGAGCCAGGGACAGATAGAAATAAACAGCTCCAGCAAATGATCGGTAGGAGGTATAAGTACAGCATTGCAGTGGGATCTCAGAAAAGGTACGGCCTCTATAATCAAAATCTCCGCATCAGCCCGTTTTCCGAGCCCTTGGGCTTCGTATATCAGAATGCCTCCATAGCCTAGACAACGCAGACGTTCCATTAACAAATAATCCGATGTAACAATAATGGCGTCATAGTGCTGAGTATCGAGTAATTCCTTGATCTCTTCATCCCGGGAAGTGATAAACACGGGAAAGTTTGTGGTATTCTGGCTTGCAGACCCCGGCATGAGGTATAAAACATGGCATTCAATACCGCTGCGCTGCAGGCTTTCGCACCTTAGCTTGTTCAGTGTCTCCACCCCGCCGCTGGGTAAATAAAACGTAAATAAAACCTTCATGCTCACCCCTCCTGACTTTACTTTGCGGAGAATCACGGCTCGCTTGTGAATACGGCCTACTGTTTATAAGATACGCGAATGTTCCCCCGCGTGTGACGGTGTAGGGGAGAGAGTACCAAATCCTTTCAGGATAGCTTGAACCGGTGGAGGCCATGCTAACGATTGTTACGCTGCATACATCATAATTTAATGAAATGGAGGATGAGTTCATGTTGCGATCAAAGATCAGCATGTCAGTCTCTGCCGCGTTGCTTCTGGGCATGGTCAGCATTACAGGTTGCGGTGACAATAACTCTGCAGATGGCAATAACGTTCAGACAAAAAGTGTACGGAAGATGAACGATGGCCGCATTAATACCAATTCCGTGCGGGGCAATGCCTTTGACAAAATGGAGATGAGCCAGGAACTCGCCGACCGCATTACAGCGATGCCGGAGGTACGCTCGGCAAATGTAATGGTTGCTGGAAAAAGCGCCTTTGTCGCCATAGCCTTCGACAGAGCTGATGGCGGAATGCATGCGAAAGGTACTGATAACATACGTCCTTATAGCTATGGCGACGGGCTCGGTAACAATACTTCCGGCATGCTGACCGGTCCGGAAATGACAGTGAATCCTGGAGAAGGCAGGGTAACTGGACCGATTATGGGCAATCGGGGAAGAGGAACAGTAACGGGCAATCCGGGCATGACCGGTACAGGAGGTTCGATGGCTGGTGTACCGAAGAGCCTGACCGGTACGGGTACTGTAGGAGGGGTAGGTACGGCCGATCCCAAAGCTTACCCTGGCAATGGCAATAACGGCATCTTGTCCGACAGTAATTGGGTCGATGGAACCCGGATGAAGCGCGATATCGATAATAGCATGGGGACGGGAATCGGGATCCGCAGCGTTGCTCCCAATAACAACAATAAAATGACTGACAATGAAGATGTTACCGAGGATATGAAGAACAAGATTGCTGCCGAAGTGAAGAAATATAATTCGGGCATAGACAACGTCTATGTGTCGGCCAATCCGGACTTTGTGGAACGGGCCGACTTTTATGCCCAAGAGGTACGTGCAGGTCATCCGCTCAAAGGATTTGCCAATGAATTCCGGACGATGGTCGAACGCATCTTCCCAACACGCAGCGGATATTAATCCTGCCCTCGGTCTGAGCTAGTATGCCTGAGAAATAACGGGATTATTCCATCAGCGGGCCGTTACAATAAATGCAGCCATCCTACCGCTTCCGGTCTGGATGGCTGCATTTCAATTTATATGCCTGGCAGTGCTTATATTCAGATGATCGGTGAATCGGTGGAGATTGTGCGTCCGCCGATCCATACACCGTTCAGTTCAAGGTCATCATCCAGCAGCAGGATATCCGCGCGTTTTCCTGCTTCAAGCGAACCTATGAAACGCTGCTTCCCCAGTGATATGGCTGGGGTAAGACTTGCGGCATTGGAGGCTGCTTGAAGACTGAGGCCCACTTCCTGTACCAGATAGCGGAAACCGCGAATCATGGTTAGCGTGCTTCCGGCGAGTGCATCAGGGTTATCCTTCAGTGTGGCAATGCCTTCCCGTACGATTACCGGCAGGTCACCGATTGTATATTCACCGTCGCTGAGCCCGGTTGCCGACATGGCATCCGTGATGAGCATCAGATTGTTCCGGGTTTTGAGCCGGGAAAGCACATTAATCGCCGCAGCATGCACATGAATGCCGTCGGCAATAATCTCGGCACGTATCCGCTCGTCAAACAGTACGGCACCTGCTGTGCCCGGTTTGCGGTGATGCAGCGGAGTCATGGCATTGAACGTATGCACCGCCTGGTTTAAGCCGGCGTCCGCAGCCGCAATAATCTCTTCGAAAGTAGCATTGGTATGTCCGAGAGCTGCTGTGATGCCATGCTTGCGCAACCAGAGAATTGCTTCCAGTGCGCCTTCACATTCCGGCGCCAGGGTAACCTGGCGGATCATTCCCGGGTATTGCTTCTCCCACGCTTCTAGCCATGCGATATTTGCCGGGACAATATGCTCAGGATTTTGGGCCCCGGACCATTTTGGGCTGATGAACGGCCCTTCCAGATGCACTCCGGCCAATTGGGCGAATGGCATGCCGCCTTTGCGATAGTCAGCCACTTCGGACAATACACGGTCGATGTCTTCCTTGGCTGCGGTCATGGTGGTGGCCAGCATGGCGGTTGTTCCATGTGAAGCATGAAACCGGGTGATGATATCCAGTGATGCCTGATCCGAGTACATAAAATCGTAACCGGCACCGCCGTGCACATGCACATCAACGAATCCGGGGATCAGCAGCCCGCTCTTGTTTTGGGTGCTTGCGGGCCAATGGGCGTAAGCTTCCGGCAGCCAGGCGGCTTCTCCTACATATTGGATAACCTCTTCCGATACCGCGATCACGCCTTCTTCAATCAGGCCGGAGGGAGTCAGCACTTTTCCGTAGAGCAGCTCGCCTGAAGTTCTATTTATTTCAGCCATTTCGCAGCTCCTTCATCCAGCAGAACGACCACATTGGGATGGCTCTGCAGCAGGGAGGCGGGACACTGTGTCGTGATCGGACCTTCCAGCGCGTTTTTGACTGCTTCTGCCTTCTCTTCTCCGCGCACCAGCAGCACGATTTGCCGTGCTTTGAGAATGCCGCCGATGCCCATCGTTACCGCCTGGCGGGGCACATCCTCCAGTCGGTCGAAGAAGCGGGCATTGGCTTCCAGCGTTTCTTCCAGCAGGTCTACGACATGCGTGCCGCTGGTAAGACTGGCATCCGGCTCATTGAACCCGATATGGCCGTTGCTGCCGATGCCCAGAATCTGCAGGTCCACCGGCCCGTTATCCTCGAGCATTTTGTCATAAGCGAGACATTCGGCAGCAAGATCCGCCGCATTTCCGTTAGGGACATGTGTCCGGGTAAGATCAATATCGACATGATTGAACAGATGTTCGTTCATGAAGCTGCGGTAGCTCTGGGGATGATCCACAGGCAGACCCACATATTCATCCAGATTATAGGAAGAGGCTTTGGCGAAACTGACATTTCCCTTGCGGTGCATCTCTACCAGCTTGGCGTAGACGCCGACCGGAGAACTGCCGGTAGCCAGTCCCAGTACGGTTTTGGGATTGCTTTGCAACAGGCTCGCAATCAGGTTCGCACCGGTCTGGGCGAAATCTTCTTCATTGCGGAATTTTAAAATGTTCATTTGAATTAACCTCCCCGTTTATGACGGTAATGTTGGACATTGAGATAAGATTGCTCCAGCTTGGGAATGAAATCGCCAAACCGGGTGCTGACCATTCCGGTGAACAGGATATCAATGATATGCAGCTGCGCAATCCGCGAGGCCATATCACCCCGCCGCATTCCCTGCTCCAGCGAGGAGGAGAACAGCGGGATATCCGCCAGGGTGGCCAGCGTGCTGCTGCCGTAAGAAGTCAGCGAAATCGTGGCCGCACCGCTGGCTCCGGCACAGCTTAAGGCGTCGATTGTTTCCGGGGTTTCCCCGGAATAAGAGACCGCAAACGCCACATCACCGGCAGAGAGCGAAGAAGCGGAAGTGATCTGCATATGTGAGTCGGCAAAAGCGGTGCAGTTCACTCCGATGCGGATCAGCTTCTGGTAGAAATCCTGTGCAACGATAGAGGAGGTTGCCATCCCGTAGAGATCAACCCGGCGTGCCCGGCATAATGCATCAATGGCTGTTTGCAGCCGCTCCAGATCGAGTAGTGAGGTGGTGTCCCGGATTGAAGTCAGGTGATTGGTCTGCATCGCTTCGACAATGACCGAAAGCGGATTGCCCGCGACAATATCCTGATAGGAGGAGCCGCCTTCCTGCGGCGAAGCATCGCTATGGGCAATTTCTGAAGCCAGCTTAACCTTGAAATCGGGGAAGCCTTTGAAATGGAGCACCTTGCAAAACCTTGTAATTGTCGCGGGACTGACGCCGCATTGCTCCGCCAGCTCCGTGATGCCCATATGGACAATCTCCGCTGGTGAGGCCAGAATGCGTTCCGCCAGCTTGCGTTCCATTTGGGATAGCTTTTCCTTCTCGTGCTCCAGGACATGCAGGATAGGAGAAATAAGCTCCACCTTCTTTTCTTTGAATGAATGCAATCATTTCAGTGACTGAAATTATTTTTATTATTATATGGATTTACAAGAAAATTATTTTCATACCTAGAATAAAACAAATCCCCAAGCGATGCAAGGGGGAGATTCCTACAATTAGTCTCCTAAGTCTGAAACAGTGCAGGAAGTTATGAAAAAACACAATAAAACAAAAAAACCAGTTCACTTCCTTGTTGAGAAGAGGACTGGCTGGAAATTTGTAATGCTAAATGCTAAATGCTAACTGCCGTGTGGGTCTTGGGTCAGAAGATCAGATTGGAGGTGTAATCTGGTAAGTGTTACAGCTCCAAATTCAGTTAGCGGGAAAAGATAGCACTAAAAAGACATTAGACCGTAAATGAGGAATTTAATGGGGAATTCGCCCGCTAATAATTCTCAAATCCAACTAACTGGGATATTTGTCAATATTAGCGGTAAGAATTCACGTAATTCAGTTGATAAGCAGTATTTGTTAAAAATTAACGTGCATATTTCCCGCTGTAATCACATTAAGTTTGTGGATACGCTGGAAAATGCGCACAGTTGAGCAAGTCCAATGTAGTCACAACAGCAAACATTATTTAATGCCGAATGGACACTTTTGTACATCGGAATAGAGTTGTAAGGGCTATCTTGACGGTTACCTTATATTCTTCTGTAGTGAATACACAGATTGCTTTTTGATGCTGGAAAAAGAAAAATCCATTGTACAATTTTCAGTAAAAAGAGTCAGCATGGTTCCTTTATTTGTCCCGGCTGCTTAGTGTCAGCCTGCTGTTCGTGATTTGCCCACAGACCTGCTGCGCAGCATTTCCCAGAGAATAAACGCCAGAATGAGCACTTGGGGCAGCAATGTCTCCCATGTTGGATACAACCCCAGCCAACCGACCGACGGCAGCCCATTCTCCACATGTGCCGGCAGTTTCCCGGCTACCTGTAAGGAGTGGATGCTCTCGCCGAGAAAGCGGAAGACCAGATAGTAGATCAGCACCGTTGCTGCGCGGAAGAAGGCAGTGATCGGCAGCTTGGCGCTTAGGGCAATAATGGCATACCCCAGAATGATCAGCACGACCAGCGCGCCTCCGATCCCTAGCAGCAGCTGTGAGGTTGCAATGGATGGCGCCATTCCCACATAGAATATGGTCGTTTCGGCTCCTTCACGCAGAACCGCCAGCGCAGCTACGAAGAATAAAGACCATAGACTGCCTTTAGCCAGCGCACCGTCCACCTGCCGCCCGACATATTTATTCCATGCAGCGGCGTTCGATTTACTGTGCATCCAGCGGCCGATCGTGAGCATCATTACTACTGCCACAAGTCCGGTAATCCCTTCAATCAGCTCACGCGCGCTTCCGGAGGCTGCCTGCGAAATGGTGTAGGTTAGCAGAACAGCCAGGCCTATACTGCTGGCGAGACCTGCCGCAGCACCGGACCAGACCCAGCGCTGGGTCTTGGGGCCGCCGTCTCTTTTCACATAGGACAGCAAAGCGGAAAGTACGAGAATCGCTTCAAGGCCCTCGCGGAGCAGAATCAATACGGCGTCCCAGGCCGTATAGGCTGTGTCACCGGCCAGCGGAGTCAGCTCCGCGAGCATCGTGTCCATGGTAGCCAGCGCCTGATTAAGCTTCGGCGGATCGGACAACAAATCGCCGGTAACGGCTGCGCTCTCGTTCTCGATATTCGCATACACCTTGGGCGATGCGATCTGCACCTGTCCTTCGGCTGAAGGCCAGGCTGTAATAAACTGTTCCATGATTCCCGCCGCACCGGCACTGTCTCCGGATTCTGCTGCTGCTGAAGCTTTCTTCAGGTAGCTGATCAGCCCCCCGATCGAAGCAGGCTGCGCTGACACGTCTCCCGTGTCAACCGTCTTGCCTGCGCTGTAGTCGGCAAGCAGCGTATATAAAGCTTCGGCCTCCGCTTTTGCCGCCTCTTCGCGGAGCGGCTCGGCCTGCAGCGCAACGCGCAGCAGGCTCATCTTCGTCTCCAGCAAGCCGTAGACGGCGGGATTGTCGGCCCGGATGCCGCGCTCCGCCGGCGTCCAGCCGTTCACGACGGCGCGGTAGGCTTCCGCCGCCGCCGGCCAGTCGGCGCTGCGCGCCGCATCCCGCGTGCGCTCCGCCGCGGGCAACAGCTTCGCCGCCGCTTCGAGCCCGGCGGCGCTGGTGTCACCGCCGCCCGTGCCGGAGGCGGCGGTGACGTACGCGTCCACGCTTTTGGCCAGCGTGGACAGCGCGGTTTTGGCGGGCGTGCCGCCGCCCGCCGCCAGGGCTTCCGCCGCGCCAGCGAGCGCGGCGTCTACAGCGGCAGCCGGACCGGCGAGTGCCGGGTCCGGCGTGCCACTGTTCGCGGTGCGCCACAGCGCCGCGAACGACTCCACATCGGCGGCGGCCGCATCCCAGCGGCCCTGGCCGGCTTCGACGAGCGCGCTGCCAACTGCGGGCAGCAGCTCGTCATGCCGGCCGTCTACCGCCGCCGCGGCAGCTGCTGGCTTGCAGAGCAGCAGCAGGAAGAGGCAGCCGAACAGAACGGCTGCCTTCAGCGCGGGCACCAACCCGCGCTCATGCATCCGCACCCGTTTGGTGCCCGTGCTTTCCAGTCCGCACTCAGGCGCCAGCTCCGGATTGCGTCCTTGCGCGAGGCTTGCCCCGCGCTCATGCATCCGCACCCGTTTGTTACCCATGCTTTCCAGTCCGCACTCAGGCACCAGCCCTGGCTCAAGTCCTTGCGCCAGTCTTGCCCTGCACTCATGCATCCGCACCCGTTTGGTGCCGTTGCTCTCAATTCCGCACTCATGCACCAGCTCCGGATTGCGTTCTTGCACCAATCCCGTCGTGCTTTCATGCACCCGGACCGACTTACCTTTGGCATCCGCCGGGTGGAGCACCGCGTGAGGCAAGCCATATTTATACTGTCTAGCAAATAACATCGGGAGTATCCCCTTTCAATAATGGACAGGCAGATCCGGGAAGGCTGAACGGATCTGCCTGTCAGCATGCTGGTTGCTAACTCATGCTGTGTTTTCGTGTTCAGCCCAGCAGGGCTTCCCCGATATAACCGCCTTCGCGGACACCGGGGAAGCAGGCGAATACCGCGCTGCCGGTGTGAACCATATATTCATTCAAACGGTCGTTTTTGGACAGACGCTGCTGGATGCTGACGAACTGTTTAATAAGATCCTTCTGGAAGCTGATGAACAGAAGACCCGCATCCAGCTGGCCTGTCTTAAGATCCATTCCGCTGGAATAGGAGTAGGAGCGCCGGAGCATTTTGATCGTGCCGTCACCATGGGCCAGCGCGGAATGCGAATCCGGCGGGATGACGGGCTTGCCGGAAGCATCGGCGGCGTCCAGTTTAAGTTCGGCGAATTCATCAGTGGCTCCGATCGGTGCGCCGCTGTGCCTGTGCCGTCCGAAGGTCGCTTCCTGGTCGCTCAAGGTCGAGCGGTCCCAGACCTCAATGCGCAAACGCACACGGCGTACAGCCATATAAGTGCCGCCGTTCATCCAGGCAGGCCCATCGCTGCTGCTGGTCCACACAACCTTGCGCATTTCGGCATCGTCTGTGGCATCGGGGTTGCCTGTTCCGTCTTTGAAGCCTAGCAGATTGCGCGGAGTGCCTCCTTTCGGATCGGCTCCCACTGTACGCTGGAACCCTTCCTGGGTCCAGCGCAGCACGGCTGTGCCGCGGGCGATCCGCGCGAGATTGCGTATGGCATGGAATGCCACCTGCAGATCATCAGCGCAAGCCTGTATACAAAGATCTCCGCCGCACCACTGCGGCTCCAGATTGTCTCCCGTGAAGGCTGGCAGGTCGGCAAGTGAAGAGGGACGTTTCGAGGCCAGCCCAAATCGTCCATCAAAAAAAGCCGGTCCAACCCCAAAAGTTAGCGTACACCGGGAGGGAGTCAGGCCATCGGCTTCTCCGGTATCGGAGGGCGGAAGATTGGGATTGTCGTTGACATTGCCGATCAGACTGCCGGAGGTCAAAGCCGCCGCAGCCTCTGTCCATGACTTCAACAGCTTTTTCACATCGTCCAGCTTCGTTGTTGTCAGATCAAACGCCGCAAAGCACAGAAAGTTCTGTGCAGGTGTAATAATTCCGGCCTGATGTGCTCCGTAGAACGGGAGGGTATCGGCGGCAGGATCCAATGAAGCTGCGGGTGTTTTGGCAGCGGATTGGCGCGCGGCCATCAGCCCTCCTGCACCTGTGCCGCCCAGAAGCAGGCCGAGCCCGGAGGCGCCGGTAAGCCGCAGCATATCGCGGCGGCTTAGCTTTTTATTTAACATTTGCTCACTTTTGAATTCTTCCTCAGGCTGCTTTTTCATCTGCTCACACTCCTAGAATAGTCCCCATGTTGGACAACGGTTCAGCTAGGGCATCCAGATTCTGGCTCAGCTTACGCACTTCGTCTTCCTTGAGTGTTTCGTAGGAAACGTAGCCGTCGCCTGATTTAAATGGAGCGAGTTCGTCCAGTAGTGCAGTAAACCGTTCGCCGATGGTCTGCTCGAGCTCTGGATCCTTTTTGGCAAGCTCAGGTTTCAGCAGCTCGTAGATTTTTTGCGCACCTTCTACATTGGCGACAAAATCATACAGATCCGTGTGTGAATAACGTTCTTCTTCGCCGGTCACTTTGGAGGAAGAGACTTCGTTCAGGAGTTCGACTGCACCGGTAACGAGCAGATTCGCATCAATCTCTGCTGTTTCCACCTTAGCGCGCAGGAGTTGGGCATCCTTCAGCAGCCGGTCGGCGACTTCAGTCATGCCGTCAGTCGTGCTGTTTTGCCAGAGAGCCTGTTCGATTTTATGGAAACCGCGCCATTCGGCCGCATCCACATCATTTTCACGGGCATCGATATTGGGGTCAAGATCACCGAGCGCTTCGGCAATCGGTTCAATCCGCTCATAGTACATACGGGCCGGGGCGTACAGCGCCTTCGCTTCTTCAAGACTGCCTGCTTTGACGGCGTTCGTAAAGTTTTCCGTCTGCTTGACGAATTCGTCGCATTGTTCAATGACGTAGGTCCGGTATTGCTCGATAGCTGAAGTGAAATCGGCGGCAGCTGTGGTAGCGGTGGCATCAGCCGTAGTAACCGGAGCTGCTGTAACTGCGCTGCCATTTACCGCAGCCTCATTGTTGTTATCCGTATTATTATTGTTCTCATTGCCGCTGCAGCCGGCAAACAGAATGGAAGCAGCCAGCAGCCCGGCGGGAACAGCGTAACTAAATTTCAATCAAAACCCCCCTTTTTCTAATGTAAGAACTTGTATGCAAATGATAATCGTTATCAATTATGCTGGGATTATCATAAATCCCTACACAGTGGCTGTCAACAAAAAAATGTGATATTTCTCATAGCTGCAAAAGGGTAATAAAAATCCGCCCCTGAAACTGGGACGGAAGCAAAAGCGCATCTAGCCACCGGTAAAGCTGCGGGTGGGATGCGATCAAGTATTTAATCGTATAAGTGCCGCTTGTAAAGGCAATTCAGAATGGATTCCCTTAAACCGTAGAGCGCTCAATAATCCGGTATGCCAGCTTGCGGTACACCGGGAGCGTACTATCCCCGCTGATCTGTTCATGGATAATCCGGAAGGCGGAGGCCCCCATCTCGTATAGCTGATTATCAATTGTAGTGATCTCCAGCAGCCGTCCGATCGGCTGATTGTCAAAGCCCATCACTGCCAGATCTTCCGGAATGCGCAGCCCGTGCTTGCGTGACTCGATTATCAGTCCGGCTGCAACATGGTCGCCGGAAACGATAACCGCATCAGGCCGCTCCCGCATCTCAAGCAGCGAGCGCGCTGCGGCCGCTCCGTGTTCTTCGGTCATACAGTCGTAGATCATCCATGCTTCCTGAAACGGCAGCTTGTTCTCGGCAAGAAACTCACGGAATGCGGATTGGCGGATGGAGGAGCTGCTGCCATTCTGTATGCCTTCGCAGTAGCCGATTTTACGGTAACCTTTGCCAATCAAATACTGCAGGCCGTGACGGAAAGCAGCGTAATGCTCAATATACACAGAGGAGAAGCGGCGTTCCCCGCTGTTCTGGCAGGTTACAATCGGACCGTAGGCGGTGTACTCCTCAATGACTTCGGGCTGAAGTGCTGTGTATACGATAACGACACCGTCAATTTCTTTATTGCGCAGCATTTCAAGCACCTTAAGCTCTTCCCTGGGTGAATAATTGGTCTGGCAGAGAATCAGCCGGTACTGCGCGAGCAGCGCCTCATGAGCAAGGCCGTCCATGACAATGGAGAAATAAAAGAAGTTGATAAACGGCAGGATCACCGCAACGGCTCCGGTACGGCCGGTAATCAGATGCACAGCGTTCATATTCCGCGTGTAGTTTAACTGTTCTATGGTATCAAGCACAGCGGCTCTTTTGTCTTTGCTGACATAAGGATGATTATTAAGCACTCGCGACACGGTTGTTACGGAAACACCGGCGATGCGGGCGATTTCTTTTATATTGGCCATCGGCGCAGCAGCCTCCTGAGTCAGGGGTATAATGATTTTATTTTATCACATCTCCCCTTGGAAACCTCCCGAATAAAAACACTTGCTATGGAATCCATTTCATAAATTACACTGGGGTTGCAACAGCTTACCGGATAAACCGGCGTTACCGAAAGGGCGTGACGGACCGGTGATGCCTGTTATTTTGCCGCCTAGAGGCGGCTTTTTTTATGGGACGCCTTGTCCTTGCCCCCTTTCTCCGCTACTGCCCATTTTAGAGCAGCAGCAGCACCATTAACATGCCCCATACATAGTATGATTTGACTGTATCCCTTTACCTTGTTATACCAAACAAACCCGAGCAAGGAGGGGTGACACCATTGAAAGGGAACGAACATCATAGCAAATTTCTGTTGACGCATCGTGAGCGCGAAGTATTCGAGCTTCTCGTGCAGGACAAAACAACACGGGATATTGCCGGATTGTTATTCATCAGCGAAAAAACCGTCCGCAACCACATCTCAAACGTCATGCAAAAACTAAACGTAAAAGGCCGTTCGCAAGCGGTTGTCGAGCTGATCAAGCTTGGGGAGCTGAAAATATAGCTGCCGTGCTTTCGCAGTGATGAATGCGTTTAAGCCTTCTTTTACCCTTTGGGGTGAGGGGAGGTTTTTTGTTTCAGATATAAGTGAAATGTGAATAAAATACAAATAGACCAAGCGATTGCTGTCCCTTGAGGGTAAGCGTTGCCCGGTCTATTTCTCAAACTTAATAGTCATGGTTTCAAAATCCACCTTGCATTTGGCTCTCATCATAAAATCAATGCCAACAATTCCGTCAAAGCCATAAGGCTCTTGAATCGAACCAAGCTGAATGGGGAAATCCGTCAAAGTAATATGTTCAATGCAAAAGTCAGGAATCTGCTGCTCATAGCAAATTTCGCTCGTTCCTCCTACCCCATACATCCGCTTGGCTCGCCCATTTATAAAATCAATGTGGATACCTATTGCAGCTAATGCATCGGAATCAAAAACAGTTGCCGCACAGCCTGTATCAAATAGAACATTATGCAGAACAATTGAATTGTCATATTGAGCTAAAGTCAAGGAAACGATAGGCAAGCCATATTGTAATTGTAACTTCATATCCGTTGCCGTACTCCTGAGAAAAATTCCTCGACAACCTCAACATCGCTTCTGCTCGTATGAAATACATACAGCTCACGAGTCGGATGTAGCTTGTGAAGCTCTTTATAACCGCTCCATGCCTCCTCGGGATTATCGTAGTCTTGAATGACCGCCATATCCTCTAATTGACGCACACGGTTGCTGGAGCTTGCCTTGATTGCTTCCACCAGTACAAAGCGACCTGGGTGCAATTCCGTAATTTCTCCCCATTTCATCGGCTTCACCTCGCTTGGTTTATCATATTTTTAGTATAGCATAGATGCTTAAGGATGACGGAAGTGAGTGCGGCGATAGTCATTATAAGGTACAATATAGTTAATAAGACCTAGTTTTAAATGGAATAGAGGGAGAAACGTGTCATCCCCTTTAACAGAGAAGGAAGTTAACCGATTATTTAAATTGTTAGATGATAGTCAAATGATACGGCAAACGTCCTTTTAAATGTGAATGCGGAATAACGCTTAGATATTACTATATCGTTCATCATCGCAAAGATAATAAGACATATCAGCTGGTGAAACTTGTCTAGGAAATTATACGACGATGTCTGCGGAACTAACTAAAGATATTACGAATGGATTTCATAAAATTGACCTTGAACGTGATGAAATTCTTCTTAGGCATGAGCAGGGCTGGAAACTGCCACCTGACCCGTTTATTGATCATTATAAGCAAAGGATTGAGTATGTCACCTACGATTACACGGAACAACTTGGATTGAAATTTGTTGATTTTGGAGTGAAAGTGAACACGATTGTTAACGTTGATAAGTTGACACCAAGTGAATTAGAAGAACTCAACCAACTATTTTGAAAGCAAGTGATAAAGGTTCAGAACACTTGAAACAAGCTTCCATTTCCGGTGTGTTTCAAACCACATCTCAAACGTCATGCAAAAACTAAACGTAAAAGGCCGTTCGCAAGCGGTTGTCGAGCTGATCAAGCTTGGGGAGCTGAAGATATAGCTGCCGTGCTTTCGCAGTGATGAATGCGTTTAAGCCTTCTTTTACCCTTTGGGGTGAGGGGAGGTTTTTTGTTTACTCACCAAAACAACTGAATAGTGAGTTAGATCACAAACTAATTTTTATGACATGATAAATTAAAGCTATTAAGGTAATTCAGGAGGATCTGTTATGACAAGATACGAACAACAAAGGCGCTTTCTAAAATCTAATTTTCATGAATTCAAACATATAAAAACAGATAAGATCAAAGGACTTGCACAACCACCCATTGTTAAGCCCGCCCATTCGAAATCACTAATTATTGATTTGCCAGAGGTCAGCAAAGACGTTGTGTGTAAAGAAAACATTTTTGACTGTATAAATCAAAGAAGAAGTACAAGGTTTTATTCTGCGGAAACTTTAAGTCTGGATGAGTTATCCTATTTATTATGGGCTACCCAAGGGATTACTGGTATTAATAAGAACGGACTTACGCTGCGAACTGTGCCCTGCAGTGGGGCGACACACACATTTGAAACCTATTTAATTATTATGCGGGTAGAAGGCATTCAACAAGGAATCTACAGATACCTTCCTGTCGAACATAAGCTATTATTTATGTTTGAATTAGATGAACTTGAACAGAAGATTGATGCTATTACTTTAGATCAGCCATTTGTCCCTAACTTTGCAAAAAAGGCTTCTGTACTGTTTGCATGGAGTACAACACCATATCGCTCCGAATGGAAGTATGATATTTCAGCTCACAAAAAAATCCTCATCGATGTTGGACATGTATGCCAAAACCTGTATTTATCCAGTGAATCTATCGGTGCAGGTGCTTGTGCAATTGGAATCTATGATCAAAAGCTGATTGATGAGATTTTAGAATTAGACGGTGATGAAGAGTTTGTTATCTATCTTGGTGCAGTTGGGAAGAAACGAGAATAGTTTCTAATCTGTTTTGCCTGAAAAACAAAAAATGCGGAAGAGTAAAGATATAGCTGCCATACTTCGGAAGTGACGTGTTTAAGCCTTCTTTTATCCTTAGGGATGAGGGGAGGTTTTTTGTTGTGGCCGTCATTGGATAGCTGATTACCCAAGCCTCATATGGTAAAATTAAAATATAACGGACAGTTCGTTTCATTTTGGTCTAGACATCCTGAAAAAATACGGTTTTATTGTGGATATGGATAAGCTGGAGCTTTGTTCGCCTCATTTCACGGTTCACATCGAAAAGGGGGCTACGGGGGATGACAAATAAGCATGGCATAATAACTTTGATGTTACTCGTTATATTGAGTACATTCACGGCCTGTGACAGCAAGCAGGGCAGTGGGGACGATGCTGTATTATCCATGGATAAGGTGCGCTCGTTGGCACAACAAGGTGAAGATCTGGCGTGGACAGACTTTGAGGGCTATCCTTTCGAAGATGTGGGTTCGGGATTGTACATCCGTAAATATGCGGTGGAAGGGGATTACCATGTACTGGTCAGCGGCAGGAGCATCGACAAGGCCCCTGATACGGTTTACCTTGTGAACCCGACCGGGGAGCAGATCGATCTACGGCATGATGATGTGGAGGATTTGAAGTTATAATTGGAACGTAAATAAAAGGCCGTCAGCTCCGGAAGCTTAAGTCCCGGATATGGCGGCCTTATTTCATAAGTAGTTTAGTCAAGCTGTATCTGAAAGCTGATGTGGCTAGTGATATTTGATGGTCTTGATGCGTGACTCTTGTTCATAAGTAAGCGGGCTCGGGGTTTGCGGCGTGTGCAGGTGCCGCTGCACGGTGTATTCCATGTTCCGGTAATCTTCCTCTCCTGAAACGGTCCATGGCTGCCAAATACCGGATACCCAATTCTTAATTTCCTTTAGTCCTTCAAGCATTTCCTTCATCCTCCTTGAGCGATGAAATCAATAGATTTTTGTTGCTTTGGTTACGCTTACATTATAGCATGACTGATCTGCTTTTAAAAGAGGTGTCCACGGGAAAAAGACAAAATTTATAGCTGGAAATAGATATTTAAAAGGTTTTGTATCTTCCTAAAAGAATGATGTCTCTATACAGGAGACACTCTCGATTCACTGCATCCGTTTCCTGCGCATTCATAAATATCAATGAAAATTTTGGGGATACTACCTTAAATATTATGGTGAAGGCGTGGTTAATATTATGGATTCAAGCCCACAGAATACTCTTACGCTCGGACATATTCTTAAAGAATTTGATCAATGTGCCGATTTGATTCACCGGACCTTTCCGGATATACAGACGGATATTGTGTACTTTCCAGCTATTGTGGACAATACCTTGTTCATCAAAGAAATTCTGGAGCCGTTTTCCCGCATTCAGCTTCAAGAAGCCGAACAACTGTTCAAGCAGTCGCAATTCCTTCAAGTGACTGATAGTAAAGCGGCGGTTATCGGCATCCTGGAGGGCTGTGTCGCTGTCTCTCACCGGGACAGCATTTATTTATTGAATGCTTATAAACCGGAGGCCCGCAATGTTCAGCAATCGGAGACGGAAACCATTATCGCGGGTCCACACGATGCTTTTGTGGAGTCAGCATTAACAAACCTCTCCTTAATCCGCAGCAGAATAAAAAGCTCACATTTAAAAATCAGGAAGTATTCTATCGGAGAAATCTCCAAAACAAGTGTGTATGTTCTTTACATTCAGGATATTGCCAATCTGGCCTTTGTTGAGGACCTGGAGCGGCGGATTCAAAGAATAGAAACAGATGCAATTAATGACGGGGGGACGTTGACCCAATTCATCGAAGATAGGCCGAATTCGGTGTTCCCCCAATTTTTGACCACGGAAAGGCCGGATGTTGCTGTATCCAAGCTGGTTGCCGGGCGGATCATCACGATTATTGACAACAGCCCGACAGTCGTCAGTGCTCCGGCCGCTTTTTTTGAATTTTTCTCCTCCCCGGATGATTACTACCAACGCTGGACTTTGGGGACGGCTCTGCGGCTATTGAGATTACTGGCTCTGATCATTACGATCACTTTTACATCCATGTATGTATCCGTAACCACCTTTCATTACGAGATGATTCCCGAAGCGCTGCTGAGAACGCTGGCGGAATCGCGCAATAAGGTGCCCTTTCCACCTGTATATGAGGCGCTGCTTATGGAGATCATGATTGAACTGCTGAGGGAGGCGGGTGCGCGTCTTCCTACCAAGATCGGACAAACGATCGGGATCGTAGGCGGTATTGTTATCGGACAAGCGGCAGTGCAGGCCGGTCTGACCAGTAATGTGCTTATTATTGCAGTTGCTTCATCTGCTATCGCCTCTTTTGTCATTCCCAGCTATATGATGAGTGCCTCCATCCGTCTGATCCGCTTCGGGATTATCATTCTTGCCGGAATATGGGGGAATATGGGACTTGTGATGGGGATCGCTCTAATTGTGATTCACCTGTCCAGCCTGACCAGCCTGGGCTCATCCTATATGATCCCTGTTGCACCCATGAAATTCACTGATTGGAAGGATGTATTTATCCGGGCGCCATTCTCTATGTTAAGAACCCGGCCCTCACAGGCACAAACGTCCAATCCGGTCAGGCAAAAAAACAGAAAGTAGGAATGGCAGGCTATGATGGACAAACTTCGCCCCTTTCATATTACCGTTCTCGTGTATATGACACAGGCCGGGATCGTGATGTTTACGTTGCCGCGTAGTCTGGCCGACTATTTTGGTACGAACGGCTGGCTGGTTCTGATCCCCTGTTTCCTGCTGTCGTCATTTAATATTTTTTTGATTTCTCTGGTCTTTCGGCTGGGCAAGGGACGCTCCGTCTTTGAAATCATGGAACAGTCTATTCCTAAGTGGATACTCTATCCTTTTTACATAGGCTTAGCGTCTGTCTGGTTGATCTTCGGCTGCATGATCGGGAAAAAATATGTGCTTTTATTTCAGATGCTCTCTTTCCCGACTACGAATCCGATGATCTTCAAGTTTGCTATGGACATCCTTCTTTTTCTAATCCTTATCAAAGGGATTTATTCGATATCCAAAACAGCAACGCTTTTTTTCTGGATGACGACATGGATGTTCCTGCTGCTGCTGTGGTTTTTCCCGGCCTTCCGCTGGGAGAGATTCACTCCGTTCATTCTCCAGGGTGGACATGACCAGGTGAAAGGGGGAATAGAAGTGTATGCCGCATTTTTGGGTTATGAGCTGTCCATTCTGCTGTTTCCTTACGTGGAAAAAACGAAAAAGTCGATGGCCGCCATCTATGTCGGCAACGCCATGTTATCCCTGAGCTACCTCTGTCTCGCCCTTATTTGTTTCGGCTTCTTCAGCCTGGGCCAGTTGAAAAGACTGCTGTATCCCGTGCTTGATTTGCTGGCCTATATCCAGCTTCCATTCATTGAGCGGCTGGAAAATTTGCTCTACGGCTTTTTTCTCTTTTTAATTCTGATGACTGTCGTGATGTACTGGTGGGCAGCAGAGGAGGCTGTAAAGAGAATCGTACCCAAGTTAAAGACAACGGTACTGGTATTTGTAATGATGGCTGTTTCCTACGCCATCTCTTTTATCCCGAAGACTTTGGATCAGGTTAACGTCTGGATCACCAATCTGGGTTATGTGGCAGTTGGCATTGCCTTTGGTTTTCCGATCCTATTACTTATAGTGCTGTTAATTCAGGGAAAAGCGAGGAGCTCTTATGAATAATAAGCTGTTCATTTCAATGGCTGTTTTGCTGCTGTTAACCGGCTGTAAAAGCGATGAACGTATTCTCGAAAAGCTGGGCATGGTGCAGACATCGAGCTATGATCTGTTGGAAAATAACAAGTTAAAGGTGACCTCCTGCGTTCCGGTAATTGATCCTAACTCCACCATCCGCCGGGAACTGCTGAGTGCGGAAGTGGACAGCATCAAGGAAGCCCGGCTGGATTTCTCCAGGCAGACCGACCTGAAGGTAGTCAGCGGACAGCTAAGAGATTCCTTGTTCGGAGCGAAGCTGGCAAAAGCAGGTGTGGAGGATTATATCGATACGCTGCTGCGCGATCCTTCCATCGCGCTCGGCGTCAGAATAACTGTTGTTGAAGGTGATGCCGGAGAGCTGTTGACCAAAAATTTCAAGCCGCATACAGATACCGGACGTTATATAACCCATATGCTGGAGAAAGAAGCTGCCGGCAACAGCATCCCGGCAACGACTTTTTATGAGTTTTCCAGGGATTACAACGATGACGGTATTGATCCCGTTACTCCTATAGTGAAGGATGCCGGGAACAAGATACTCATTGACGGGATTGCTTTGTTTCAGGAGGACCGTTATGTTACGAAAATTTCGGCTGAGGACGGGATTATCTTCGGCCTATTCCGTGATGATCTGAGACAAGGCGAAATCGCAATCAATTTAGGGCAAGAGGACGGCAAAAAGGTCGTTGTCATGTTCAGCTCCTTGTTAAACAAGCGTAAGATCAAAGTGCACCATCTGGAGGATGGACGTTTTAAAGTTGATCTCACTGCCTCCATCCAGGGTTCGGTGCTTGAATATACCGGCCAGCAGAAGCTTGATGAGGAGAAGAGCAAAAAGAAATTGGAGAAGCAGATCTCAGAATATATTACAGCCAGAGCCCGGAAAATGGTGCAGCAAATGCAGCAGAATAACGTGGACAGTCTCGGAATTGGTGTGCATGTCAGAAACAGCTTGTCCTACAAGGAGTGGAAGGCTCTGAATTGGCGAGAGGTCTATCCTGAAATTGAGGTGGAGTGCCAGACGAAAGTCACTATTAAAGACTACGGGAAATATTCATAGGATAGCTTGTCTACGATTTATTTCAATTTATAAATATACAAAATAGGACAATGGGTGTAAAATTGCAATTACTTAATGCTTCATGGGGGAGCATGACGGTTTTGGCATGCCTATATGTGAATTAATGCGCATGACAAGAGTACTAGAAAAAGAGATGGAGGCTACGAGATTCATGGAGAGAAGAAACTGGAAACAAGTAATGATGCTGTTTATGCTGGTCGCTGCGGTCAGTATGGTTGCCGCTGGCTGCGGAACTTCAAGCAATAATACTGTGTCGAAAAATACAGGAGCCGCTGCAGGGGAAGCAAAGGCGAACACGAATACACCGGCTGAAGCGGTTACGGTGTCGCTTGGTCTGCTGCCTTCAATTGATGCCATTCCTTTCATCATTGCCCACGAGCAAGGTTTCGACAAGAAACATAACGTCAATCTGGATATCCAGACCTTTAAGAGTGCCAAGGACCGTGACGTGGCCTTCCAAGCCGGCAAGGTGGACGGATTGAGCGCTGATCTGGTGGCGATTTCCATCTACAACGAGGCCGGTCTGGACGTGAAGATTACCAGCACAACAACAGGTGAGTTTGATCTGCTGACCGGAAATGACGAGATCCAGGAAGTGAAGGATTTGAAGGGCAAAACGGTCATTCTATCCAAGAATACCTCTACCCAATATACCGTTGCTATGATGCTGAAACAGGCAGGTCTGACGGAAGAGGATATTACAGTAACCGAGGTTCCGCAAATTCCGACACGGCTGGAGCTGCTCAAGAATAAAAAAGCCGACGCGGCTGTTCTGCCTGAGCCATTCGTCACCATGGGCAAAACCTCCGGACTGCGCGTACTCAGCTCTACGGTAACGGCAGGCGTGAATCCGTTCGTGCTGGCGTTCCCGCAAAGTGCGATCGAAGCCAAGGGACAAGCCATCCGCGATATGTACACAGCCTATGATGAGGCAGTGGAATATATGAAATCCCACGACCAATCGGAATATATTGATCTTATTATCAAAGAAGTAGGCTATCCAGATACACTGAAGGATGAAATTAAAGTCCCTGAGTACCTGCCTGCCTATCAGGTGGATGTGAAGGAAGTTGAGGCGGCATTTGCCTGGGCACGGGAAAAAGGCCTGCTGACCAAAGATATATCGGCTGAAGAAGTGATCTCCGATGTCCAGTTTAAGAAGTAGCGGACTCCGTATTAAAGAGCTTCAAGTTGAATATAAAAACGGTCAACTGGCTCTGGGACAAGTCAATCTGGACTTGCCGCAGCATGGCATTTATACGATAATCGGCCCCTCGGGCAGCGGTAAATCTACACTGCTGCGGGCGATTGCCGGCTTGCTGCCGGGTTATCAGGGCGAGCTGCTGTTCAACGGGAAATCCGTGCATGACAAAGAAACACTGATTGGCCTTGTTCCGCAGAACTACGGTCTGCTGCCCTGGAAGACCGTTCATGACAACATTCGAATGGCGATGAAGATTACCAGGCCTGCGGGCGGCAGCAAGCAAGAACGGGAAACGCAGATTCATCAATGGCTGACATCGATGGGGATTTCCGAGTTGAGTGACCGTTATCCGCTTTCGCTGAGCGGCGGCCAGCAGCAGAGGGTAGCGATTGCCCGGGCATTTGCTATTCTGCCGACGATCCTGCTGCTGGACGAGCCTTTTTCAGCGCTCGATGTCATTACGCGCGAAGCGTTGCAGCAGATTTTCCTGGACAATTGGCTGGCTCACCCGGCTACGACACTGTTTGTGACCCATGATGTGGAAGAAGCGATTCTGCTGGGCCAGAAAATTATCGTCATGCCGTCGGTCAAACAGCACACCCCGGAAATTCTCGACAATACCGCAGTGTTCGGCATGAAGCATGAGGACAAGCGGGACAGTAATGAGTTTTTCGAGCAGACCAAGCAAATCAGAAAGGTAATGCAGGAGAAATGGTGAAAAAACAGCGGCTTCATCACGTATTGCGTTTGTTGTTAGTATTCCTGTGTATGAATATCATCTGGTATATCGCCTATCTGCTGATGAATCATTCCATCCTGCCCAGCCCCGGCTCCGTGTATAACGCGATGTTTCACTTGGGGGCCAGGGAGGTTCTGCTGAATGTCGGCTATAGTCTGCTGCGGATCTTTGAAGGTGTTGCACTGGCGCTGGTGATCGGACTGCTGATCGGACTGCTGATGGGCCGCTCACCGGTCTGGAACAGGCTGCTTGATCCGGTCGTGTACCTGACCTATCCCATTCCCAAGATTGCTTTGCTGCCGGTGGTGATGCTGTTCTTCGGTCTTGGCGAAACCTCCAAAGTGCTGATGATTATGCTGATTCTGCTCTTTCAGGTCATCATCTCCGTGCGCGACGGAGTCAAGGCGATTCCTGACAGCACCTACGATGTGCTAACCAGCATCGGTGCAAGTGCGGGGCAGAAGTTCTGGAATGTGACGCTGCCGGGCGCATTGTCGGTTATACTCAGCACGATCCGGATTTCACTAGGGACTGCGATTTCTGTGCTGTTCTTCACTGAGATTTACGGGACGGAGCATGGCATGGGCTTTTTCATTATGGATGCCTGGCTGCGGCTGGATTATCCGGAGATGTACGCGGGCATTATGCTGTTCAGCCTGGTCGGGTTTGTGCTCTTCCTGCTGGTGGATGTACTGGATTATAAGTTTATGAAGTGGCGGAATTAACAGAACGAGGTATGAATATAAAGCTCACTTTTCAAATTTAGGCGCTATTACCGGTTTCCTTCGGGAAGCCGGTTTTTTAGTATCGTTTTATACGCGGGCGGTGATTTTATGCAGTTGCTGTAACTTCCTGTCGCAAATAAAATATGGAAAAAATATCTATTTATCTTTATAATTAGAGGGTGTTTATTCGAAGACGCAAAGCTACAAAACTTTGAGGAGGATGACTTTTGAACAGCAACAGCAATCAGTTTATTCATCAGACCGCAAAAGCGGCATTGATTACTACAGTAGCGCTTGCGCTGCTGCTGCCCGCCGGGTTTGCTTCGGCGGAATCCGGCTTAGTGCCGCCTGCGGCATCAGCCGAGGCAAAAAGTGCCGGAACAGCGGCGAGTTCCGCAAGGGCGGATGCGGCCCTGGCCAAAATTACACAGGATGAGGCCGTTGCCAAACTGCGCGAGCTCTTCCCTGTTCTAAAAAATGCAAACGTCACCCGTGTTCAGTTAGGCAACAACGATTACTATTCAGCTGGCACCACGCAGATGGCATGGACCATCGAATGGGAATATCAGCTTGACAGCGGGGGATATGGGTTCTCCAGCATCATTGATGCCATCACCGGGGATCTGATCAATACATATATTAATTTCCCTCTTGTGGATGATACCGCTTATTATCCTCCCAAGCTCTCGCGGGCGGAGGCTCTGGAGAAAGCACGAAGTTTTATTACCGCGGCAATGCCCTCGCTGAAGAGTGAAAAGATTCAGCTGGTAGAATCGAGTTTTTCAGATTTGAGCAGTGAAGTGCTTTTTGGTCCCGTCCAATATTCTTTTAATTTCAATATGCTGAGGAACGGGATACCTTCGGTTGCGGATGATTTAATCATCGGCATCAATGGGAATGGGGAGGTAATCAATTTCAATAAAATGTCCGCAGTGCAGGCATTTCCGTCTGCCAAGCCGGCTATCTCCAAGGAACAAGCGAAGAAGACTTTCACGGATAACTTTAATGTCGGACTGTACTATACTCCGGTATACAAGAATGGAAATGTAGCAAGCTGGATACTTGGCTGGAAGGCGGAAGAGCAGGCCTTGTATTCGATTGATGCCCATACGGGAAAAAGACTGAACAACGAAGGCAAGGAAGCTTCGTCCATTCCCGTATCCCATGAGACCGTTCCGCTTGGCAAAGAGGTCTTCCAGCCGCTTGCCTCCGGCAAAGAGCTCACTGTGGAGGAAGCGGTCAAACTGGTAGAGAAGGTGGCAGCCCTTCCGAAGGACCGCAAGCTGGTCAGACAAGCGAAGAGCACCGCTTACCAGCGGCTGGATCAGAAGGTCTGGATGCTTACGTGGGGAGCGGATCCGGAGGGGATGCAATCGGGAATGCCGCACCATTCCTACGCGGAAATTAATGCGGTTACAGGCGAGATTACCCAGTTCCAGATGGAACAGTACATGTATGGGGAAGAGGCTAAGCCGCAGTCCGCTCCCGCAGGCAGCAAGAAGCTGACCCCGGCTGAAGCTAAGCAAAAGGCACTTGCCCTAGTCAACCGTATGTACAATAAAGCAAGCAGCAATCTTAAACTGGTTGAACATGGCGGAACATGGAGCGTGAAGCCGGACGGGAAGGGATACCGTTATGAATTTATAAATTATTATCAGGGCATCCCTGTAAGCGGCAATAATATTTCTATTGAGCTTGATCTTTACGGTGGACTTCAAGCCTATACTGCCGGTGGCAGTTTAGATTATACGAAGCTCACAGAAGTGCCTGCTCCGGCAATCTCCAAGGCGGAAGCGCTGCAAAGCTATCTCGGCCAGTATGACATGCAGCTGCAGTTTGTTCGTTTAGGCGGATATTCCGGTAATGGCAGCATTGGTGATTCGACAGTGAAGCTGGTATATGCCCCGCTCACGGCTGACAACGGTGAGATGAGTAAGGTGCTGGATGCCAATTCCGGGAAATGGGTTTCGCTCTACGAGCGTAACGGACGGACAGCAACTGCTGGTGAAGCTGTCGACCTGAAAGGGCACCCGGCCGAAAAACAACTGACCGAGCTGCTGAAATACAAAGTGCTTACTCCGGATGAAAGCGGCAAAGTAAATCCAGACCAGGAAATATCAACCGGAGATTGGTGGACATTGATTGCAGACGCATCGACAACCTATTACAAGGGCTATTCGGGTGCGGAGAGCAAGACGGTGGCAGGTGTGAGTCCCGAAAGTCCATATTATGATGCCATAAGCTATGCCGTAAACCGCGGATGGATCAGCAGAGATACCGTGGTCCGGCCGGAGAGCAAGCTTAGCCGCGAAGAGTTGGCTGTCCAGCTGTCTTTTTTTCTGAAGTATGGTAAGCTTTCCAGCTTCCTCGCGAATGATGCCGTCGTAAGCAGCTTCAGCGATAGCGCAGCTATCAACTATAAAGGTGCGGTGGCGCTTGCCGTGAAGCTTGGACTGCTGGATGGCGAGAACGGAAAGTTCAACCCGCAGCGGATTGTAACCAAGGCGCAGGCTGCCATTGTTATCATGAAAATGGTGGAACTGCAGGGCAAGCTTGATCAGCCTATCGTATAATAGAACAGTTAAAAGAGAACGGAAAAAAGACCGGCCCGGCAGGCGCAGCTTACAGCTGCGGCCTTCCGGGCCGGTCTTTTTTCAAAAGAATTTATATGTTTCACACGATAACTTATCCTTCTATTTCTCGCTGAAACGGTATCGTCCTTAAAAAGGACGGCAAAGCCGTTTCCACTTGGTAAAGCTTATTTACCAAGCTGTTTATCCACTTCTTTAACCGGATTTTCTCCAACGTTCTCTTCAACTTTATGGCTGCTCATGAACCATCCCGTAACGGCAATGATAACCAGCACTACATAGAAGGTCGCTTTCCACCAGGTGCTGTGGGCGAAGTCTTCGGACAGAACACCCAGCGACGGGTGAGCCAGGGTAATTACTGCAAGCTTAACCCCTACCCAGCCAACGATGAAGAAGGCAGCAACTTCAAGGCCTGGACGGGAATGCAGCAATTTGACAAAGTAGGAAGCCGCGAAACGCATAATGATCAGTCCGATAAATCCGCCAGCGAAGATGACGAGGAACTGTCCGCCGT
Source organism: Paenibacillus sp. IHBB 3054 (assembly GCF_051594305.1). Classification (NCBI taxonomy): domain Bacteria; kingdom Bacillati; phylum Bacillota; class Bacilli; order Caryophanales; family Paenibacillaceae; genus Paenibacillus; species Paenibacillus sp. IHBB 3054. Next base: position 42,755 of record NZ_JBOFBG010000010.1, on the reverse strand, counting down.
CAAGGCCGCCGATGTGGCCCAGTCCGCTCGGTGGAAGTGCTACCGCAAGGGCAACCGCTGCGAGGATGGAATCGACGGCAAAAGCGATGTCAGCAACTTCAACCTTTAATACGGTAAACCAAAAGCCGCTTTTCTTCTTATCGACAGCAGCCGGAGAGCCGCTCTCAGCAGCTTCGTCAGTGACCGGCTTCTTGAACAGCACTTTTCGGAAAATATGATTCCCCGCGATAAACAATAAGTAGAGTGCGCCGATGGCTTGTACCTGCCAGATATCGACGAGATACGAGATGACAAAAAGTGATCCAAACCGGAAGACAAACGCCCCTGCCAATCCATAAAAGAGGGCTTTTTTACGTTCCTCATCGGGAAGGTGTTTTACCATAATTGCCAGGACAAGTGCGTTGTCTGCGGCGAGTAGTCCTTCCAGTCCTACAAGAACGAGCAACACCCAGCCATACTCCAAAAATAATCCCCAATCCATTGCTGTTTCCCCCTCATTTGGATGAACATATTAAAATAACCCTGCAATACCAATAGTGTAACCAAATTTATATAAAAAAGACCTTTACCAAACAGATTAGCCTTTGGAATAAAGGTAACCTGATTGGTAAAGGTCTCGCTAACAATAGTTCATTGCCAATAAAGCCGGAGAATATCCTCATATTCTCGTATTGACGACTTTATTTAACAGCTACTCCCCTTTACGGGATATATAAAATTTTATTGGTTGCAGGATTGATCTAAAAGTATCATATATGACCCGAAGGATAATGTCAATGCCTCCTGAAATTAATTCTCAATAAAAAATGACTGTGATGGAAACGGAAACATGATACATAAATGTTATGTAAGTTTACATGTGTTATGACGAAACTGCAAACATAAGGAAAAATAAGGCTATTTTAGCTTAAACATAATTGACGGTGTGGGGGTTAGAAAATATTATGAGATTAATCAAAGCGGTTGAGTGAGTTTGGAGTTATGAAATATAACATACTAATTCCAATCATGCTTAAAGTCTTCTAAGTGTAAAGATTTCAGGATGTTAAGCTCCGTAAAACAAAGCAGATGCTTCCGAAGCGAGTTTTACTTGAAGCTAAATCAAGGAAGTAATGCTCGTAAAACTTTTAGGAGGTGGGAAATAATGCAGCCGTCATGTATATCAAATGAAGCAGAGGAGGAGATTAGCCGCCACCCTTGCTACAGCGAGGAAGCCCACCGGTTTTATGCCAGAATGCACATCCCGGTTGCTCCCGCCTGTAACATCCAGTGCAATTACTGCAACCGCAAGTTCGACTGTGTGAATGAGAGCAGGCCGGGCGTGGTCAGTGAGGTGCTGTCGCCGGAGCAGGCGGAACGCAAGGTAAAAGGGGTTGCAGCGCAGCTTATGCAGCTCTCGGTGGTTGGTGTAGCCGGACCTGGAGATCCGCTGGCGAATCCGGAGCAGACCTTCGATACATTTGCCCGGGTCAAAAGACATGTGCCTGATGTGTCCTTATGCCTTAGCACGAATGGACTTACACTTTACCGGCATGTGGATGAGATTATCGAGCTGGGCATCCGCCATGTCACGATCACCATCAACGCCATTGATCCAGATGTCGGCCGCGAAATCTATCCTTGGGTATTCGATGAGGGAGTGCGGTACGAAGGGAGAGAAGCGGCGGAGCTGCTGATCAGCCGTCAGCTTCAAGGTCTTGAAATGCTGGCGAAGCTCGGAATTCTGGTTAAGGTCAACTCCATTATGATTCCGGGGGTCAACGATCATCATCTGCCTGCAGTGTCCAAAAGAGTAAAAGAGCTCGGGGCCACACTGCATAATGTAACTCCGCTGATTATCGCGCCGGGCAGCCAGTATGAAGCAGACGGACGCAAAGCGCCCCGTCCCAAGGAGTTGCACAATCTGCAGGAACTGCTTGGGCGTGACGGCATGAAGGTTATGCGCCACTGCCGGCAATGCCGGGCCGATGCTATTGGACTGTTGGGCCAGGACCGCAACCAGGATTTCCCGCTGGAGGCGATGGAGGACGATCCGGCAATCAATGAAGCAGCCAGGGCGCAGTTCCAACATGATCTGGATGCCAAAATCCGCGAGCGCGTCAAAGTGAGGCGAGCAAGACACATGCAGGAGAATGCCCCCAAGATTAGAGTCGCCGTAGCTACTAGAGGCGGTGACAAGGTCAATCAGCATTTTGGGCATGCGACCGAATTTCTGGTGTACGATACCGACGGAGCGGAGGTACAGCTGCTCGGTGTCCGCAAGATCCAGGCGTACTGCCACGGCAAAGCAGATTGCAACGGCGATAAAGCCGCCACGCTGCAGGAAATCATCTCCATTCTTAGTGACTGCCGCATTCTTCTCTGCTCCGGTATCGGCGAAGGCCCCCGGACCAGCCTGAACAAAGCGGGAGTATTGCCTCTCGTCCGTAAAGGTGGAATACAGGAAGCTATTCTCGAAAGCGTCAAGTACAGCTCATATTTTGAAAATATAAACATTTCGAAGGGATGATGAAAAATGAGACAAATCGCTTTCTATGGTAAAGGCGGTATTGGTAAATCGACAACTTCACAAAACACCCTGGCTCAGCTGGCTACAAAATTCGGACAAAGAATTATGATCGTAGGCTGCGATCCCAAAGCCGACTCCACCCGCCTCATCCTGAATACCAAAGCCCAACAAACCGTACTTCATCTGGCGGCTGAGCTTGGCTCCGTAGAGGATCTGGAACTGGATGATGTACTGCAAACCGGCTTCGGCGACATCATTAACGTAGAATGCGGCGGACCTGAACCGGGCGTAGGCTGCGCGGGACGCGGGATCATCACGGCAATCAACTTCCTGGAGCAGGAAGGCGCTTATTCCGACCTGGATTTCGTATCCTACGACGTACTGGGTGACGTTGTATGCGGCGGCTTCGCGATGCCCATCCGCGAGAACAAGGCGCAGGAGATTTACATCGTCTGTTCCGGGGAGATGATGGCCATGTACGCTGCCAACAACATCGCACGCGGTATCTTGAAATATGCCACCAGCGGCGGTGTGAGGTTGGGCGGCCTGATCTGCAACAGCCGCAATACGGACCGTGAAGACGAGCTCATTATGGAGCTTGCCCGCCGCCTGAATACACAAATGATTCACTTTGTGCCGCGCGACAATGTGGTTCAGCATGCTGAGCTGCGCAGAATGACCGTTGCCCAATATAATCCGGAGCATGCTCAAGCCAAGGAATATGAAATCCTGGCGGAGAAGATTCTGAACAATAAAATGCTGACGATTCCGACCCCAATTACGATGGAAGAGCTGGAGGAACTGCTGATGGAATTCGGCATCATCGAAGACGAAGAAGCAGCCATCCAGAAGCTGCAGGCTTCCGGACAATAAGCCGCAGGCGGGAGTTTACGCGAAATCCGGTGAACGGGAGTGGAGAGACGGCTGATTCACCGGAATCGCTCATTGTGGCACGAGAAGCCACGCAGGCGGCTTAGGCTTCCTGCACCACGAAAAGGAGGGTCAGCAAATGGGACTGGATATCGAGGCGAATAAAAAACTGGTTGAAGAAGTGCTGGAAGCCTACCCCAAAAAAGCGAAGAAAGACCGGGAAAAGCATTTTCAGATCAATACGGAAGAAGCAAAAACCTGCGGCACATGTGCCCTGAAGTCCAATATTAAATCCCGTCCCGGCGTCATGACGCCACGCGGATGCTCCTATGCAGGATCTAAAGGCGTGGTATGGGGACCGATCAAGGATATGGTTCATATCAGCCATGGCCCTATCGGGTGCGGCCAATACAGCTGGGGGACCCGCCGCAACTATGCCAACGGGACGCTCGGGATCGACAATTTTACCGCCATGCAGATTACAAGCGATTTCCAGGAGACGGACATCGTGTTCGGCGGAGATAAGAAGCTTGAAGTGATTATGCGTGAGATTACCGAGATGTTTCCGCTCGCCAAAGGGATTTCTGTTCAATCCGAGTGTCCGGTCGGTCTGATCGGCGATGATATTGAAGCAGTATCCAAAAAAATGGCCAAAGAGCTGGAGATGCCGATCGTTCCGGTGCGCTGCGAAGGGTTCCGGGGTGTGAGCCAGTCACTGGGCCATCATATTGCCAACGATGCAATCCGTGACTTCGTGCTCGGCAAAGCTGAACTGGCTGAAACCGGCTCTTATGATGTCAATATTATCGGCGATTATAATATCGGCGGTGATGCCTGGGCTTCCCGTATCCTGCTGGAAGAAATGGGTCTTCGCGTCATTGCCCAGTGGTCCGGCGACGGTACCTTGAATGAGCTGGAAATTGCCCATAAGGCGAAGCTAAACCTGATTCACTGCCACCGCTCCATGAACTACATGGTTGAGCATATGGAGAAGGCCTACGGTATTCCTTGGATGGAATACAACTTCTTCGGCCCTTCCAAAACGTATGAGAGCCTGCGCGCCATCGCCGCTTTGTTTGACGAGACGATCCAGGAGAATTGCGAGAAGATGATCGCGAAGCATAAACCGGAAATGGATGCCATTATTCATAAATTCAGACCGCGGCTGGAAAATAAAAAAGTGCTCCTGATGATCGGCGGTTTGCGTTCCCGCCATACGATCGGTGCTTATGAGGATCTCGGCATGGACATCGTGGCTTCCGGCTATGAATTTGCCCATAAAGATGATTACGAGAAGACCTTTCCGATGATGAAGGAAGGCACGATCATTATGGATGATCCAACGGCGTATGAACTGGAAGAGCTCGCACAGAAAATGAATGTTGACCTTGTGGGCTCGGGGGTTAAGGAGAAATATGTATACCACAAGATGGGGGTTCCGTTCCGCCAAATGCACTCCTGGGATTACAGCGGTCCGTATCATGGCTTCGACGGCTTCAAGATTTTTGCCAAAGACATGGATATGACCGTGAACAGCCCGGTGTGGAATCTGATTAGCAAGAAGGAAAAAGTCCAGGCAGAGGGGGCGAGCATATGAGCAAAGACAGACTGGAGATTCCGGATTATAACTCTTTGTTCTCGGAAGACCGCTTCGTGCAGCAGCGGGAAAATAAAAAGCAATTTGAAGCGCCCTGCAGCGAGCAGGAAACGGCTGAAGCACTCGCTTACTCTCAATCTGCGGAGTATATGGAGAAGAACTTTAACCGTAAAGCGGTTGTCATCAATCCGCATAAAGCCTGCCAGCCGCTTGGCTCGATCATGGCCGCGCTCGGCTTTGAGAAGACCTTGCCCTTCGTGCACGGTTCGCAGGGTTGCAATTCTTATTTCCGCAGCCATCTAAGCCGTCATTTCAAAGAGCCTACCCCTGCTGTTTCTTCTTCCATGACCGAGGATGCGGCTGTATTTGGCGGCATGAGCAATCTGATTGACGGGCTGGAGAACAGTATTGCCCTCTACAAACCGGAGATGATTGCGCTTTGTACGACCTGTATGGCCGAGGTTATCGGCGACGACCTGTCCTCCTTCATCGGCAATGCCCGTCAAAAGGGTGTGATTTCGGAAGACTTCCCGGTTGCTTTCTGCAACACGCCAAGCTTTGTCGGATCACACATCACCGGGTATGATTCGATGCTGAAAGGAATCCTCAGCTATCTGTATGACCGTTCAGGCATTCAGGCTGCTCCGGGAAGCGGCGAAGAAACGGGGGAGAAGCTGAATGTTATGCTCGGTTTCGAGCCTTACACCGGCAACTTTGCGGAAATCCGCAAAATTCTGAATGCCTTTGATACCAAATATACGTTCCTTGGCGATCACAGCGGCAACTATGACTCTCCGGCTACGGGAGAATACGAATATTATTACGGTGGAACAAAGCTTGATGATGTGCCTCTGGCCGCTAACGCGCTTGCTACGCTGTCGCTGCAGAAATACACGCTCAAAAAGACGCAGGATTATATCGGCGGAACCTGGAAGCAGCCGATCGCTGCGATGTCCACACCGCTCGGCATTACAGGGACCGACAAGCTGTTGGATACTATCAGTGAGCTGACGGGTCTTCCGGTGCCTGCATCGCTTACTGAAGAACGCGGCAGGGTAGTAGATGCCCTTATGGACAGCCACCCTTACATTCACGGCAAGCGGGTGGCACTGGTCGGCGATCCCGACCTGCTCATTGGACTCATCGGGTTCTGTCTGGAAACCGGTATGGAGCCTGTGCATATCGTCTGCTCGAATGGGGATGTGGACTTCAAGGATGTGAAATTCAGGGAGGAAGCCGAGGCGCTGCTGGCCTCCAGTCCGTACGGCTCGGAAGCCTCCGTTTATATCGGCAAAGACCTGTGGCATATGCGTTCATTGCTGCTGAACGATCCGGTGGATCTGGCGATCGGCAGTTCGCATCTGAAGTTCGCAGCCAAGGATGCGAATGTGCCGCTGATCCGGGTCGGGTTCCCGATCTTTGACCGTCATCACATGCACCGTTATCCGATTCTTGGATACCAAGGTGCACTGAATTTGCTCAGTCTGATCGTTAATACTGTTCTGGATGAGCTTGACCGCAACCATTCCGGGTTCAACTTTGATCTGGTACGGTAAGAGGAAACGCATGAATTTCTATGAATTTTAAAATAATTAAGTTCCCGGCGTTCTCGTTTTCCCCGGATATTCGCTCTCCTGTTTCAGGCGAATTCCGGGGAGACGGCAGGCCGGGATTCTTGCAATGAACTGTAAATGCTGTTTCATAGATGCAGGATTGCCTGTAGTAAGCATCCACCTTTAACGAAGGAGATGAAGAGCCGATGGACCCTGTGCGAAAAGACGAATTTGATTCCGAGGCTTGCGGGAGCCTCTCCCCCAAATCCAAGCCTTGTCCGCGGCCCAAACCGGGTGAAGCGGCCGGAGGCTGCTCCTTCGACGGAGCCCAAATCACATTGCTGCCGATTATGGATGCCGCACATCTTGTCCATGGTCCGATTGCCTGTGCCGGGAACAGCTGGGAGAGCAGAGGGGCGTTGTCCAGCGGGCCTTCTCTGTCCCAGTATGGCTTTGCTACGGATCTTAACGATTCCGATATTATTTTTGGCGGGGAAAAGAAACTGAAGGAAAGTATCGACTATATTGCCGAGCGCTTTGCGCCTCCGGCAATATTTGTATATTCAACCTGTGTGACGGCTCTGATCGGCGAAGATATGGATGCTGTGTGCAAGGAGGCAGGGGAACGTCTGCATCTCCCTGTTATTCCCGTGAACAGCCCGGGCTTTGTCGGCAGCAAGAATCTGGGCAACCGGCTGGCGGGTGATGCTCTGCTGCAGTATGTGATCGGAACAGGGGAACCGGAGCCGGGAACTCCGCTCGGTGTCAATTTGATCGGTGAATATAATATTGCCGGTGAAATGTGGGATATCGAGAAGCTGATGAACAGTGCCGGAATCGCCGTAACCTCGCGTATTACAGGAGATGCCAGATATAAGGAGATTACCTGGGCGCACCGTGCCAAGGTGAATATGGTGGTCTGCAGCCGCGCGCTGCTGGGTCTTGCCAAAGAGATGGAGTCGAGATATGGCATCCCTTATTTCGAGGGCTCTTTCTACGGGGCCAAGGAAACGACGTATTCCCTGCGCCAAATGGCGTATCTGATGAATGACCGTGAAATGGAGCGCCGGGTCGATCGTTTGACCGAGCGTGAAGAAAGCCGGCTGGCCATGGATTTGCGTCCGTACCGCAAGCTGCTGAAAGGAAAAAAGGCGGTTCTGTACACCGGCGGCGTTAAGAGCTGGTCCGTGATTTCCGCACTTAAAGAATTGGGTGTTCAGGTGGTTGGAGTCGGCACGAACAAAAGCACAGAGGATGATGTGCGGCGTATTGCCGACCGGGTGGGGGATGACACCGAATATATTCCGGAAGGCGGTGCGAGCCGGATTCTCAAAACTGTGAGGGAACGTAAAGCTGATATCATGATCGCCGGCGGGCGCAATATGTATGTGGCGATGAAAGAGCAAATTCCCTTTATCGATATCAACCAGGAGAGGCACAAGGCTTACGCCGGGTATGAGGGGCTGCTGCGGCTGGCCAAGGAGCTGACGTATTCCCTGGCGAACCCAATCTGGAAGCTGGCGTCCAGTCCTGCTCCATGGGATAAGGAGGCTCCGCCCTATGACCGTTAACCGGAGAAAAAAGCCCGCCTCGGTCAATCCGATCAAGATTGGCCAATCGCTGGGGGCTGTTCTGGCCCTTCAAGGCTGCTACCGCGCCATGCCGCTGATCCACGGCTCCCAAGGCTGTTCCGCTTTTCCCAAAGCACTGCTTACCCGGCATTTCCGCGAGCCAATCGCCGTACAGACCTCGGCGCTGCAGGAAATGGATGTTATTTTCGATGCTAACCGCAATTTGGAGGAGGCGCTCAATCTTGTGCTGAGCAAGCACCGGCCCGATATTATCGGCATTGTGGGAACAGAATTGACCGATGTGGCCGGAGTGGACTACCAAAGCCTGCTTAAGATGTATAAGCGGGAACGCAATATGCGATGCGGGCTGGCGTTCTCCGTTGTGCTGCCCGACTTTCGGGGCTCATTGGAGTCAGGGTTTAGCACTACAGTGGAGGCAATGATCGACGAGATGATCCAGCAGGTTGGACACCGGGGTTCAAGGAATGTGAATACCCGCCAGATTACGCTGTTGCCGGGTTCCTTTCTGACACCTGCAGATGTGATGGAGCTGAAGGAAATGATCTCCTCCTTCGGATTTGACGTTATTGCTGTACCGGATATATCCACCTCGCTGTCCGGCCATCTCCTGACTGGGTTTTCCCCGCTGACCCGAGGCGGTGTACCGCTGGATTCCATGCTGCAGAGCCTGCAGTCCGGCCTGACGATTGCCGTCGGAGCCAGCATGGAACGTCCGGCCAGGAGGCTGCACAATGCACTGGGCACACCCTACAAGGTATTTAATGGAGCCATGGGACTCAAGGCAACAGACGATCTGCTGCATTTCCTGCATCAGATCAGCGGCGAGCCGGTGCCGATCCGTTATTGCTGGCAGCGGGAGAATCTGCTTGACAGCATGCTGGATGCGCATTTCCAATTTGCCGGAATGTCGGTGGTGGCCGCGCTGGAGCCGGATCATCTGTATTCCGTCTCAAGCTGGCTTGAGGAACTGGGCATGGAACAAAAGGCGTTGATTGCATCCTATGAAACTCCGGTTGTTGCAGGTATGGAGCGGGAGGTATGGGTAGGTGATCTGGATGATGCCGAGGTTCTCGGAAAAGATGCGGATTTATGGATCAGCAATTCGCATGGGATCGCAGGAGCAGAGCGTATTGAAGCTGCATTTCTGGCGGCAGGTTTTCCGGTCTGGAGCGAGCTTGGGGCGTATATGTCCGTCTCGGTCGGCTACAGGGGTGCTATGGAATGGAGTAATAAAGCTGGGAATTTGTTGATGCGAAGGGAGGCTGAGCGCCGTGAAGGTAGCGTTCGCCACAGATGACGGAAACCGTGTAAATGCCCATTTCGGGCAAAGCCCAATGTTCGCTGTTTACAATGTGGCCAAAAATGGCGGAGAGCTCTTGGAGCTGCGCAAGCTCCCCGTCCTGCTCAATGAGGATGAAGCAGGCAGGATCGACAGCCGCCTGGAGGCGATAGGTGATTGTACTCTGATCTTCATTATGCAGATCGGGGCCTCCGCAGCGGCGAGGGTCACCCGCCGCAAAATTATGCCGGTGAAGGTACCCTTTGGCAGTCCGATTGATGAGCAGGTGAAACGGCTGGTGGAAATGCTTCAGGGCAAACCGCCCATGTGGCTGGCTAAGGTGCTGCGGGCGGAAGAAGAAGGCGAAGGGGAGGGAGTGGATGGAACCCATGGCTAAGACGAACATTAGTCTGTCAGGAGAAGCGGCTCAAGAAGGCGCGGCAGTACAACGCCGCAGCCGCTCCAGCCACAAGCCGCTGGATCCGGATACGGCGGATGCTTTTGTGCGGCGTTTATGCCATCTGCTGGATACGGAAGACTTCTTTGGCAAATACGCTTCCTTTACGCCGCAGGCAAAGATCGCCAAGCAGTTTCTGGCTTCCGCTGAGGACAAAAGCAAATCGGAATTTAACTGTGCCGTATCTCCGGAAGTGCGGCATCAGGTGCCGCTCGTCTTTCAGGCTGTCGCCGGCGTAATGGAAGAAAAAAGCGGCGTTATCGTACAGAGCACCGCGGAGATTAATGGAGAAGGCTTCGGGCGCGGACTGCTGTACACCGGCCGGGTGATCCTCGTTCTCAAAAGCCTGCGGGCCGGTTTCCCCTTTCCGTTCACGGCGGAAGAGAAGCTGATCCGTTACGGGGTGGAGTGTGTGGAGGAAGGGCTGGCTTTTTTGCATAAATATAAGGAAATTACGGCCCTGCACGGTTTGCTAAGCCTGGAGGGCTAGCCAGTAAATGAATATCAGTCACAGGGGGAGACAGGGATGGAGCAGCTTGCCGGAGGTTTGGAGCTGGAACGGTATGCCCGGCAGCTGAAGCTGCTTGGAGAAAGCGGACAGCAGGCGCTGAAGGAAGCGACGGTTATGGTGGCCGGAATCGGCGGACTTGGAGGAACGGCTGCGCTGTATTTGGCAGCGGCTGGCGTCGGCAAGCTTATTTTGGCCCATGAGGGAATCATCCTTGCACCGGATCTCAACCGGCAGATTCTTATGGACAGCGATCACCTGGGCATGGAACGGATAAGCACGGCGACAGCGCAGCTGAAGCGGCTGAATCCGCATGTGGAGATCGAAGGGCATAATTCCAAAATTGAGTATGAAATTGCCAAACCCTGGGTAGAGAGCGCCGATATTGTGATTGACGCCCGCTATGATTTTCCGGAGAGATATGCGTTGAACCGCATTTGTGTGGATACCGGGACGCCCATGGTGGAAGCTGCAATGTACGGCTTTGAAATTTCGCTTACCACTGTTGTTCCCGGGGAAACACCCTGCCTGGAATGCCTATATCCAGATCTGCAGCCGCAGTGGGAACCGTTCGGGTTTCCAGTTTTGGGAGCTACGTCCGGGATTGCGGGTTGTTTGGCAGCACTGGAAGCCGTAAAATGGATTACAAAGGTAGGGACAACTTATGCGGGCGTAATGCATCGCTTCAGCTCACTCGACTTCGCCTGTTACAGCGTTGGGCTTACCCGTAATCCGAATTGCGCTTGCTGCGGAGAAGGAGGTAAACCGTGAAAAGTCTCAAGCTATGTGACACGACACTTAGGGATGGTGAACAGGCGGCTGGAGTTTCATTCACGAGGGCGGAAAAGCTGGAAATCGCAAAGTTGCTGTCGGAGTGCGGAGTAGAGCAAGCAGAGGTAGGTATTCCTGCCATGGGCAAGCGGGAGCAGGAGGATATTGCGGCAATCGCCGAACTGGGGCTTCCCATGAAGCTTATGACCTGGAACCGCTCGGTCCTTGGCGACATCGACAAGGCGCGCAGTACCGGAGTGAACTGGAGCCATGTGTCCATTCCGGTCTCGGAGATTCAGCTTCAGGGTAAGCTTGGGCTGACGCCGGCTGAGGGGCTGAACAAGCTGCTTCGTGCGGCGGAGCATGGACTCAGGCTGGGGATGACGGTGTCGGTAGGGATGGAGGACTCCTCCAGAGCGAATATGGAATTCCTGGTTGAATTGGTGAACAGCCTGTATAAAGAAGGAATCCGCTGGTTCCGTTATGCGGATACCGTATCTGCCCATCATCCCGGGCAGATGACGGAGCGGGTAAGCACGCTGCTGGGGGCGGTTCCCGCGGATGTGGAGCTGGAAGTGCACTGCCACAATGACTTCGGGCTGGCATGCGCCAACACACTTAGCGGCATTGCCGCAGGTGCGGTTTGGGCCAGCACCACCGTAGCCGGCATCGGCGAACGCACGGGCAACGCGGCCATGGAGGAAGTCGCCATGGCCTGGCGGCATTTGTACGGCGGGGAGAGCGGTGTGCGGATGGATCTGCTCAAGGGTTTGGCGGATAAGGTTATTGCCGCCTCCGGGCGCAGTGTCGGCGATGCGAAGCCGATTGTGGGGCAGCTGGCATTTACGCATGAGTCGGGAATCCATGTGGACGGGCTGATGAAGGAGAAAAGTACGTATCAGACCTTTGATCCTGCGGAGGTGGGGCGGACGCACTGTTTCGTGCTGGGCAAACATTCCGGGAGCAATGGTGTAATCCATGTGCTGGAACAGAGAGGACTTGAGGTGAACGCCGACACGGCGGGGCGTTTGCTGGAACGGGTCCGCGTATATGCGGAGGCCAGAAAAGACACCGTTCCAGAGTATTTGCTGGTGCAGTGGCTGATGGAAGAACAGCAGCGGGCCCAGAATGCGGTTTGAGCACCTGGAGCAAGTGATGAAGCAAGCAGCATTCCGCTTCCTTTGTGGAGGCGGAACGCTGCTTGCTTTTTTTGGCGAGTATTATTGTTCAGAACGCTCTTCTGCTGTGAAAAAAACAGCGTTTATTGTTGAAAACTTGCATAGCTTACTGTAAGCAACTACAATCTGAGCAGGATTGATTCATAGAGAAAGCAAGAAGGATGGAGAGCCATGACTACAAAGACGATTTTTTTTGATATTGACGGTACGATTTATGATGAGGATAAGCAGGTGCCTGCCTCCACCAAGGAAGCCATCGCGGAGCTCAAGCGACTGGGGCATCATGTGGCCATCGCTACAGGGAGAGCCTCCTACATGTTTGAGGATCTGCGGGAAGAACTGGGGATCCATTCGTATGTTTCGCTTAACGGGCAATATGTTGTTTTTGAGGGGGAAGTGATTTACCGCAATCCGCTGGATACGGCTGCCTTGAAGGAGCTTACGCTGTTCGCCGAGAAGCAGGATCACCCGGTAGCCTATATTGATGCCATTGACATGAAGGTGAATGTTGCGGAGCATGAGTATATTCAGACGAGCATAGGATCGCTGAAGCTGGCATTTCCGACGCATGATGCGGAGTATTTTCTGCTGAATGAAATTTATCAGGCGATGATCTTTTGCCTGAAGGAGAGTCAGGACATGTATGCGGAAGCCTACCCCGGCTTCAAATTTATCCGCTGGCATCCGCTCTGTATGGATGTTCTGCCGGGCAACGGCTCGAAGGCTAACGGCATTGCCCAAATGATGAAGCATCTCGGGGTGAAGAAGGAAAATATTTATGCTTTTGGCGATGGCCTCAATGATGTAGAGATGCTGCAATTTGTCGGTCATGGCATCGCGATGGGCAATGCGGAGGATGAGGTTAAGGCCGTGGCTCCTTATGTCACCAAGCATGTCAGCGAGAACGGAATTTATGAAGGATTAAAGATGGTTGGTTTGCTGTAGGTTAGGGGATTTTGCGGGCGGGAGGAATAATACAGATCTCGTTTGAAACTAAAGGGCTTTCATTGCAGAATCTGCAATAGAATAGTCCTTTTTTTGCTGTCGCAGAGAGTTCGATTCTATTAGCTGAAGACGGAGGTGACAAGGCTAAAAAACCTACTTTCCGTCTGTATAGGTGAAATCGGTTTGTTCCTCTAGTACAAATACCTAGTAAACGCAAAAATATATAATTGCCTACGAGACGGATGTCTATGCCCTTTAATAGGTGAATGGAGTAGTATACATAAAGTCTATTGGAGGTGTTGAAGATGGGTCGCTTTGAGCATAAGGGTAAGGAGCGGGGATGCAAGAAACCGGATATGGCTTGCCCCTTGCCAAGAAAAAAACATCGAAAAACAAAATGTGCAGTAAACCGAAAATGCCACTGTAAGGAAATCATCGTCAAAAAGCAAATTGTTCGCGTTAATATTCCCTTGGGGGCACTAGGTGCTGCTGGAGCCGCTGGAGCATTGGGAGCAGCAGGAGCTGTAGAAGCATTAGGTGCAGCAGGTGCGGCCGGAGCTGCGGGAGCACTCGGCGCCGCCGGCGCAGCAGGGGCAGTGGGAGCGACAGGTGTAGCTGGAGCACTCGGTGCTGTAGGCGCCGCTGGAGCGCTCGCAGCCGCCGGAGCCGCCGGAGCACTCGGGGCAGCGGGAGCGACTGGAGCATTAGGCGCAGCGGGAGCCGCCGGACTTTTGGGCGCCGCCGGAGCTGCTGGAGCTTTAGGTGCAGTTGGCGCGACAGGAGCACTCGGTGCTGCTGGAGTAGCGGGAGCATTGGGCGCAGCGGGAGCCGGAGCATTGGGGGCCGCCGGTGCCCTTGGCCCGGCGGGAGCAGCCGGGTTGGTAGGCCTCCCGGGACCAGCAGGGCCGCCGGGCCCTGTAGGCGCGGGCGGACCCGCAGGACCGGCAGGGCCGACGGGTCCCGTAGGTGCAGGCGGACCCGCAGGACCACCCGGACCTGTAGGACCAGGCGGGCCTGCAGGACCACCCGGACCTGTAGGATCTGGCGGACCCGCAGGAGCGCCCGGACCCGTAGGGCCAGGCGGAGCCCCGGGACCTGTAGGTCCAACGGGAGCCGCAGGCGCAGTGGGACCCGCCGGAGTTGCCGGACCGGCAGGTCCTGCTGGACCAGCGGGTGCCATCGGAGCGACAGGAGCTGCCGGTGCAGCGGGCCCAGCAGGAGCAACGGGTGCAACGGGAGCAGCGGGTGCCGCAGGGGGTATAGCCCAGTTCGGATATGTGTATAACCTCGGAGCGCAGGTTGTGCCGATCGAGGCAGATGTTTCTTTTGATACCAACGGGTTCCTTACACCTGGAATAACACATGCCCCGGGAACGACTACAATCTCGGTTGCCAATGCAGGCATTTATGAAGTTAATTTTTCAGTATCGGGTGTAGAACCAAGTCAATTTGCCTTATTCGTAAATGGCGCGCTCGTTCCGGGCACTGTGTACGGCTCAGGTGCGGGTACGCAGCAGAACACGGGGCAGGCTATATTCGCTCTTTCTTCCGGCGATGTACTGACCCTGAGAAATCACAGCTCCGCCGCAGCAGTCACGCTGCAGACGTTGGCTGGCGGCACGCAAGCCAACGTGAATGCATCTATTGTGATTAAGCAATTGAGTTAGTATTTCATAAACCGGATGTCCGGGATAATACAGTTCGATAAAAGGGTGGAAAGACTTCCGAAAGGAGCTTTTCACCTTTTTAAATTCATATAACAGTAGAGGTTTGCAGACAGAGACCTGCGTTTTACAGGAGAAGTTGTTATCGTCTTCCTCCAGTGTGGTTAAGATATATTAATATGTCCGGGCGAAGCCGCACCGGTTTCGCCGGAGATCAGGATCTTAAACTACAGGAATTGAAGGAAGCGGAGGGAACCGGAGTGAACCCTAAATGGTGGAAAGAAAGCGTCGTGTACCAGATTTATCCGATCAGCTTTATGGACAGCAACGGTGACGGCATAGGCGATCTGTGCGGGATTATTTCCAAGCTCGATTACCTGCAGAATCTGGGTGTCGATGTCATCTGGGTGTGTCCGATTTATAAATCGCCGAACCATGACAATGGCTATGATATTAGTGATTACTGCGACATTATGAAGGAATTCGGGACGATGGATGATTTTGACCGGCTGCTCAGTGAGATGCATTCGCGCGGCATGAAGCTGATGATGGATCTGGTGCTGAATCATACCTCCCATGAGCATCCGTGGTTTATTGAATCGCGAAGCTCGAAGGATAATCCCAAACGGGATTTTTATATATGGAGAAAAGGCAAAAACGGCGGTCCGCCAAACAACTGGGAATCGTATTTCAGCGGTACGGTCTGGGAGCTGGATCCGGTGACGGACGAGTATTATCTCCATCTGTATTCCAAATATCAGCCGGATCTGAACTGGGAAAATCCCGTGGTAATCGACAAGCTGCATGAAATGGTGCAGTGGTGGCTGAAAAAAGGGGTCGACGGGTTCCGGTTTGACGCGATCGCCCACATCGTGAAGGCGGAGGGTTACCCTGATGCACATAATCCGGGCGGAACGCCGACGGTGCGCGCCTATGATATGTTCTCTAACCTGTCGCATGTGCACACACTGCTGCAGAATCTGCATGATCGGGTGCTGTACTTCTACGATATTATGACGGTTGGCGAAACCTCGGGCCTCGGGCCGGAGCAGGCGCTGGATTATGTCGGGGACGGACGCCGGGAGCTGAACATGACCTTTCAGTTTGAACATATGAATCTGGATGCCGCCTCACCAGGCGGAGGAAAGTGGGATGTGGTTCCCTGGCGCCTGACGGAGCTCAAAAAAATCATCAGCAACTGGCAGACCGTCCTGCATGACCGGGGCTGGAACGCCAATTATTTATGCAATCATGACCAGCCGCGTCCGGTATCGAGGTTTGGCGACGATCTCTTCTACCGTGTTCCTTCGGCCAAAATGCTGGCCACTTTTATTCATATGCTGGAGGGTACGCCTTACATTTATCAGGGTGAAGAAATCGGTATGACGAATGTGGCTTTTGAATCAATCGACGAATACCGGGATGTGGAAACGCTCAATTATTATGAGGAAAAGCGTTCAAACGGCGTACCCGAAGCCGACATAATGGCCGCCATACACAAAAAAAGCCGGGACAACGCCCGCACGCCGATGCAATGGGATGATGGAGAAGAAGGGGGCTTCACAACCGGTGTGCCTTGGATCAGAGTGAACTCCAATTTCAAGGAGATAAATGCGGCTAGTGCAGTCAAAGACCCCGATTCAATTTTTAACTACTATAAGAAGCTGATTGAGCTGCGTAAAAATCATCAGGTGATCGTTTATGGTGAATATGGACTGTTGCTGGAGGAGCATCCGGAGATTTATGCCTATACCCGTACGCTGGAGGAGCAGCGGCTGCTGGTGATTTTGAATTTTTATGGCCAGGAGCCGGTGTTCGAGCTTCCGGGTGAATTCCAGCCGGAGAAGCTGGAGCTGCTGATCTCCAATTATGCCCCTTCCAAAGAGGAAGATCTAAGAAACCTGAAGCTTCGTCCTTATGAGGCAAGGGTATATCTGCAGCGTCAACGTTGAAAAAGCAGAGAGTTGCATGGCGCGGGAAGTATGGCGAAATGGCGACTCTTTTTTGAGTTTGCCGGCAAAAGGGGTTACAATTGCGGTACATTAGCATACATAGAGAGGTTTTTGCAGGTGCTGAGGGAGGAGAGAAATCATGAGTGAGTGGTATGAAGAGAGCTTTGGAGAAGACTATTTAATTGTCTACAGACACAGGGACTTCGGAGGGGCACGCCGCGAAGTGGAGAAGATGATCGACTGGCTTGCGCTTCCCCATGGCGCCAAAGTGCTGGATCTCTGCTGCGGGATGGGGCGTCATTCGCTGGCACTCTCGGAGGCCGGGTATGAGGTTACCGGTGTAGATTTATCCGAGGCGTTGCTGAGGGAGGCGCGTTCCCAGAAGGGAGCCGGATCGGTGACCTGGGTACGCTCCGATATGCGGAAGCTGCCGCTGGATGGCGGTTTTGACGCGGTGGTTAACCTGTTTACTTCCTTCGGTTATTTTGAGGAGGATGAAGAACAGGTGAAGGTGCTGCGGGAAATTCACCGGATGCTTAAGCCGGGCGGCAAGTTTATTATAGATTTCCTTAACCCTGCTTATGTGATCCGCCATCTTGTACCACATTCCATTCGTGAGGATGGAGACAATCTCATCGATGAGTCACGCCGGATCGAAAACGGTTATGTGATGAAAGACATCATTCTTACCTCCAAAACAGATCAGACGCCCCGCCGCTACCATGAACGGGTAAAGCTCTATTCGCTGGAACAGTTCAGCAAGATGATCGCAGCCGCAGAACTGCGCCTCGAAGCTGTGCATGGCTGCTACGATGAAAGCGACTATGAAGCAGAAAGCTCAACCCGGATGATCTTCCGGGGGATCCGGACTTAGATGGTTTCGGGAAGAAGACTTAGAGGCGGCGGCGAAGATTCCATGCGAAAGCCGGAAATCAAGATAAGAGACAGCGGCATTATCCAGATTTCGGTGCCGATGGCCCCGCCGCTGCGCCAGGTGAACAGCTATCTATTGCCAGACCGGGACGGCAACTATACGGTGATCGACCCCGGCCCGCATACGCTTGAGGCGGAGCTGGCTTGGCAGGAGGTTATGCAGGAGCTGGACTTCTCCTGGGACAAGGTGCGCAGTGTTGTTGTCACACACCATCATCCCGACCATTACGGACTGGCCGGCTGGATGCAAGCCCGCAGCGGCAGTAAGGTGTGGATATCGGAACGGGCTCATGCGGAAGCCCGGATGACCTGGGGAGCGGAGGCCAGCCTGAACGAGACGCTGCCGCTCCAGTTCCTCCGGCATGGAATGCCGGAGCATTTGATTCAGGGGGTCAGGGAGCATCTGGAGGGCTTCCTTCCCGAGGTAACCCCGCAGCCGGAGGTTGCCTATATAAATGCTGCCACCCCTTTTCCTATGGGGGACCGTGAGTGGCAGCCGCTCGTTACCGGCGGTCATGCGCCGGGACATGTGTCGTTTTATCACGGCGGCAGCGGGCTTATGCTCTGCGGCGATGCTGTGCTGCCGCAAATCTCGCCCAATGTCAGCCTGCAGCCCGGCAGCGATCCGCAGCCGCTGCTGACCTTCATGGAGGGGCTGCGTGCGCTGCGCAGCTACCCGGTGGCGATGGCGTTCCCGGGGCACCGGGAACCGTTCGCCGGCTTTGCGGAGCGGCTGGACAGCCTGCTCCGCCATCACGAGGAGCGGCTGGATGCCACAGCCGCCCTGCTGGGTGAAGGCCCGCTGAGCGGATTCGCCGTCTGCGAGGCTATGTTCCGCAGCCGCGTAACCAGCGCGCATCAGCTGCGCTTTGCCATGGGCGAGACGCTGGCGCATCTCGCCGAGCTGGTGCGCCGGGAGCGGGCGATAATGATAGAGCCCGCTCCCGGAACGGGTGGCAGCGCGTTGTTCGCTGCTCTGAACCCGTAGAGCTGCTTCAAGCCCAAGCGGCGGCAGGACGTTGCCGCGCTCGCGGAGTGAAGAGGGCGGGGCTGGCGGGAATAAGCAAGAAATAGCGCAACAAAGCAAATAGAGAACAATACTTAAAGCCATGACACAGAGTGAGCGCGATATTTCCGCTGCACTGTGGCATGGCTTTTTATAGTTGCTGCTATTCCCAAGGGATCTTGAATTAATCCCTGATGCTCACTCCGGCAAATCGTTGCCAGCCGCTGGTTTCTTGGCGGCTTCTTCAACATCTTCGGGTGCATGGGGCAGGCCAAGCTCCTGTTCGCGTTCGGCTTGTTTGCGGTGGGCGATGCGGCTGCTGGCGGCAGCGGCTACAGCGCCTACGATGTCATCCAAGAACGTATGGATCTCTCCGGTCGTTTTGTCATTGAGCCGTTCGAGCACTCCGGGCTTCAGTTTATCTACATAACCATAATTGGTGAAGCCGATGCTTCCGTACACATTCACGATGGAAAAAGCGAGGATTTCATCGACGCCGTATAATCCTTCATCGTTCTCAATCATGTCCTGCAGCGGGGTAAGCAGCTTGCCTTCCTCTGCCAGCACATCCAGCTGGATGCCGGTCAGCACTGCATTCTGCACTTCACGTTTGCTGAGCACCATCTCAACGTTATGGACACATTCCTCCATCGTCAGATTCGGATAATATTTCTTTTGCAGGAGCATGACCAGCTCGGCAATTTCTGTAACGGTCACTCCGCGTTTGTGCATCCAGACTTTAGTTGCTTCCGCAACGGCCTTGCTGTTGAGACTGTAAGGGATTTTTGCATCAGCCATCATCTGTCACCTCATAGTAAGTAGTAGTTTTATTGCCTCTTATCATTTCCTTTTCTTTCCCTTCGAAAAAATCTGAAGGTAGTGAGATTGTACAGATTCTGGCAGTCAATGTCCAGCAGGTGCACTGTTTCTGTGAAGTGGAAGTGAAGTGATTTCCCTGCCAATTACTTTCCGGCCAACAATTTAGGATAAGCTGTTGTTATTTTTTGGACAGAGGGCTCGTATACATAGCAGTACAATCTGGTATTAAGCCTTGAAAGGGGTAATTATTGATGAAACATATGAAGCAAATCCGCAATCTTTCGGCGGTTTGTCTGCTGACGGTTCCACTTGCATTGTCCGGCTGCGGTCTGTTTGGCTCAGAGTCGGCAGCGGTTGATCCGCCGCCGGGAGAAGTTGAGGCGCAAATGCTGGAGGTTAGCGGAACTACCGAGCTGGATTCCGGGGTGTTTGCACCGCTTGCCTCGCAAGAAAAAGAAGCTGTAGCTGATAAGGATGCCGAAGCAGCCGCACCAGCAGAGGCCGGGGAGCGGACAACCGTCTTTCTCGAAGATGGCAACGGATTGCTTGTCCCTGTATCGCTTAGCCTGCCGAAAGGCGAGAGCTCTGCCATGCTGAAGGATTCGCTCACGGCACTGGTCAGCAAGGGAGCCTACGCCTCGTCTTTGCCGGAAGGTTTTCAGGGTGTGCTTCCTGCCGGTACGGAAGTGAAGAGTGTCTCCGTGGATAAAGATAAGCTGGCCGTTGTCGAGTTCAACTCTACCTTTAACGACTACGATCCGCTGGAGGAGCGCAAAATTCTCGAAGCAATTACCTGGACATTAACCGGCCAGGAGGGCATTAAGGGCGTGCAGCTCTGGGTGGAAGGCAAGAAATTGACGGAAATGCCGCTGCTCGGCATCCCGCTGGACCGCGCGCTGACACGCAGCATGGGCATTAATCTGCCGAAGCATGGAACACCGCTGATGAATTCCAGCGCAGTTACGGTTTATTTTTCCGCTGCAACCCCTGATGGCGTTCATCAGTATTATGTGCCTGTAACCCGGTTTGTACCCGCGGGAGAAGAGCCGCTGAAAGCAGCCTTGAACGAACTGATTGCCGGGCCGGAATCCGGAAACGGCCTTGAGATGGTAATGACCCAGGAAACCGTGCTCGACTCGGTGAAAGCGGGGCAGAATGGTGTAGTTACAGTCTCTTTGACCGACGATATGTTTGCGGACAGCAAAAATGTTCCCGATGAGTTTCTGGAATCTGTAGTGCTGACAGTCGCGCAAAATGCCGAGGATGCTCCCGTCCAGATTCGCCTGAACGGCAAGGAGACAGTCACCGGAAGCAATAATGTTGATTATGGCAAGCCGGTTTCCGCTCCGGAATATGTGAACGAGCTGCCGTTATAAAATGTGTCCGGAAAGCTGAAAAGATGCTTTTGTGCCTACTCTTTGGTAGAATAAAGTTTGCCAAGCAGAAACGGATAACGTCCTTACCGGGATGTTATCCGTTTCTGCGGAAATCTAAGAATGCAGGAAGCACACTAAACTTTAGCTACACAAAGATGCAGGAGGCAGAAAACATGAGATCAAACGGACGTAACGACGACGGGCTCCGGCCGCTGACAATAACAACCCAAACGAATAAATATGCGGAGGGTTCCGTAATCATTGAGATGGGGGACACCAAAGTTATCTGTACGGCAACAGTGGACGAGAAGGTCCCGCCATTTCTTAAAGGACAAGGCAAGGGATGGGTGACCGCCGAATATTCCATGCTTCCCCGGGCCACGCAGACACGCAACCAGCGTGAAGCGGCGCGCGGCAAGCTTACCGGGCGGACGATGGAAATTCAGCGTCTGATTGGCCGGGCGCTGCGTTCTGTTGTTAATTTGCAGGCGCTCGGCGAGCGCAGCATTACGCTGGACTGTGATGTGATTCAGGCGGACGGAGGCACACGGACGGCTTCCATTACGGGTGCTTTTGTAGCGATGGCCTTTGCTATCAACAAAATTGCGCTCCAGCACAAGCTAAGCGTATTCCCGATTACGGACTATCTGGCGGCAATCAGCGTCGGTGTGGTTGGCGACAAAACGCTGCTGGATTTGAACTATGAAGAGGATTCCAAAGCCAAGGTCGATATGAATGTGGTCATGACGGGCGGAGGCGCTTTTGTGGAGGTGCAGGGCACCGGCGAAGAGCGGCCGTTCACCCGCCAGGAGCTGGATCAGCTGCTGGGCTTGGGCGAGAAGGGGATTTACGAGCTGATCGCCGTGCAAAAAGAAGTGCTTGGCCCCATTGCCCTCAAAATACCGTCCGGCCAGCCGGGTCAAGAGGTGTAGCATGAACACCGCCAGCGGAATTTTGATTGTTGCGACGAAAAATAAAGGCAAGGTGCGCGAATTCCAGCATGCTTTTGCACCGCTTGGGCTAGAGGTCAAAAGTATGTTTGATTATCCCGCTCTGCCGGATGTAGTGGAAGACGGGGTTACTTTTGCCGAAAATGCGCTGAAAAAGTCAAAAGCCGTAGGCGATGCCTTGGGACTGCCCGTTCTGGCGGATGATTCCGGTCTTTGTGTGGATGCCATTGACGGCAGGCCGGGGGTCTACTCGGCACGTTATGCGGGTGAAGGCGCAGAGGACGGTGAGAACAACCTTAAGCTGCTGAACGAGCTGGAAGAACTGAAGCAGGGCGAGGATACCGGCCAGCCGCTGCTCAGCACGGCCCGGTTCGTCTGCGCGTTATCGCTGTACGATCCTGCAAATGGACAAGAGCTTACCGCTGAAGGTTGGGTAGAGGGCTGGATTACCTCTGAGCCTGCCGGCGGCGGCGGGTTCGGCTATGACCCGCTCTTTTATCTGCCGGAATTTGAGAAAACAATGGCGGAGCTGACGCTGGAAGAGAAACAGCAGATCAGCCACCGGGGGATGGCACTGCGGCTGCTGACTGAGAAGCTTGCAGCTTCCCGCCAGTAAGAGCCAGCAGGACAAATTAATACTGATCCGATAACATTGCGGCAGGTAAATTGACATGCGATAAAAAATGTCGCAAGAATAAATTCCTCCTATACGTTAAGTAAAAACAACCTGTCCGCGAATTTTGCAGACGGGTTGTTTTATTATTACCCTGATAAACCTACATTTGAAACCGTTTACACCAAAAAGAAAGATTATTTCTTTTTTATTTATTTTTATGAAAAAATACTTCATTATTTTTCCTTTATCTGCTATACTCCTAAGAAAGAGAGGGCTGAGTGAGAAAAGGTAACATGATTAAGGCTCTCGTCTTATACCACTATCAAGGGGGATTTTGTGTGAGAACAAACAGATCAGGCTTTATTCTGTCACTGCTAGTCGTGATGGCGCTGTCTATGCTGCTGGCCGGCTGTGGAGGGAATGGGAATACTCCTGCTCCAACCACTTCTGCGAATGGGGCAGAACCTTCTGCTGAACAGACCGATACTCCCAAATCGGAGCCTGTCACATTGGAATTTTGGACGATTGCCCTTCAGCCCACCTTCAATGATTATTTCAATGATCTGATTGCGAAATACGAGGAAAGTCACCCCGGTGTAACGATTGAATGGAAAGACTACCCTTACGATGCCATCTCACAACGGCTGCTGACGAGCACAGCCAGCGGCAAAAGCCCCGATGTAGTGAATCTGAACACAGAATTCGCGAGCCAGCTGGGAAGCAAAGGTGCTTTGCTGAATCTTGCGGATCATCTTACAGCGGAAGAAGCAGGTTCTTATTTTGAAGGGATCTACAACTCTACCGTGTTTGACGACAAGGCCTATGCGCTTCCATGGTATACAGGCACGGAAGTTCTGTTCATGAATAAAAAGCTTGTGGAAAAAGCCGGTCTGGATCCGTCCAATCCGCCGAAAACCCGGGATGAGCTGATTGAATGGGCCCGTCAGGTTCATCAAAAGACCGGAGCCGCCGGATATGCGCAGCAGCTCATATCCAAGCTGTTTCCGATCGATGGAATCTCCATTTTGAATGAAGACAAGACGGCCGCAGCCTTCAATACGCCGGAAGCTGAAGCCATGATCTCCAAAATGCGCGATCTAATGAAAGAAGGCGTGGTCCTGAAGGAAGATGCGGATTTCACAAAGCAGATCCAGTATTTCTCCGGTGAACAGGTAGCCTTCCAGCTGTCGGGTCCAACCTTTATCAACTTTATCAAGACCTCGGCGCCGGAAGTATATGCGAACACGATTGCAGTTCAACTGCCTACAGGCAAAGCCAACCTCCGGCTCTCTAATTCCATGGATCTGGTTGTGCCGCAAAAGTCGAAGAATCCGGAGCAGGCTGTTGAATTTGCAGCTTTCGTGACCAATGCGGACAATCAGACCGCCTTCTCCAAGGTTGCCAATACGTTGCCATCATCCAAAGCTTCCATTACAGATCCATTCTTCACCCAATCTGACGGCACGCTTGAAGCGGAAGCCAAGGTTGTCTCATCGCAAAGTTTGGATAAGGCCACCGATTATATGGTCGGCGTTCCAAGCGCCTCCGATATCAACTCCGCGCTTGCCCGCGGACTGCAGGAAATATTGCTCAACGGGGCAGATATCAAAAAAACGCTGGATGCTGTGGAAAAAGAAGTGAATGGAATCATTAAACAGGGTTCATAAACCGCTTAGAGATGCGGGGAGGCGCTGTCCTCCCCTTTATATGTTGCAGTACAGAGGGAGGGAGGAATATCGAATGAAGAGATGGGTACGTTCGGAATCTTTCAGCGCTTGGGCGTTTATGACGCCGGGCCTTGTGTTTCTCGCGATTTTTACATTTTGGCCGATCCTTTACGGAATTCCGCTTGCATTAACCGATTATTCGGTCATTGCCGAGACTCGTTATGTAGGCTTCGAGAATTTCACCAGAGCCTTTCAGGATCACAATTTTACCGTCTCGTTATGGAATTCGCTGGTGTATGTCCTTATTGTTCCGATTATTCAGGTCATCTCCATTCTGATGGCTATTCTCGTAAACAGCCGTCTTCCGGGTGTGAAGATGTTCAGGGCGGCTTATTATATTCCGGTTGTGACTTCGATGGTTGCAGTTGCGCTCATCTGGAGCTGGCTGCTGGGCAACAATGGGGTGGTTAACTATCTGCTCATCCAGGCTGGAATCATCGACGGGCAGGTCTCGTGGCTGTCGAGCAGCAGCACCGCATTGTATGTCCTGATGTTTATCACCATGTGGAAAGGTCTCGGTTATTACATGATGCTGTATCTGGCAGGTCTTCAGGGTATACCCTCAGATTTGTATGAAGCGGCCAGAGTGGATGGGGCGGGTCCCCTGAGGCTCGTTGTGCATGTGACGATTCCACTGCTGAGACCTCATATCCTGTTTTGTACGCTGATCTCGATTATGGGGGCGGTCCGGGTATTCGATGAGGTATACATTCTGACCAAAGGCGGGCCGGGAACCTCGACGCTGACCTCCAGCGTGTATATTTTTCAAAAGGGACTGGAGCAGTTCAACTTCGGATATGCATCCGCGCTTGGTCTGATAGTCAGCGTTATTATAGGGGCGCTTAGCATTCTGGTGTTCCGCTTTAACCGGAAAGGCGGGGTGAATTCATATTGAACACAACGAGCAGATCATTCAAACAGCTGAAAAATGGAGTCCGTTATTCCGTCATTTACCTTCTGCTAATTTTGCTGGCCCTGTTCATGATGGGCCCTTTCCTCTGGCTGCTCAGTGTGTCACTGATGCCCGGCAGAAATGTGTTCTCCAGCCCGCCGGCCATTCTGCCGACGTTCATTGATTTTGATAACTACGTGCAGGTCTGGCAGTTCATGTCCTTTCCGCGCTATATTACGAATACGGTCATTATTGCTGTACTTGGGGTGGTGTTTAATGTTCTGCTGGCCAGTACGACGGCGTATCCGCTGGCAGTCTTTCATTTCAAAGGCCGGAATTTCGTGTTCACCCTATTGATCGCCACCATGATTATTCCCTCCTCCACAGCAATGATTGTGCATTATCTGACCATTCAGGCTTTTCACCTGGGCAATTCCTATCTGGGGGTTGTACTTCCAGCCGCTGTGTCGGTATTCAATATTTTTCTGATGCGCCAGACCTTTCTGGGCATTCCGTCGGATATCAGGGATTCAGGGAAAATGGACGGCGCTTCAGAGCTCCGCATCTTCTGGCAGCTCGTTCTGCCGCTGGTCAAACCGGGGATTGCCGTCATTGTGCTGCTGGAAGTCATGGCGTTCTGGAATAACTTCCTGTGGCCGATTGTCATCCTGGATGATCCCGAGAAATATCCGCTGGCTGCCGCGCTTACGTATTTGAACGGCCAGTTTTCGTATAACTTCGGCTGGATTGCCGCAGGGACGATGATATCGGTCATTCCTATTATTGTCGTCTTTCTATTTACACAGAAATATTATATGGAAGGTATCGCAGGTGCGATCAAAGGTTAAGAACGGATCCCGGCTGACCCTGCAGGGGGATTCAATGATCAGATAGAAAGGATGACGGGTAAGAATGGCGAATTCATACACAATCGCATTTGTGCCGCTGGATGAGCGGCCCTGCAATTACGAGTTCCCCCCTCTGTTGGCTAGGGGAACAGATTTTGAGGTGCAGCGTCCCCCGATGCAACTGATGGGACTGAAGAAACGTCCCGGAGATGCGGACGGATTATGGAGATGGTTTGAAGAGGCCTGTTCCCAGGCGGACGGTGCAGTGGTCGCTTTAGATACATTGCTGTACGGAGGGATTATCCCCTCCAGACTGCATCTCTTGCAGCTGGAGGAGCTTGCCGCAAGGCTTGATAAACTGCGGGATCTCAAACGGCTGCACCCGAAGCTGGTCATTTATGCATTTCAGCTTATTATGCGCTGCCCGCAGTATTCGCTGTCCGACGAAGAGCCGGATTATTATGCCGATTGGGGCCGGGAAATTTTCCGCAAAGGTTTTATTGGCCACCGCAAGGAGCTCGGCAACGCATCAGGAGAGGAACTGGAGGAGCTTGCGGAGATTGAAGCCCGGCTTCCGCAGGAAATACTGGATGATTACCTCGCACGGCGCAGCATCAATATTGAAGCGAATAAACTGGTGCTGGAGCTGGTGAAGGAAGGTATTATCGAGTTCCTGATTTTCCCGCAGGATGACTCGGCACCCTTCGGGCATACAGCCAAAGACCAGCAGAAGGTCCGCGCGCGGATTACGGAGCTTGATTTGGAGCTTAAAGCCTATATGTACCCCGGTGCAGACGAGGTGGGCTGCACGCTGCTGGCACGGATGATTAATAAAACTACAGGATCAGTGCCGCTCATTTATCCGAGGTTGTCTTCGGTGCAGGGAGCATTCGTCACCCCGTTGTTCGAAGACCGCTTTTTCTATGAAACGCTGAAGTATCAGATCACCGCCGCAGGAGGCCTGATTGCTTCCAGTGCCCAGGAGGCGGATCTTGTGCTGCTGCTGAATACGCCGGGAGAGACAATGATGGAAGCGGTATCGCAGCATCAGTCTTTTTTCAGCTATGATGTGTACCGGAACCTGATGGAGCTTGTGGAATACGGCGACTATATAATGAAACATAAAGGCAAGCCCGTTGCCGTTGCCGATGTCGGCTATGCCAATGGCGGTGACCAGAAGCTGGTCAAAATGCTGCGGGAAAAGGAAATGCTGTTTGAACTCGCAGGTTATGCCGCCTGGAATACAAGCTCCAACACGCTGGGGACGGTCATTTCACAGGCTATGATCTATCTGCATTACGGGCGTACTAAAGAGCATTTGGACTTCCTTGGTCTCCGGTATGCCGAGGATGTATGCTATTGCTCAGTCGTCCGCGGGGAGCTTAGCGAGGGTCCAATCCAGGAGCTGGGCTTCGGCAAATATCTGCTTGACGGGCAGCGGGGAAAGGCCTCGGCTCTGGTTGAACAGCGACTGCGCCAGGAGTTGGCTTCAAGAATTGATAGTCCTGGGGGAAAGGTAGAGATTACAGACTGCTACATGCCTTGGAACCGGATGTTTGAGGTAGGGCTCTCCGTTCGCTTTGTGCCAGCCGAGGAATCCAAGGAACAATAGACTACTAGAGAGAGGGTGGGGACCCTGAATACGATATTGCAGAAGCTGCGTCATGGACTAATCGTATCCTGTCAGGCGCTTCCGGGTGAACCGCTGCATGGTGCTGAAATCATGGCACGCATGGCAGCTGCCGCCGAGGAAGGAGGGGCTGTAGGCATCCGTGCAAATGGCTCCGCAGACATCCGGGCGATCAAAAGCGCCGTCTCGCTGCCGGTTATCGGTATTATCAAGAGGGATTATCCGGGTTCGGAAGTATATATCACACCAACACTAAGAGAAATTGACGAACTGCTGGAGGCCGGGGCCGATATGATCGCCTTTGATGCGACAAGGCAGAAGAGACCGGGAGACAGCACCTTGGAGCAAATCGTCGCTTTTCTGCACCGGAGCGGCACGGCTTCGATGGCCGACATTTCGATTCTGGAGGAGGCTGTCCATGCAGAAGCTCTGGGGGTCACCTGCGTCTCGACCACACTCTCGGGCTATACGCCGTATTCCCTGCAGCAGGAAGGGCCTAACTTTGAACTGCTGCAAAGCGCCGTTGATCGTTTGTCCATCCCGGTTATTGCGGAAGGCAGAATGAATGAACCCGCCCAGGTGCAGCAGGCTCTGGAGCTTGGAGCTTATGCGGTAGTTGTGGGTTCAGCCATTACAAGACCCCAGCTGATTACCGGGCGATTTATGGCAGCAATTAGAAAGGTGGCTGTTAACGATGGAAATGACGGATCGGATTAATACGTATTATCCTTCCATGACCAAATCGGAGCAGAAGGTGGCCAGTTGTGTGCTTGAGCATCCGGATAATATCATCTATTTTTCGGTTACGGAGCTTGCGGATTTTGCCGGCACCGGTGAAACCACGGTCATGCGCTTCTGCCGCAAAATCGGATTTAAGGGTTACCAGGATTTCAAGCTTATGCTTGCCCAAGGGCTGCCAAAACAGCAAGCCTTGTCCGGCCGTGAAGGCAGAGACGGGGATTATCCGACGCATCTTTACGAATCAATGGTTGATGTCCTCCAATCCAGCCTGAGCATGCTGGACCGCGGACAGCTTGAAGAATCCGTTAATCAAATTGATGCGGCGCGCCATGTGCAGTTTTTTGGGGTAGGCTCATCGGCGATTACCGCACTGGATGCCAAAAATCGCTTTCTGCGTATCGGCAGACGGGTTGAGGCCATAGCGGACAGCCATATCCAGTCGATGATGGCAGTAACGATGGGCAAAGGGGATATCGCCTTCGGCATCAGCGTTTCCGGAAGCACTCTGGATACCAATGATATGTTAATGAAGGCGAAGCAGAACGGGGCGAAGATCATTGCCATGACCAACTACGCGAAGTCCCCCATCGCGTCTATTGCTGATATCGTTCTTCTCACTGCCGGTAAAGAGTCGCCTCTGGAAGGCGGGTCCATCGGTGCGAAGATCTCCCAGCTGTTCATTATCGACCTGATCTGTGAAGGATTGGAACGAAGGCATACAGATGAGACGAAGAACATGAAGGAACGGACGGCAAGAGCTGTCATTGACCGTATTTATTGAGGGTGCAGCCGCAGCCTCAATACATCTGGCTCTCCATCGAAAGATACGAGAGCTAAAGGGAGGGATGCGAGGATGAGACGGGTCATCGGTGTGGATATCGGAGGGACGGCCGTTAAAGGGCTGGTGCTCGATGAGATCGGAAACGTATGGGCGGAAGCCAGTCGCGATACGGAAGCATGGCAGGGCCGGGAGGCAATACTCGGCAAGCTGAATGCTGTGGTCCGCGAACTGCTCAAGGCCTGTCCTGTTCAGGCCATCGGGATTGCTTCGGCAGGCAGAGTAAATACCGACACGGGTGAAGTGGTGTATGCCACCGATAATTTACCCGGATGGCAGGGGCTTCAGCTTGCCGGTTGGGTGGAGGATACCTTCAAATTGCCTGCAGCCGCCGATAACGATGCGAACGCCGCACTGCTGGGCGAGGCTTGGCAGGGAGCCGGCCGCGGACGGCACAATCTGGTCATGCTCACGCTGGGTACCGGAGTAGGCGGAGCGCTTATGACCCAGGGCTTGCTTAACCGGGGAAAGCGCTGGAGCGGCGGAGAATTCGGGCACAGTGTCCTGTTTCCCGGCGGCCGGCTCTGTAATTGCGGCCGCCGGGGCTGTGTAGAGCAATACGTCTCGGGTTCCGCGTTGCTGCGGCTCGGAAATGAACTGACAGGCCGGGCGTATGAACATGGAGCGGAGCTTATGAGCGACGCACGGCGGGGTGATCCAGATGCCCTGCAGGTTCTCGAACACTACACCTCTGATTTGGCAGTAGTCTTGGACAATATTGGAGCTACGCTCGATCCGGAGCTTATCGTGATTGGCGGCGGGGTTATTCATGACCGGGATGTCTGGTGGCCGCTGCTAAAAAACAGGCTGAAAGGCGAGGGACTTTCCGGCATCCTTGCAGCGGCGGAGCTTGGGAACCGGGCAGGCTGCTTCGGCGCGGCCAAGCTTGCATTGGATTGCTTCCGGCAGTTGCCGGACGGATATGAGGAGGAGGATACCGCATGACATTTGGACAAGTGAAACAAAGTGATGTGATCATCATCGGCGGGGGCCTTGGAGGAACTGCCGCGGCTCTCGCCGCAGCCAAGGCAGGGTTGCGCGTCATTCTAACCGAGGAAACGGATTGGCTGGGGGGACAGCTGACCTCGCAGGCGGTTCCGCCGGATGAGCACCGCTGGATCGAGAACTCCGGCAGCACGGCTACCTACCGGGAGTTCCGCAACAGGGTGCGGGAGTATTACAGACGGAATTATCCGCTTACGGAGTCTGCCAGAAACAATCCGCTGCTCAATCCGGGGAACTGCTGGGTTAGCCGGCTTGCCCATGAGCCGAAGGTTGCACTCAGCGTTCTGCACGAAATGCTGGCTCCGTATGTACATTCGGGACGGCTTGAAGTGCTCTATTATACGGTTCCCGTTCATGCTGAGACGGCAGGCGATGAGGTCACGGCGGTGACGGTCTTACATACCGTGAATGGAACCGAGATCAAGCTTAAAGGGGCGTATTATCTGGATGCGACGGAATGCGGCGATCTGCTGCCGCTTGCGGGGGTGGAGTATCGAAGCGGCGCTGAATCACGTCATGAGACAGGGGAACCGCATGCGCTGGATGAAGCGGACCCGCTCGATATGCAGTCGATTACCCATGTCGCTGCCGTCGATTATGTACCAGGCGGCGATTTTACGATAGAACGTCCTGAGGACTATGACTACTGGCTTCAATATGTGCCTTCCTTTTCAATGTATCCCATTCTCAGCTGGTACGCCTCCGATGCCAGTGATACGACGAAGCTGAAGCAATTCACCATGTTTCCCAATGAAGAGGGGATTGTATCGCTGTGGGATTACCGGAGGATTGTCGATCCTGCGGTCTGGAGCCTGCCGCTCAATGACGGTGAAGTCACCCTGCTGAACTGGGCGCTGAACGATTATTATGCCGGTCCGCTGATCGGAGTGCCTCCCGGGGAACGGGAACGGCATTTGAAAGGAGCCAGGCAGCTGACGTTGTCACTTGTCTATTGGCTTCAGACGGAGGCGGCCCGACTGGATGGCGGGAAGGGGTATCCGGGAGTGAGGCTGCGGGGAGATGTACTTGGGACAGAGGACGGGCTTGCGAAGTCTCCCTACATCCGTGAAGCAAGAAGAATCCGCGGACTCTACACGGTGACTGAGCTGGATGTGAGCAAGGAGCTGCGCGGTGAAGCGGGACCTATGCGCTATGAGGACAGTGTGGGCGTTGGGAGCTATCATCTGGATCTTCATCCCACGACCGTATCCCAGCGCACGTTCTACATTCCCAATCATCCGTATGAAATTCCGCTGGGCTCACTGATCCCTATTCGCGTCACGAACCTGCTTCCGGCCTGCAAAAATATCTCAATGACCCAGATCGCAAACGGCTGCTACCGCCTTCATCCAACCGAATGGAATATTGGTGAAGCTGCGGGACTTCTGGCCTCTTACGCCATTACAAATAAAGTTCTGCCGCGTGAGGTTCATGGATCGGATGACCATCGCAAGGCTTACCAGCAGCTCTTACTAGAACATGGCGTCCAGCTTCACTGGAGTGATACAGAGCTGGAAATGCAGTAGGTGACAGGATAATCGCATCTGGTGGCAAAGGATACCATCAACTCTTGAACTGTCGGAGCGTAAGGGAACGCCTTTGTCACCGGAATTCTAAACCTTCCTCAAATAGGGGACAGAGGCACAGTTATTGCTGCCGAAAAAACTGGAAATTAGATGATATTCCCCCCTGACTATGGAAATTTCCCCCTAGCTTAATCTTGTGCTTTATATGACAATAAGATTGCCTTCATCCTTCTTATGTTATGAATCCTCCTATTCCATGTACACCATCCCTCCCAACTATTTTGTAGGCATAAGCATTTGCCCGGACAACATTACCGGGATTGCAACCCATGAACAGCAATACAAGATTAAGAGCACAGATTATTTTATCTTGCGCTTTTTTGTGTGCTTAATCTACCATCCTGATCTCATGAATCTGATAGAGACACTGGATGAAGGTGAATCCGAACCAGGAGGTGACTTTGGGGAGCTTTGCCTGTAAAGAGGACTGCTATGCATTGAACCGAGGAGGTAAATGGAAATGAGGTCGACAAACAGCAGATTTCGTAAAACCTTTGTGCTTGGTATGGCCGTTGCTCTTGTGATTGCACTCTTTTCAACGATAGGCACCAGTGTCAAAACTGCAAATGCGGCTGCGGGCTACAAGCTCGTCGGTTATTATGCTTCCTGGGCTGCCTATGGGCGAGCCTACAACGTAACGGATATCGATCCCAGTAAAATGAATGTAATCAACTATGCGTTTGCCGATATATGCTGGAACGGGGTTCACGGCAATCCTGACCCGAGCGGACCCAATCCGGTCACCTGGACCTGCCAAAATGAGCAAGGCCAAACGATCAGTGTTCCGAATGGAACGATTGTGCTGGGTGATCCCTGGATTGATGCCCAGAAAAGCTTTGGGGATGACAAGTGGGATGATCCGATTAAAGGCAACCTGAAGCAGCTATGGAAACTGAAAGAAAAGAACCCGAATCTTAAAACGGTGATATCCATCGGCGGCTGGACCTGGTCGAACCGGTTCTCGGATGTTGCCGCTACGGCAGCGACCCGTGAAGTATTCGCAAATTCCGCAGTCGATTTCATCCGCAAATATCAAATGGATGGTGTCGATCTGGACTGGGAATACCCGGTCAGCGGAGGCCTTGCAGGCAACAGCTACCGTCCGGAGGATAAGCAGAATTACGTACTGCTGCTGCAGAAAATCCGTGAAAAGCTGAATGCGGCCGGAGCCGCTGACGGTAAAACCTACCTGCTGACCATTGCCTCTGGTGCAAGTCCTGCCTACGTTCAGAATAACAACCTTAGCGGCATTGCTGCTGTTGTCGACTGGATCAACATTATGACCTATGATTTCAACGGCAGCTGGAACACGACTACAGGACACAATGCCCCGCTCTACTATGACCCGGCAGCAGCCTCATCAGGTCTGACCGATCCGGCGAATTACAATATCGACAAGGCTGT
The DNA here is from genome assembly GCF_051594305.1 of Paenibacillus sp. IHBB 3054. NCBI lineage: Bacteria > Bacillati > Bacillota > Bacilli > Caryophanales > Paenibacillaceae > Paenibacillus > Paenibacillus sp. IHBB 3054. The sequence continues at coordinate 9,509 of NZ_JBOFBG010000010.1, read as the reverse complement.
CACAAGCTATCTCGCAAGCGGAGTCCCGGCGAATAAGCTTGTCCTGGGCATGCCGTTTTACGGACGCGGCTGGGGTGGTGCGCCGAGTACAGGAAACGGGCAATATCAGGTGTCCGCCGGTATTTCGTCCACAGGCACATGGGAAAAGGGAAGCTATGATTTCTATGATCTCGAAGCTAACTATATTAACAAAAACGGCTATACCCGCTACTGGAACAACACCTCAAAAGTTCCTTATCTCTACAATCCGTCTACACAAACCTTCATCAGCTATGATGACGCCGAGTCCATCGGCTATAAAACCAGCTATATCAAAACCAAAGGCCTGGCAGGAGCGATGTTCTGGGAGACCAGCGGCGACCGCAACAAAACACTGCAAAACAAGCTGAACACCGATCTGGGCGGCGGAGTGGTGCCGACGCCAACACCGACTGCAACGCCAACAGCCACAGTGAAACCGACATCAACGCCAACGGCTACACCGACTCCGACACCAACACCAACAGCTACTGTGAAACCAACACCAACGCCTACTGCTACTGTTACCCCGACGCCAACTGCAACACCGGGGCAATGTACAGCGGCGGCCTGGAACGCGGCAACCATCTACACCAAGGGCCAGCAGGCTTCCTATGGAGGTGTGCTGTATGAAGCCCAGTGGTGGACACAGGGGGAACGCCCTGATCTGAGCGGTGCATTCGGGGTTTGGAAAGTGATTGGCACCTGCGGCAACACTACGCCAGCGCCAACGGCTACAGCAACGCCAGTACCAACGGGAACACCCGTGCCAACAGCTACAGTAAGCCCGACGGCAACGCCCGGGGGATCTGCCTGGGCAGCAGGAGTGGCCTATACAGCAGGCGATAAGGTAAGCTACAGCGGCAAAACGTACATCTGCCTGCAGTCGCATACCTCGCTGCAAGGTTGGGAGCCGGCAGTAACGCAGGCTTTGTGGCAGCTGATCTAGCACTAAATTCCATCTGAACAGTAAAAAAAGCTTGCGGAGAAGGCTGCGCCTCGATCTGCAAGCTTTTTTTATTATGTCATAATCACCAGCAGAATTACTTCACCGGATCGAATGCAGAAACAGCGGATTTACCAGCCCCGTCTTCCTGTATAATGTGGGAAATATGTGGATTTTTATGAAGAAGGCTGATTGTGGTGCTCATAACCTTCCATCCGCTGAAATATAATGAAAAAGCATGGCTGTGTCCCAGCCCTGATAAAACTAATGCAACGCTATGCCGTTTTTTTCGTTATAGTAGTATATAGCGGAAGGTGGTGGATTCACCGATGGAGGCTTGGATAGTTTGGTTGATTACAGCCGGCGTTCTGTTTGTGATTGAAATGTTTGCGCTTACTTTTTATCTTCTCTGGCTCAGCATTGGTGCTCTGGCGGCTGGTCTGATCTCACTTGTGTTTCCTGAGGCGATTTTGCTGCAGGTGGTCGTCGGTTCATTGGTTGCCCTCGTCCTAACCTTTTTCACCAAACCTCTGGTCGCGAGATTCCGCAACTCACGGGGATTTAAGGATACAGGGACGGAGATTGTCGGAAGACAAGGTATTGTCGTCGAGCCGATTGCGCCGGGACAGTACGGGCAAGTCAAAGTGGGTGGTGACACCTGGAGCGCAACCTCGGTTCAAGCTCTGGGCAAAGATCAGGCAGTCCGTGTCATCCGAAGAGGCAACACGATTATCGAAGTAGAACGATGGGGGGATAAGTACTAATGGAATGGGCAATTATCGGTATTGTTATTGCTGTCGTCGTCGTTTTTATCGCGCTTACGATCAAAATCGTACCGCAGCAGCGGGTAGGGGTTGTGGAGCGTCTCGGTAAATTCCACCGGCTGCTTACACCGGGTCTGAATATTCTGATTCCGATTATTGATCAGGTGCGGACCTACCATGATTTGCGGATTCAACAGGCCAATGTGCCGCCGCAAACCGTAATCACCAAGGATAACGTACAGGTGCAGATCGACACGATCATTTTCTATCAGGTCGTTGGTCCGGAAGAAGCGACTTATGGAATTTCCGATTATGTATATGGTGTGCGTAACATTTCCACAGCTACGATGCGGCAGATTATCGGGAAGCTGGAGCTGGATGAAACGTTGTCCGGCCGGGAAAAAATCTCCTCGGATATCCGCCTGGCTCTGGATGAAGCGACTGAAAAGTGGGGCGTGCGGATCGAGCGTGTGGAAGTTATTGATATCAAGCCACCGCTGGACATTCAGGAAGCGATGGATAAGCAGATGAAGGCGGAACGCAGCAAGCGGGCGATTGTGCTGGAGGCGGAAGCCGCCAAACAGGATATGATCCTGCGTGCTGAAGGGGATAAGCAGAGCAAGATTCTGAAAGCGGAAGGCGATAAGGAAGCGCGTATCCGTCAAGCGGAGGGGTTCCGCCAGGCGCAGGAGCTGGAAGCACTGGGCCAGGCCAAAGCGATTCAGGCGGTCGCCGAAGCCGAGAAGACGCGGATCGCACTGATCGCCAGCGCAGGGCTGGATGAGCGTGTGCTGGCTTACCAATCTTTTGAAGCGTTAGGCGAAATCGCCAAGGGACCGGCCAATAAGGTGTTCCTGCCGACCAGCGCCGTTGAAACGCTGGGCAGTCTCGGGGCTATCGCCGAGGTGTTCAAGGCGAGCAAGGAGAGCAAATAAACGGAAGCGGATTAGACAATTGCGGCACATTCCGTTAAAGTAAAAGCAAAACTTAAGCGTAAGCTTACGAAGCCAGTTTTGCTTCGCGAAACTTTAAGGAGACGATACTGTGACGCAAAAAGAAATTTCTCCGCTGGTCGAAGCGCTGGGGCTGCAGCCTCACGTTGAAGGCGGATGGTACAAAAGACTTTGGAAATCATCCTTTGATATCCCGCAAGAAACACTGGGAAGCAGCTATTCGGGCTCCAGAGCCTCAGCTTCTTCGATTTATTTCCTGCTTCATCCGGGTGAAACCTCGGAATGGCACACGGTGCTGTCCTCCGAAATCTGGCTGTGGCATTCCGGCAGTCCGATTGTGTTAAGCCTTGGAGGCAGCGGTGACAAGCCGGAGGATGTTACCGAGGTTATCCTGGGTCTCGACATCGCCGCCGGCCAGCAGCCGCAGGTGGTTATTCCGGCGGGAGTATGGCAGGCGGCCCGTGTGCTCGGCGACGAACCAGTGCTGGTCTCCTGCATCGTATCTCCAGAATTCCATTTTGACGATTTCAAGCTGATCGACAAATAAGCGATTTCTAAAATAAGTGCAGACTGTGAACGCAGACTGCACTTATTTTTTGATCAAATATAAGCATCTATATGCTTCATGCTATAAATTATCCTTCTATTTCTCGCTGAAACGGATACCGTCCTTTTGAGGACGGCGAAGCCGCTTTCACTTGTATTTTACCGGCGCAGAGCGGTATTTTGGCCTGCGGGAGCAATCTGCTATACTGATTTTGGTCATCGGCTGATTATGCGGCCTCTTTTAAGGTTAAGGTAGTTAGATCAATATCATTAGGCTTGGAGGGTTAACGATGAGTGAATTGAACGGACCGTTTTCGGGTGGACCTACATTAAATGACGGAGTAACTATGCCGTGGCTGGGACTGGGCGTGTGGCAGACCAAAGATGGCGAGGAAGTTATCAACGCGGTGAAAGAAGCAGTGGAAACAGGCTATCGCAGCATTGATACGGCAGCTGGATACAATAATGAAGAAGGCGTCGGACAAGCCATCCGTGAATGCGGAGTGCCCCGGGAGGAACTGTTCATTACGACCAAGCTGCGCAATCCTGATCAAGGTTATGAATCTGCATTGAAAGCATTTGAAGTAAGCCGCCGCAAGCTGGGGCTGGATGTAATTGATCTGTATCTGATTCACTGGCCGGTCGCCGGCAAGTACCGGGAGAGCTGGAAGGCGCTTATTCATCTGCAAAAGGAAGGTTTCGTGAAATCCATCGGGGTGAGCAACTTCCAGATCCATCATCTGCAGGATATTATCGACGATACAGGTGTGGTGCCTGTGGTCAATCAAGTGGAGTTCCATCCGCTCTTGACCCAGCGCGAGCTGCTGAAATATACACGCCAGCATGACATTCAGCTGGAGGCCTGGAGTCCGCTGATGCAGGGCAATCTGGATGTGCCGCTGCTTAAAGAGCTGGCCGGCAAATATGGCAGAACTGTCGCTCAAATTGTACTGCGCTGGGATCTGCAGCAGGGTGTCATTACCATTCCCAAATCGGTTCATGCAGAGCGGATCACAGAGAACGCCAGATTTTTCGACTTCACGCTTAGCGACGATGACGTTAAGGCGATTGAGAACCTGAACCAGAACCACAGGTTCGGTCCGGACCCGGATAATTTTAATTTCTGAGCAAGCCTCTTACAATAGGAAACTACAAACAGCAAGCCTCCGGATGGGGGCTTGCTGTTTGTAGTTATTGGCTGACCAGACAGCAGAGAGCTTAGCGGTCATTTACCCGATAGAAACGTTATACTTGCGCAGCCACAGGTTAACCTGGGCGAGATAAGCGAACAGCTGCGGGCCGGACATCAGCTGGCCGAACCAGGGCAGATTGCTGGAGGATTCGGGAGAGGCAGCGATTTCACGGATCTTGGCTGCATCAATCAACGGCAGGATGGGCGAAGTGGAATCATCCAGAATGCCCAGCATCTGAGTCCGAACGGCATTTAAATAGGCCGGATTATGGGTTTTGGGGTAAGGGCTTTTTTTACGGTAGAGCACATCATCCGGCAGGATGCCTTCGAGTGCTTTGCGCAGAATGCCTTTTTCCCGGTTGCCTACGGTTTTAATTTCCCAAGGGATGTTGAATACATACTGGACCAGCCGGTGGTCGCAATACGGCACGCGGACCTCCAGTCCTGCACCCATGCTCATCCGGTCTTTACGATCCAGCAGTGTCGGCATGAAGCGGGTGATGTTAAGATAGGACATTACGCGCATCTGCGCCTGCTTGCCGGTCTCGCCTTCAAGCTTCGGCACCTCCGCTACCGCATCGCTGTATCTGTCACCTAAATATTCCAGTGGACGTATCCATTCCCCCACTTCCGGCGACAATAGACCTGCACGCATTTTGGGGGCTACCGACCAGGGGAACGTGCCGGAAGAGAGCATCTCGTCCCGGTGGAACCAGGGATACCCGCCAAAAATCTCGTCCGCCGCCTCGCCGGAAATGGCCACGGTCGCGTTCTTTTTAATCTCACGGCAAAATAGATACAGCGAAGAATCCACATCCGTCATTCCCGGCAAATCGCGGGATTCAAGGGCATTGTCCAGCGCCGTTACCAGCTCTGGTGTATCAAAGGCTACATAATGGTGATTCGTGTTCAGCTCATCAACCATCCGCTTAATCCACGGACCGTCTGCGCCGGGCTGAAAGGTGTGGCTTTTGAAATGTTTATCGTTGTCGACATAATCGACGGAATAGGTATCCACCCGGCCTTGGCCGGTGCGGTTGTAATAATCCACAGCGAGCGCGGTCAGCGCGCTGGAATCGAGCCCCCCGGACAGCAGGGAGCAGACCGGAACATCGGAAACCAGCTGCCGCTCCAGTGTATCCTGCAGCAATTCACGCACTCTGGCGGCTGTTTCTTCTTCATTTTCCGTGTGATGATTGCTTTCCAATTTCCAATATGCATAGCTGCGCAGGCCTTCCCGGCTATAAATCATGGCATGACCTGGACGAAGCTCGAATATATCTTTGTATACCCCATGTCCCGGAGTGCGGGCCGGACCGATGATGAAGATTTCCGCCAGTCCTTCCGGTCCTACCTTCGGTTGTACCTTGGGGTGCTGGAGCAGCGCTTTGGGTTCGGAGCCGAAGACAAAAACATCGTCCACCCGGCTATAGAACAGAGGTTTCACACCCAGGCGGTCGCGTGCCAAAAATACCTGGTCCCGCAGGCCGTCCCAGACGGCAAATGCAAAGATTCCGTTCAACTTCCCGGTGCAGTCCGGTCCCCACTCCATATAGGCGTGCAGCAGAACTTCGGTGTCGCACTCGGTGAGAAAATGGTGTCCCCGCTGTTTCAGTTCCTTTTTGAGCTCGGGGGCGTTATATAATTCGCCGTTGTACACAATAGCGTACACCTTATCGTCATGGCGGGCGATCATAGGCTGTGCGCCGTTCTCGGGATCGATAACGCTAAGTCTGCGGTGACCGAAGGCACAAGGCCCTGAAATCCAGGTTCCGGCCGCATCCGGCCCGCGGTTGCCCAAGGTTTCAGTCATTTTTACGAGCAGTTGCGAGTGCTGTGTGAGGTCGCCGCGCCACTGGATAAATCCGGTTATTCCGCACATGATGGTTCATCCTCTCTTTTGTGCGATTGTTGTCCAAATATAAGAATTTAGCATAAACTCCTTTAAGGATGGCACAGCCGTATCCTCTTGTTTCTTTTTTGCCAAGTAATACAGATATATGCCGAAGGAAGGGATAAAATGTATGTCCTTATCCGAACACTAAGGGAGAGGGAAATTTGCCAGGAGGGATGGATGACAAGTGTATTATATTAAAGACGCCAAAATCCGCAGAATGACCGAATATGACGGCGCGCCTTGTGCAGAAGTGGGTGTATTGCCGGGAGCTGTAGGCGATTCCGCACTTTTGGTGTACATTGTTGAAGACCAGCGCGAGGAAGGTTATGAAATTGTGCGCATTCTGACGAATGACGCAAATACTGCGACCGATTGGTTTGATAACAATTTGCATGACGCTTTTCAGGATGTGACGGCCAGTGCTTTTACTGGCAGTATCATTATGAGCCCCGAGGATGAACGCTCCAAATTCCAGCGCGAACTGCTTATCTTCGGCGACTTGAAAAAGCAGCTGGAACAGCATTTCCACAAGTGACTCCTGAAATCCGGCGATTGGATGCGGCAAAACTGCCGCAGTCTGCCCCGGGGGTAGAACGGATTGGGTGAGCGGCTGACCGCCGCTGATTCTGCCCCGGGGACAGAAATGCTGTGGGAGGGTGACTGGTGAGGATAGGCTGATCTGCTGTGCTACCGTTGCTGTTTCGCCGCATTTTAGTAAATTATATTGCTGCAGCCTTGAAAAAAAATCTGAATGCGGTATAATAGAGAACGTTGCGTGAATACATATGTTTTAGGAATTAATTACTTCACTTTTGTCCCGGTAGCTCAGTTGGATAGAGCATGCGCCTTCTAAGCGCACGGTCGGGGGTTCGAATCCCTTCCGGGACGTCACACATAACAGCCTTCCTTCGGGAAGGCTGTTTGTGCGTCTGGGGGGGAGAGAAACCTGTGGGGGGCGTTGGAGCATCCACCGCAGTTGCGAACAACTGAAGTTTAGTTGTATTTTGTGCAGCTAAAAGTGCTCATAATCGGGAGCGAAGTAACTTAATTGCACTCTATACATTTATATTTGTCCATATCCCTCCCAATGATGAATTGGGAGGTTTTTAGCTGTACCGCATACAACTAAATCCCATGAGGAGTGATTTTCTTGGGTTTTAGCTGTACACAGTGCAATTAAGCTTATATCTCAGTGATGAAGTGATATCCGTGCTTATTGCATAGACCGGCTTGCTCTTGATTAATACCCGCTCTACAGTCTGCTACTTCCTCGGTTACATCCGCTCCGGCTTCGGCAGGCCAAGCACCTCAAGCACTTCGCCGAGCGTTTCCTGGAATGTCGAAGTAAGCCAGAGACGGAAGCGGATGGTGGATGGATCCCCTTTGAGAATCGGGCAGGCGGAATAAAAGTTATTGAACAGCGAGGCCAGAGTATGTGCGTAGTTGCAGATTGTATTTGGCGTCAGCTCGATGCTTGCGCTGTATAAGGTGTCTTGCCAGATGATGAGATGTCTCAGCAGGGCAAGCTCCGCTTTGTCCAGTGGGGCCGGGAAATCCGGCACCGCAGTTGGTTCTGATGCCGCATCCGCTGCCCCATCCGCCGCCGTATTTACCGCCATTGCATCCGTCTTCAACGTTGCAGCTGCCGCTGCTCCCAATACGGCTCCTGCTTCCATTCCAGCGGCTTTACTGAGCACACTGCCCGCACGTGCATAGGTATACATCAGGTATACGCCGGTATTGCCGGAAATCTCGGTCGCCTGCTTGAAATCAAACACAATCTCCGTCCCCAGATTGAAACGCAGCAGATAGTAACGGATTGCAGCTGTGGCGATCAGCCGGCTGGACAGGCCGTTTTTGTCGGAGCGGGTGGCTTCAATGGTGTTCTCCATGAGCTGCACCAGCTCGGTGACCTTGATGCCGATGCCCTGACGGCCGGACATGGCGTAAGAGGTTTTGCCGTCCGAGGTATCGATCCCCAGTTCAGCGGCGAAAGCCGGACTAAGAGAAACCACGCCATAGCTTACATGATGAAGCTTCTCGGCTTGCCCGGCATATCCCAATACCTCTAAAGCCTGCTTCACCATCGCCTGCGGATACTCCTGTCTGTAATCAATAACGTTAACCACCATATCTGCCTCTCCAAAAGGCATCTGCTGTCCACTTGGACCCGTCGTCCAAATGCCTGCATTAAACTCGCTGTAGGAGAAGTTTTTGTCCAGCAGTCCGAATTTCCAGAGATGATAGGCAATGTCCTTGGCGGTGTAGGTTAAAATCCCGTTCGAGCGCACCAGCACCTTATCTTTTTGATGTTCCTCTGAATCCGCCCCTGTGCCTTCTGTTGCCGATTGCTTCAGAATCCAGCATCCCTCCAGCTTGCCCTCGGTTTCCTGAACAAAAACGGCCGTCTGTTCCAGCAGCGCAAAAGCAGAGGACCAAAATCCCTCTTTTAAAATACTGCTCTCCCACACCAGCAAATCGTAGGTGATGCCGAAGTTTTTCATTTCCTCAACATGCTCTCTCACAATCCGTTCAGCCACAAGGCTGCCGAGCCAAGCGGTATTGCCGTTCCCTTCTTCCAATGCGTGGAGAATCTCCGTCCGTTTATGGACCGTCTCAGGATGCAATGCGTATTCCTTATTGATTCCGGCGTAGATATCCCAGCAATAATCACCGAAGCGGACATGTTCACCCGCGAGCGGCACATTCATTAGCCCGACCACCGTATCTGCCAGCTGATTGCCAAGGTCATCCACATAGTTGTGCACTTCCACGTTGTAACCTGTTTTTTTCAAAATCCTAACCAGCGCATCTCCAATACAGGAGTTTCTCAGATGTCCAATATGCATCGATTTATATACATTGACGTGACAGGAAACACTTGTTTGTATTCATTACTTCTCATATGTTTATTACTGCAAATTCGACAAAAATACTATATACTCCCTTTTTATTTCAAATGCACAAAAGGAAGCTATTCCTGAATTTTGAATGGTGTCAAATAAAGACTATTAAAAAAGGGGGAGGGTTATGGCTGTTTCGAATACAGGACCAATCGAAAATAACGCATGAAGTCCTCCATAGAGAACAATCTGATTCGTCCGAAACAAAGTAAATCATTGAGTGAAAGGAGAACGATAGTTGAATCAAACAAGGAGCAGTTCCAGGGCAGAGCTATTCCTTGTTTTCATTA